>CAYXQS010000278.1:0-1501 GCA_964466515.1 uncultured Gemmatimonas sp. | reverse complement strand
CCTGGTCATCGTCGACGAGGTGCTGCGCTCCTCGACCCGGCTCTATGCCTGCCCGCGCTCGCTGGACGTCGCCGGCAAGCGTGCGCGGATGGAGCATTTCGCGCTGCTGATCCGCTCGGGGACATCGATCGAGGCGTCGATCCCGCCCGGCGCGGTGGCCGCGGCGCTGCTGGCGAGTGCTGTCACCGGCGTGCTCTTCGGGATGATCCCGGCGCTTCGCGCGTCGCGGCTCGACCCCGTCGAAGCCCTCCGCCACGAATAACCGACCCCCCGTGCCCCTCCTCGAAGCCGTCCGCCTCGCCCTCCAGACCATCCGTGTCCAGAAGCTGAAGAGCTTCTTCACCCTCCTCGGCGTGATGATCGGGGTGATGTTCCTCATCGCCGTCGTGTCGATCGTCGAGGGGATGAGCGACTACGTCGAGAACGACTTCGCGGCGAAGATCATCGGCGTCAACACCTTCGACGTCCGGCGCTTCCCCAACTTCACGCCGAACGAGAGCGACGACGAGTGGCGCGCGTTCCTGCGCCGCCCGCGGCTCTTTGGGCCGGACGCGCAGCTCGTCCGCGAGACGCTCGGCCCGCAGTTCCGCCAGGCGCGCGTGAACGAGAACTTCATCTACGCCTTTGCGGCGGGGATGCGGCCGCGCCAGGTCCACGCCATCGCCACCGACGCGGCGTACTTCGACATCAAGAAGTTCGGGATCACCTCGGGGCGCGCCTTCGGCCCGCAGGACGTCGCCACCGGCGCGCGCGTGATCGTCATCGGCACCGAGGTGGCGGACTACTACTTCAAGGGGCTCGACCCCCTCGGTCGCGAGCTGCGCATCGCCGGCCAGCCGTACACCGTCATCGGGACCATCGAGGAGCAGGGCTCGGTGTTCGGCTTCTCGATGGACCGGATGACCATTGCGCCCTACAGCTCGCCGCTCGCGCGCGCGATCCGTCCGCGCGGCGACATCGGCCAGATCACCGTGCAGGCGCCGTCGCGCGAGATCCTCGAGGACGGGATGGAGATGGTGCGCGAGGCGATGCGCGGCTTCCGCCGCCTCGGCCCCGGCGAGCCGGACAACTTTGCCCTCGAGACCTCCGACGCCGCGCTCGACTTCTTTGCCGAGCTCAAGGGGAAGATGATCCTCTTCGGCACGGCGCTTCCCGCCATCGGCCTCGTCGTCGGCGCGATGGTCATTATGAACATTATGCTCGTGGCCGTGGCGGAACGGACGCGCGAGATCGGCGTGCGGATGGCGCTCGGCGCGCGCCGCCGCGACATCCTCTCGCAGTTCCTCGTGGAGGCGGCCACGCTCAGCATCGTCGGCGCCGCCATCGGCGCGGCGGCCGGCGTGGGATTGGCGCAGCTCATCGCGGCGGTCACTCCCCTGCCCGCCTCCGTGGCGGTCTGGTCCCTCGTGGCGGCCATCCTCGTCGGCGCGGGCGTCGGCATCGTGGCGGGGATCTATCCCGCCACGCGCGCCTCGCGCCTCGACCCCATCGCCGCCCTGCG
>CAYXQS010000277.1:0-1508 GCA_964466515.1 uncultured Gemmatimonas sp. | reverse complement strand
CGCGGTACTGCTTGCCGCCGGAGCGGAAGATTGCGTACGACATCAGGACATCTCGGGAGTTCGTAGGTTTGGTGCGAGCCTGAAATAATACCCAGTCGGGTGAGGCGAGTCAACTGGCTGGTATGACGGGACTTGGGCGGCTCGCGGCTGGTGGCCCGTTGCCCCAAGGCTCACCACCATCACACCACGGACAATCAGCCGCATTCGACCTCCGCCCGGAGTCGCGGACGCAGCGACGCTACGCCACCGCGTACTGGCTCGTGATATCCCGGCCCGCCCCCTTCACGAGCAGCTTGAACTCGTCCGGCTTCAGCAGCGGGTCGTCCCGCATCTCCACGCTGAACCCAACGGACTTCTCCAGGCGCTTGACCAGTTCCTTCTCCTCCTCGAGCACGTACATCACGGTGTCGGGGTGGAGCTTCACGATGACCCCCTCGCGGCGGCCGTCGCTGGCGAGGCGGCGCACGGCGCGCTCCATCCGCCGCACGATCGTCTCCGAGGTGAAGACCCGCCCGGTCCCCTGACAGACGGGACACGGCTCGGTCATCGCGTGGAAGTGGCTCTGCCGCACCCGCTGGCGCGTCATCTCGATCAAGCCAAGGTCGCTGACCGCAAACGCCTTCGTGCGTGCGCGGTCGCGGCCGAGGTGGGTGCGCAGCTCCTGGAGCACGCGGTCGCGGTTGGACTTCGTCTCCATATCGATGAAGTCGCAGACGATGATCCCGCCGACATCGCGGAGGCGCAACTGCCGCGCAATCTCGCGCGCCGCCTCCACGTTCGTCTTGGTCACCGTCTTCTCGGGGTCCTTCTTCCCGGTGAAGCGGCCGGTGTTCACGTCAATCGACACGAGCGCCTCGGTGGGCTCGATGATCAGGTACCCGCCGCTCGGCAGGTCGCAGCGCCGCTTGAAGAGGTCGCGGATCTCCTTCTCCACGCCCTCCTTGTCGAAGAGCGGGACCTTGTCCTCGTAGAGGTTCACGCGGTCGATCAGCTCCGGCGCGATCCCCTTCAGGTACTCGACGATCTCGTTGTAGACCTGCTTCGAGTCCACGGTGAGGCGGTCCACCTTGGTGGAGAAGAGGTCGCGGATGATCCCGCGCGTGAGCGAGGTCTCGCGGTGCAGCAGCTTGGGCGGGTTGCCCACGAACTTCGTCTTCTTGTTGATCTTCTGCCACGACGCGATCAGGGTGTTGAGCTCGCGCGTGAAGGTCTCCTGCGTCACGTCCTCGCCGACCGTGCGGACAATCACGCCGCCCGAGTCCTTGGGGAGCACCTTCTGCACCTGCTCGCGCAGGCGCTGCCGCTCGGCGCGCTCGCCGATCTTCCGGCTCACGCCCACGCGCGAGGCAAACGGCATATAGACGAGGAAACGCCCCGCCATCGAGACCTGCGCGGTGACGCGCGGCCCCTTGGTGGAGATCGGCTCCTTGCTCACCTGAACGATGAGGCTCTGGCCGCGCTTGAGCACGTCCTGGATCTGCGGCGGCTCCTTGCGGCGGCGACGGCCC
>CAYXQS010000276.1:0-1574 GCA_964466515.1 uncultured Gemmatimonas sp. | reverse complement strand
ACATTGTCGCCGACCGAGACGACATCCATCGGATGCTTCACGAAGCGGTCGCTCAGCTGGGAAATATGGACGAGGCCGTCATTTTTAATGCCGATATCGACGAAGGCGCCGAAGTCAATGACGTTGCGCACGGTGCCTTGAAGCTCCATACCCGGTGTCAGGTCCTCGATGCTCAGCACATCGGTATGGAAGATCGGCGGCTCCAGCTCCTCGCGCGGAAGGACGACGCGACGATCCGTTCGCTCGAGGACCTCTCGAAGCCCGCGGCGGACGGATCGAAGCGGCGCGTCGGCGTCCTCAGCGCGTCGGCGGCGCACCGCTACATGCAGGACCGCTTCGGCGACGCGATCGAGCTGCTCGTCTACGAGGGGAACGCGGACGCGCTCGCCGAGACGCAGACCGGGAAGCTCGACGCGTCGCTCCAGGACACGCCCATCGCCGTCTTCTACGCGCCGCGCTTCCCCGGCCTCCACGCCGTCGGGGAGCCGGTCGGCGAGGGGTACTACGTGATGTACGTGCGGAAGGGGGACGGGGCCCTCCTCCACGCGCTCAACGAGTCGATCGTGCGGCTCGCGCGGAGCGGCGAGCTCCGGCGCATCTACGAGAAGTACGGGATCTGGGACGAGCGGCAGGAGCGGCTCTCGACGATCGCCGAGACGGGGCGCTTCTTCGGCCTCGCGAAGGCGCTGGACGGGGACGTGACGCCCGCGGAGCCGCTGCCCGGGGAGGAGAAGGTCACGCTCGGCGCGGCGAAGCGCGGCCTCTCCGTCGTGCGGGACTACGGCGCCGTCCTCGTCCAGTCGGCGGGGCTCACCGTCGCGCTCTCGGTGCTCTCGTTCCCGTGCGCGATCGCGATCGGGCTGCTCGTCGCGCTCGGGCGCCTCTACGGGCCGGCGTGGTTGAGGGCGCCGCTCACGGTCTACGTGGAGTTCCTCCGGGGCACGCCCTTGATGCTCCAGCTCTACTTCATCTTCTTCTTCCTCCCGGAGGTCGGGATCAAGATCCCCGCGTTCACGACGGGCGTCCTCGGCCTCGCGATCAACTACTCGGCGTACGAGTCCGAGGTCTACCGCGCGGGCCTCCAGTCGATCCCGGGCGGGCAGATGGAGGCGGCGCTGTCGCTCGGGATGAGCCGCGCGTCGGCCCTCCGCAGGATCATCGTCCCGCAGGCGGTGCGCGTCGTCATCCCGCCGGTCGTGAACGACTTCATCGCCCTGTTCAAGGACACGAGCGTCTGCTCGGTCGTCACCCTCGTCGAGCTGACGAAGCGCTACTCCGTGCTCTCGATGAGCACGCAGGCGACGCTCGAGCTGATGATCCTGACGGCCATCCTCTACCTGCTCATGAGCTACCCGATGTCGCTCCTCGCGCGGACCCTCGAGAAGCGCCTCGGCGCGGGGATGATCGCGTGATCTCCGTCCGAGGGCTCGTCAAGCGCCACGGCGCCACGGAGGTCCTGAAGGGGATCTCGCTCGAGGTCGGCCCCGGGGAGGTCGCGGCGATCATCGGCCCGTCCGGCGGCGGCAAGAGCACCTTCCTCCGCTGCGTGAACGGCCTCGAGACGATCTCGGGCG
>CAYXQS010000275.1:0-1581 GCA_964466515.1 uncultured Gemmatimonas sp. | reverse complement strand
AATGTATACATATTCGACTGGTATGTACGTTCGTTTGGGTTTCGCGATATCAACCCAGTTCTCTCCCGACATACTACTCGTTGATGAGGTGTTCGGCGCTGGGGACGCGTCCTTTGAAAAGCGAGCGTTGGACCGGATGATGCAGATCATCAACAATTCGGGCATCTTCGTGATTGCGTCCCATTCCCTGGCGATGATCGAGGTCGTTTGCCAACGTGCGATCTGGCTTGAGGGGGGCAAGATCAAACGGGACGGCCCTGTTGGCGCCGTTGTCGATGAGTATCGTCAGCACATGGCGGCGCAGTAGCGGTCCGGACACGTGTAACAGAGTTGGGTGATCCTATGACTTACGCCAATATTCGGACACGGCGCTTGCCATTCCCCGTCCGCTACCTGATGGATCTCGCGACCTTCAGGCATCTCTGTTGGAATTTGGTGGGTTCAGACCTGAGATCACGCTTCCGTCGAAGCTACCTCGGTATCCTATGGGCGATCATCCAGCCGCTCGCGTTCGCACTGGTCATTGCAGCTGTCTGGGGTGCGTTACGTGGAGCCGAGGACTACTGGACATTTGCCGCCTACGTTTTCAGTGGAATGGTTGTGTGGGAATGCTTCGCGAACGTCTTCATCGGCGCGCAGGATGCCCTTCCTCGAGCGCAGGGCTATCTCAAGCAAACGCGCGTACCGTTCCTTATCTTCCAGATCCGCGTGCCATTGCTTGGGATGGTGTTGTTGCTCTTCGGAATCCTCGGCCTATACGGGTTCCTGACGTTTCTCCAGCAAGTGCCTCCTCCAGGCTACCATTTGCTGCTCATCCCCGCCTTCATTGTAGCCTTCTTCCTCTTCACTGTCCCCACGGCGATTTTGATGTCGATCGTTGGCCTTCATTTCAGGGACGTGCGGCACGCCTCCACTGTGCTAATTCAGGGGCTGTTTTTTCTCTCTCCGGTGATGCTGCCACGCGAGTCGCTGGATGTACCTCAATTGACTTTTCTCCAGTTCGCGAACCCGATGATTCCGGTCCTGGATATGTTCAGAGATCCAGTGCTGTACGGTCAATACTGGAACGAGACCGACGTTGTCACCCTTGCCGCCTGGATAGGCGGGTTGTGGATCGTCGCGCTCGCCGTGTCGATGAAGGTTGGCCGGCGTCTCGTCTTCGCCCTATAAAGCGGGGCCACAGCGATGTG
The DNA here is from genome assembly GCA_964466515.1 of uncultured Gemmatimonas sp. Lineage (GTDB taxonomy): Bacteria > Gemmatimonadota > Gemmatimonadetes > Gemmatimonadales > Gemmatimonadaceae > Pseudogemmatithrix. The sequence goes on along the minus strand of CAYXQS010000275.1, from coordinate 391 downwards.
GATCCTCAGCCCGTCAGGTATTGCTGGCAATGAAGCTGACGCTTGGCGAAGGCGCATAGATGCAGTTTGAAGTGCCCCCTAAGAAAGCGATTGAAGACGGAGGCGGACCTTCAGTGCTGACAACAAGCCGGACGCCTCTTCGGGTCAGCTTTTTCGGTGGGGGGACCGACTGAACATGGACAAGGGTTGGAACATCGGTGTCCTGTCGAGCCTGCCCGCGCGCAGCGGTCTCGGTTCGTCCTCCTCCTTCACTGTCGGACTGCTGAATCTGCTGAGCCACATTAAGGGGCTGAACTACACACGGCACGATCTCGCGCGCACCGCCATCTTCGTCGAGCGGGAATTGCTCCGGGAGAATGTCGGCATTCAGGATCAGATCCATGCCACTTAC
>CAYXQS010000274.1:0-1615 GCA_964466515.1 uncultured Gemmatimonas sp. | reverse complement strand
GCGTGCGCCGCGTCTGCGCGCCGACGTTGTACTGCGACAGGATGCGCCCGGTGGTGAGGATGAGCGGATACTTGCGATTCACCTTCTCGGTGGTGGGCACGTACTCGGTGGGCACGAACCTGCCCTTGCCGCGCACGAAGGTCCGCTCGTGCATCACGGGCGTGCCCTCGGGCGCGGCGTCGTTGCACGGCCACTGGATGCTGCCGAGCCGGTCGATCTTCTCGTAGTTCACGCCGGTGAACGTCGGCGTGAGGCTCGCGATCTCGTCCATAATCTCCGACGGATGCGCGTACTGCATCGGGTAGCCGAGCGCGTTGGCGAGCGCGACGGTGATCTCCCAGTCCTCCATTCCCGCGAGCGGCTCCATCACCTTCCGCACGCGCGAGATGCGCCGCTCGGCGTTGGTGAAGGTCCCGTTCTTCTCGAGGAACGACGAGCCGGGCAAAAAGACGTGCGCGAACTTGGCGGTCTCGTTGAGGAAGATGTCCTGCACCACGATGCACTCCATCGCCTCCAGCGAGGCGGTGACGTGCTGCGTGTTGGGATCGGACTGCGCGATGTCCTCGCCCTCGAGGTAGAGCCCCTTGAAGGTCCCGTCGAGCGCGGCGTCGAACATATTCGGGATGCGCAGGCCGGGCTCCTTCTCCAGCGCGACGCCCCAGCTTGTCTCGAACAGCTTGCGCACGCTGTCGTCGAGCACGTGACGGTAGCCGGGGAACTCGTGCGGGAACGACCCCATATCGCACGAGCCCTGCACATTGTTTTGCCCGCGAAGGGGATTCACGCCGACGCCCACGCGGCCGAGGTTGCCGGTGGCCATCGCGAGGTTGGCAATGCCCAGCACCGCCGTGGAGCCCTGGCTATGCTCGGTGACGCCGAGTCCGTAGTAGATGGCGCCGTTGCCGCCGGTGGCGTAGAGGCGCGCCGCGCCGCGGACCTCGGCCGCGCTCACGCCGGTCTCTTCCTCCAGCGCCTCGGGCGAGTTCTCGGGTCTGGAGACGAACGCCTTCCACTGCGCATAGCTCTCGGGCTCGCAGCGCTCGAGCGCGAAGGCGTCGTCGGCGAGCCCCTCGGTGACAATGACGTGCGCGAGGGCGTTGAGCACGGCGACGTTGGTGCCGGGCCGCAGCTTGAGATGATAGTCGGCCTCGACGTGCGGCGTGCGCACGATGTCGATGCGTCGCGGGTCCACCACGATGAGCCGTGCCCCCTCGCGCAGCCGCCGCTTCATCTGCGAGGCGAACACTGGATGCCCGTCGGTGGGGTTGGCGCCGATGATGACGATGACGTCGGAGTGCTCCACCGAGTCAAAGTCCTGCGTACCCGCGGATTCGCCGAGCGTGGTCTTGAGGCCGTAGCCGGTGGGCGAATGGCAGACGCGCGCGCAGGTGTCGATGTTGTTGTTGCCGAACGCGGCGCGCACGAGCTTCTGCATCAGGTACGTCTCCTCGTTGGTGCAGCGCGAGGAGGAGATGGCGCCGACGGCATCGCGCCCGTACTTGGCCTGGAGGCGCTTGAACTCCGACGCCGCGTACGTAATGGCCTCGTCCCAGGAGACGGGCTGCCACGGATCGGCGATGGCCTTGCGGATCATCGGCGTGGTGATGCGGTCGGC
>CAYXQS010000273.1:0-1617 GCA_964466515.1 uncultured Gemmatimonas sp. | reverse complement strand
CCAGGGGACGACCCGCCGCAAGAAGGTGAGCGAGTACGCCAAGCAGTTGCGCGAGAAGCAGAAGATCAAGCGCATCTATGGCGTGACGGAGCGTCAGTTCCGCAACACGTTCGACAAGGTGTCGTCGCTCCCGGGCATCACGGGCCACAATCTCCTCGCCGCCCTCGAGAGCCGACTGGACAATATGGTCTACCGGATGGGCTTCGCCGCGAGCCGCAAGGCGGCGCGACAGCTGATCCGTCACCGCCACGTCGAGGTGAACGGGAAGAACGTCGACATCCCGAGCTACCTCGTGCAGCCGGGACAGGAGATCCGGATGCGCCAGGCCTCGCGCGAGTTGGTCATCGTCGCGGCCGCGCTCGAGATCGCCGCCCGCGGGGCGACGCCGACCTGGCTCGCCGTGGACAAGGACACGTTCTCCGGCCGGATGCTCGAGAAGCCGCAGCGCGCGATGATCCCGATCCAGGCGCAGGAACAGTTGGTCGTCGAGTTGTACTCCAAGTAAGGGATGAACGGCGGAAGTATAGAAGGCGACCAGGTCGTCCCTTTCACCTTCCACCGTTCATCTTGTCCCTGCCGTTATACGACTCCCTGACAGTCGAACGAGCGTGCCGCGCGTCAGGGGCGGGGCACGGCGTCGGTGGCGCGTTTCGCCATCGTGACATTCTTCACCCAAGGATTCCTTCCAATGTCGCACACGATTGACCTTCGCGGGCTGGTCCGCCCGCAGCTCGTCGAAATGACGAAGCGCGAGGACCACGCCAACGTCGCGGAATTCCGTCTGCAGCCGCTCGAGCGGGGCTTCGGCCACACGCTCGGCAACTCGATGCGCCGAATGCTGCTCTCGTCGCTCCGCGGCGCGGCCGTGTGGGGCTTCCGCATCGACGGCGTGCTCCACGAGCACCAGACGATCCCCGGCGTGGTCGAGGATGTCCACCAGATCATCGCCAACCTCAAGACGCTCACCCTCGCCCTCGATGACGACGTCGAGGACACGATCCTGCGCGTCAAGGTCGGCAAGGCGGGGGCCGTGCTGGCCGGTGCGCTCGAAGGCCCGGGCGGCGTCCGCGTCGTGAACCCGGCGCACCATCTCTTCACGCTCCAGGACGAGCGCGACCTCTCGGTCGAGCTCTACGTGAACAAGGGCCGCGGCTACGTCGAGGCGGACCAGCATCCGTTCGACCGCTCGCTCCCGGTGGACCTCGTCCGCATCGACGCGATCTACTCGCCGGTGAAGCGCGCCAACTTCGCCGTCGCCGAGACGCGCGTCGGGCAGCGCACGGACTACGACCGCCTCTCGCTCACGGTCGAGACCAACGGCACCATCTCGCCGGAGCAGGCGGTCAGCTACGCCGCCGCGCTGGCGCAGACGCACTTCCAGTACTTCGCGGGCTTTGGCACGCACACGGCCGCCGCGGTTGCCGTACCGGGCGCCGAGGGCAGCTCCGATGCCGCCCGCCTTGCCGAGCTCCTCCGCACGCCGATCGACGACCTCCACCTCTCGGTCCGCTCGGTGAACTCCCTGAAGAACTCCAGCATCCGCTCGCTGGGCGACCTCGTCCGCCAGACGGAGACGCAGATCCTGCAGGTCAAGAATTTCGGCAAGAAGTCCCTCCA
>CAYXQS010000272.1:0-1618 GCA_964466515.1 uncultured Gemmatimonas sp. | reverse complement strand
CGCTCTGGGAGCGCCGCATCCCCGCGGACGCAAGGAATCGCATCCCCCTCGGGATGCGCTGCCTCCTGGTGGAGCACCCCGACGGACTGGTGCTCATCGACACCGGGGTGGGGAACAAGGAGGACGCGAAGTTCCTCGGCATCTACGGCGTGGAGGCCGAGGTGCCGGGGCACGTGACGATGCTGCACGCGGCGCTCGCGGCGGCGGGGTTCACCAGCGACGACGTGCAGGTCGTGATCAACACCCACCTGCACTTTGACCACGCCGGCGGGAACACGATGCGGGACGCGGCGGGGGAGATTGTCCCGACCTTCGCCAAGGCGCGGTATTGCGTGAACGGCCCGGAGATGCACTACGCCACGCACACCAACGAGCGGACGGCGGCGAGCTACTTCCCGCGCAACTGGGATGCGCTCGCGGCGGCCGGGCAGCTCGAACTCGTGGAGTCCGGGGTCGAGCTCGTATCCGGGATCCGGATGCGCCACACCCCGGGGCACACGCCGACGCACCAGAGCATCCTGATCGAGAGCGCGGGGGAGACGGCCGTGTTCCTCGGCGATGTCTGCCCGACGGCGGCGCACGTCCCGCTGCCCTGGATTATGGGCTACGACGTGGAGCCGCTGGTGACGCTGGAGTCCAAACGCGCGCTCTGGCAGGATGCCGAGGTGGGGAACTGGCTACTGGTGTTTGAGCACGACGCCACCACGGCGTGGGGTCGCCTGGCGCGGGGGCCGAAGGGGCACGAGCTGCGGCCGGCGGACGGGTCGCCTTGACCTAAGTGGTCGACGCGTCTAGCTTTAGCGGACAATCCAGTAAGCGAGTGGGCGAGCGCCCCCTCCACCCTCTGGCCTCACGCGCGTTGCGTGCCGTGCTGCAGGAGTCCTCAGCGAACGAACCGCGCGGGCGTATCCCGGGCGGTCTCGCATTCGACGCGGGCTCCTCACGGGGTCCGCGTTCCGTTTTTCCCCTTCTTCGTCAGGAGATGTCGTATCCAGGATACCACTAAGCGAGGCCCCCGCATCAATCGGCAGATCCGCATCAGTCCCGTGCGGGTGATCGGCGCCGATGGCGCGCAGTTGGGGGTCCTGGAAGTGGACGCCGCGCTGAATCTGGCAGTAGAGGCTGGGCTCGATCTGGTCGAGGTGGCTCCGTTGGCCCGACCGCCGGTGGTCCGAATTATGGACTTCGGGAAATACAAGTTTGAGCAGGCCAAGATGGCGCGTCAGGCGAAGAAGAAGCAGCACGTGATCCAGTTGAAGGAAGTGAAGTACCGTCCCGGCATCGAGAAGCACGACTTCGACACGAAGACCAACAAGGCGCGTGGGTTCATCGAAGACGGCAACAAGGTGAAGGTGACGTTGATGTTCCGCGGCCGACAGATCGCTCATCCTGAGCTCGGTATGGCCGTGGTCGAACGGGTCGCCCAGAACCTCGCGGACATCGCGAAGATCGAGACTGCAGCCAAGCTCGAGGGGAAGGCCCTCACCATGATCCTCACGCCGAAGTGAGAAAGGCCGACTAATGCCGAAGATGAAGACCCACAAGGGCGCCAAGAAGCGCTTCTCCATCACGGGGAAGGGCAAGGTGCGCCGGCTCAAGTCCTACAAGAGCCACATCC
>CAYXQS010000271.1:0-1632 GCA_964466515.1 uncultured Gemmatimonas sp. | reverse complement strand
TGCAGGTCTGGATCCATCGGATTGACCCCTTCCTCCCGCAGCCGGTGGGATGGGAGCACCAGCTCCGGAATGAGATCGCATTTGCGGCCACCGCGCGCTTGGAGCAGATGGGGCTTGTTGGCGACCGGCAGCGGTGGGGCGCGGACGTGAGCCCCTACGCCGCGCTCACGGCGGGGACGCTGCGCGTGTCGGCGGAGTCGGGGGTCGCGCTGCGGGTGGGGTGGGGGCTGCGGCACCCCTGGGTGCGCGAGACGCCCTCCATCTACGGCCTCTACGCGATTGTCCGGATGGGCGGCGAGCTGGTGGGGCACGACCTCTTTCTCGACGGGAATACGCGCGGGCCCTCGGTGCGCGTGCCGCGCCGCCCGGCGGTGACGGAGTTCGAGCGCGGGATGGGGATGCGGATGCTGAAACTGCTCGTGGAGTACAGCGTGACCTCGCGGTCGCAGGACTATGTGGGCGGTCCCGGGATCCACCGGTACGGGCGGGTGCGGGCGAGCTGGCTGCCGTGAGGGCACCCTCGGGGCGCGCCCTCTTATCTTTCCCCTGCGCCCCCGTCAGATTCCCCCGTATGGCCGGGAATGGAGGCGACAGGCTGGACCGACGCGGCTTCTTCACGCAGGGGTTGCGGCGCGCCCTGCGCGAGGTCGTGGACGCGCTCGGCGAACGGGTGGCGCCCAACCGGTATGTCCGTCCGCCGGGCGCGCTGCCGGAGCCGGCCTTCCTGGCGGCGTGTACACGGTGTGGGGCGTGCGCCGATGTCTGTCCGGTACACGCCATCACCAAGCTGGCGCCGTCGCACGGGCTCGCGGGCGGCACGCCGGTGCTCGACGTGGCGGTGACGGCCTGCATTATGTGCGAGACGATGCCCTGCGCGGCGGCGTGTCCCACGCCGGCGCTCGAGGTGCCGGCGTGGGGATGGCGCGATGCGAAGGTGGCCGAGCTGCGGATCGACGCCGCGCGGTGCATCACGTACCGCGACGTGGAATGCGGGATCTGCGCGCGCGTCTGTCCCGTGGGGGACGATGCGCTCAGGATGGATGACCGTGGTCGCCCGGTGATCGGGGCGGCCTGTACCGGGTGCGGGCTGTGCCTCAACGCGTGCGTGACCACGCCGAGCAGCATCAGCGCGCTGCCTTTGGAGATGCTGTCGTGAAGCCGAAGACCGGAGCCGCAAAAGTCGGCGTGCAGTTCGTGCGGAAGCCCTGGGGCCACGAGGTCATCTGGGCCCACAGCGAGCACTACGTGGGGAAGCTCCTGCACATCAAGGCGGGGCACGCCCTCTCGATGCAGTACCACGAGCGGAAGGACGAGACGCTCCACCTGCTGCGCGGCGAGATGACCTACCGCGTGGACGATGGCACCGGGATGCGCGACGTGACGCTCCAGGCGGGCGAGAGCTTCCGGAACACGCCGGGGACGATCCACCAGATGGAGGCCGTCACCGACTGCGACGTGCTCGAGGCGTCGACGCCGCATCTCGACGACGTGGTGCGCCTCTCCGACCGCTACGGCCGCGAGGGGACCTCCGCGCCGTGAAGGTCATCATTCCGCTCGCGGGGAAGGGGACGCGCCTTCGCCCGCACACGCACACCGTGCCCAAGCCGATGCTCAAGGTGGCCGGCAAGCCGG
>CAYXQS010000270.1:0-1640 GCA_964466515.1 uncultured Gemmatimonas sp. | reverse complement strand
CGCAAACGAGCGATGCTTCCCGCGCATCAGCGGGATGGCGCAGAAGGCGCAGCCGTGGTCGCAGCCCTCGCTCACCTTGAGGTACCGGACGAACGGCGTGCCGCCCGCGTGCACCCGCACGCCGGGGTGCTGCGTCACGGGGTCGCCGATGAGTCCGCGCGCCCGCAGGCGCGGCAGCAACTGGTCGGTCTCCGATGCGCCGAGGAAGAGATCGACCTCGGGGAGCGCCTCGGCGAGCTCGGACTTGTGCCGCTCGACCATACAGCCCACGGCAACGACGGCGGTGGCGCTGCCGGTCGCCTTCAACCGCCCCGCGGCGACGATCGCGTCGATCGACTCGCGCTTGGCGGCGTCGATGAAGCCGCAGGTGTTGACGATGATGAGTTCCGCGTCCGCCGCGTCGGCGACCTGGACGGCCCCGTGGTCGATCAACTGCGAGAGGTAGCGCTCGCTGTCGACGGTGTTCTTGTCGCACCCGAGCGTGACGAGCGAGACCTTCAACGATAGTTCCCGAAACCGAGCTCGACGCCGAAATCCTCGCCACGCAGGAAGCCCATCACGGCCTGCAGCTCGTCGCGACTGGGCGCGGAGACGCGCACGGTGTCGCCCTGGATGCTGGCCTGCACCTTCTTGAACTTCCGGTCCTTGATGGCGGCCACGACCTTCTTGCAGGTGTCGCCGTCGAGGGCCTGCTTGAGCGTGATGTCGCGATGCCAGGTATCGCCGCCGCCGGGCGTGGGCTCGCCGGCATCGAGGTTCTTCACGGGCACGCCGCGCTTGATCAGCTTGGACTGCAGGATGTCCCACATCGCGCGCAGCCGGATGTCGGCGTCCGACGAGAGCGTGATGAGACCGTCCGCGCGCTTGAACTCCACGGTCGCCAGCTTGGCGTCCTTGAAGTCATAGCGCTGCGCGATCTCCTTGGAGGCCTGGTTCACGGCGTTATCGACTTCCTGGAGGTCGACGGAGGTCGTGATGTCGAAGGAGGCGTCTTTGGGCACTGGACTGCAGATGAGAGGTGAGAGAGGGGAGGGTGAAAGGTAACCGCACCGTCGGGTTACCACGAAGGCACGAAGGGCACGAAGGGGCCCCTGCACCGGACAGGCCGGTGACCGCCATAACGAGTCGCTACTCGCAGAGGGTAGGAACCTTTGGGGTCCGCCGAGCACAGACCTGTGCTCGGCGGACCCCCTAAACAAACCGGCTGAACGGGCATCAGCTCCTTATGGCGGTCGCAGGACCGTCCCGTGCACCGACCCCTTCGTGCCCTTCGTGCCTTCGTGGTGAACGCCGTTCTCAGCCTAGGTACGACTCCAGGGCCCGCGCCCGACTCACGTGCCGCAACCTCGAGAGCGCCTTTTCCTTGATCTGCCGCACCCGCTCCCGCGTGATGCCGAGCTGCGATCCGATTTCTTCGAGCGTCATCGGATCGGCGCCATCGATGCCGAAGTAGAGCCGGAGGATCTTCGCCTCGCGCTCCTTGAGGCCCGCCAGCGCCTCGTGTACGGAGTCGATGAGCGCCTTCTCGAAGGTCTCCTCGTCCGGCGTCGCGCTCTGGGTGTCGGGGATGTAATCGAGGAGCCGGTTGTCCTCGCCGGGCGCCATCGGGGCGTCGAGCGAGAGGTGGGTCTGCGAGATCG
>CAYXQS010000269.1:0-1652 GCA_964466515.1 uncultured Gemmatimonas sp. | reverse complement strand
GGGGATGAGTAGTGGAGCACTCCCTGGATTCCGCGATTTCTACCCCGAGGACCTGGCCCGCCGGACGCACATCTTTCGTGCGTGGCGCGAGGTCGCGCGGAAGTTCGCCTTCGTGGAGTACGACGGGCCCCCGCTGGAGCCGCTGGAGCTCTATATGCGAAAGAGCGGGGACGAGATCGTCGGGCAGCTCTACCACTTCGTGGACAAGGGAGATCGCCAGGTCGCGCTGCGGCCGGAGATGACGCCGACGTTCGCGCGGATGGTCGGCGCCAAGGCGAGCGCGCTCCGCAAGCCGGTGAAGTGGTTCTCCATTCCGCAGTTGTTCCGCTACGAGCGCTCGCAGCGCGGGCGGCTGCGTGAGCACTTCCAGTTGAACGTGGACATCGTCGGCGAGGCCGGCGAGGTGGCGGACGCCGAGCTCCTGGCCGCCGCGATTGCCGTGATGCAGGAGCTGGGGCTGACCAGCGCGGATGTGCGGGCGCGGGTGAGCGACCGGCGACTGCTCAACGCAATCCTCGCGACGATCGGCGTAACGGAGGCGCAGCGGCCGGCGGTCTATGGCGTGGCGGACAAGATTGCCCGGCAGCCGCGCGAGGTCTCCGTGGAGCGGCTCGTCGGTGCGGGGCTTTCGGCGGCGCTCGTGGAGCAGGTGCTCGCACTCGTGAGCGGCACGACGTTTGCCGCCGTGCAGCGGGAGTTCGGCAACGCGCCGCTGGCGAAGGAGGAGGTCGCGCGGTTCGGCCGGTACCTCGATCACCTGCAGGGCTTCGGTATGGGCGACTGGGTGGATCTCGACCTGTCGATCGTGCGCGGGCTCGCGTACTACACGGGGACGGTCTTTGAGCTCTTTGACGCCCAGGGCGAGCTGCGCGCGATCTGCGGCGGCGGACGCTACGATGATCTCCTGAAGGCGCTTGGCGGCACGGACCTGCCGGCGCTTGGCTTTGGGATGGGCGATGTCGTCCTCGGCGAACTGCTCACGGCGCGTGGGCTGTGGCCGGCGCGGGTGGAGGAGCCGGTGGACTTTCACGTCGTCGCGGGGAACGGCGCCACGGGGCGGCCCTATGCCGAGGTGCTGCAACTGGTCACCGCGCTGCGCGGCGCGGCGTTCAGCGTGAACCACGAGATGAACGCCGAGCGGTACCTCACGCAGGCGACGCGGAACCAGGTGGACCGTGCCCGCAAGGCGGGGGCGCGCGCGGCGATCTACTTCCGCGAGGATGGGGCCGTAGAGGCGATGGGCCTGCTCGGCAGGATGACGGGGGCCGCGACGCACGCGGTGGATGCCGCGGCCGCGCTCAGGGGCGACACGGCGGTGATGCAGGATCTCAGGCAATGGCTGACGAACGCAACGACCGGAAGCTGACGACCCGCGCTGAGGACTTCAGCGCCTGGTACAACGAACTCGTGCTGCGCTCCGAGCTGGCGGATTACTCGCCGGTGAAGGGGTCGATGGTCATCCGTCCCAACGGCTACGGCATCTGGGAGCGGATGCAGCGCGCCCTCGACGATATGTTCAAGGCGACGGGGCACGAGAACGCCTACTTCCCGCTCTTCATCCCGCAGAGCTTCCTCCAGAAGGAGGCCAGCCACGTCGAGGGGTTTGCGCCCGAGGTGGCGGTCGTCACGCACGGCGGCGGCAAGGAGCTCGA
>CAYXQS010000268.1:0-1686 GCA_964466515.1 uncultured Gemmatimonas sp. | reverse complement strand
CGGCTCCGTCCAGAGGATGGACGGGTCGAAGAGCATCCCGACCGAGACGAAGAAGAGCACCGAGAAGGCATCGCGCAGCGGGAGCGATTCGTCCGCGGCGCGCGCGCTGAACTCCGAGCTCTGGAGCACCATTCCGGCGAAGAACGCGCCGAGGGCGAACGAGACGCCGAAGAGGGCGGCCGCGGCGTAGGCGATCCCCACCGCCGCGGCGATGATGCACAGCGTGAAGAGCTCGCGCGACCCCGTCTTGGCCACCTGCCAGAGAAGCCAGGGAAAGGCGCGCGTCCCGACGACCAGCATCAGCACCACGAAGAGCGCGACGCTGCCGAGCGTGAGCGCGATCTCCCGCACGAGCGAAACGTCGCCGCCGGTCGCCGCGTGGACCGCCGCCCCGGCGTCGGCGGTGGCGCCGAGCACCGCCGCCAGCGGCGGCAGGAGCACGAGCACGAGGACGGTCGCGAGGTCCTCCACCACCAGCCAGCCGACGGCAATCCGGCCGGTCACGGTATCGAGGGTCCCGCGCGCCTCGAGGGCCCGAAGCAGCACCACCGTGCTGGCCACCGAGAGCGCGAGCCCGAACACGAGACCGGCCCCCCAGTGCCACCCCCACCACATCGCGAGCGCCACGCCCAGCGACGTCGCCACGGCGATCTGCAGCACCGCGCCCGGCAGCGCGATCTTCTTGACCGACATCAGGTCTTCGAACGACAGGTGCAGCCCCACGCCGAACATCAGCAGCATCACGCCGATCTCGGCGAGCTGCTGGGTGATCTCGATGTCCGCGATGAATCCGGGGGTGAACGGGCCGACGATGACGCCGGCCACGAGGTAGCCGACGAGGGCCGGCAACTTGAGCCGGACCGCGACAAAGCCGAGCAGCAGGGCCAGGCCGAAGGCGCCTGCGACGGTGGCAATCAAGGGGACGCTATGGGGCATCCCATAAAGTACGGCGCAGGACGGACGCGCAAAACCCGTCGACCGGTTAGATTTTTGGCTCCACCGCCACCGGGTTCCGCGTGACTCCGCCCCTCGATTCCCCGTCCTTTTTGGCCTCGCCGCAGCTCGCGCCGCGCGCGGGCGACCTCTTCAACATCGACGCCGGCCTCACGGAGGAGGAGCGCGCGGTCCGCGACTCGGTCCGGGCCTTCGTCGACGACAGGGTTCTCCCGATCATCGGGCAGTGCTATGTCGAGGGGCGCTTCCCCAGGGAGCTCATCGCCGAAATGGGCGCGCACGGCTACTTCGGCGCCAACCTCCCGGAGGAGTACGGCTGCGCGGGGCTCAACAACGTGATGTACGGGCTCATTATGCAGGAGCTCGAGCGCGGCGACTCGGGGATCCGCTCGTTCGCGTCGGTGCAGGGGGCGCTCGTGATGTATCCGATCTTCGCCTTCGGCTCCGAGGAGCAGAAGGCGCACTGGCTCCCGCCGATGGCCAAGGGCACCAAGATCGGCTGCTTCGGCCTGACCGAGCCCGACTACGGCTCGAATCCCGCCGGTCTGATCACCACGGCCCGCGAGACGGCCGACGGCTGGGTGCTCAACGGCACCAAGATGTGGATCACCAACGGCTCGCAGGCCACGGTCGCCATCGTCTGGGCCAAGACGGGCGATATCAACGACTCGAAGTCGGTCCGCGGTTTCATCGTCCCGAACGTCAGCAAAAACGCTCCATGACCCAACCCAT
>CAYXQS010000267.1:0-1707 GCA_964466515.1 uncultured Gemmatimonas sp. | reverse complement strand
GCTGGCGCAGGCCGGTGAGCTCGTCGAGCTCCTCCGACACGGTCTCCTCGTCCACGAGGTCGACGAACCGCAGCTCGCCCGCCACGTCGGCGATGATCGGGTTGGTGTACGGATCCCACGAGAAGATCGCGTCCTCCTTCTTCACCTCGGTGCCGTCCGCCGCCATCAGGAGCGCGCCGAGCGGAACCTGCAGGCGGGCCATAATCGGCGCGTTCTTGTCCCTCGACGCGCGGATGTAGAGCTCGCCCTCGTACGACGTCACGATCTCCTGGCCGTCCGGATTGGTGACGTGCACCAGCCGGTCGCCGTACTCGACGACGCCCGCCACCTTCGACTTGCGCAGCGTCTGCTCCGCGATGCGGGCCGCCGTGCCGCCGATGTGGAACGTCCGCATCGTGAGCTGCGTGCCCGGCTCGCCGATCGACTGCGCCGAGATGATGCCCACGGCCTCGCCGAGATCGACCATCTGCATCGTGGCCAGGTTGCGGCCATAGCACATCCGGCAGAGCCCGCGCTTGGCCTCGCAGGTGAGCACCGAGCGGATCTTCACCGTCTCGATCCCCGCCTCCTCGATCGCCGTCGCGGTCTCCTCGCTGATCATCTGGCCGGCCTCGACCAGGAGCTGCGGGCGCCCCGCCTCGTCGAGCAGTTGCGGGTCCACCACATCCTCGCCCGCCACGATCCCGACAATGCGCTCGGCCAACGGCTCGATGATGTCCTCGCCCTCCTTCAGCGCGCCGATCTCGAGCCCCATCACCGTGCCGCAATCCTCCTCGGTGATCGTCACGTCCTGGGCGACGGCGCAGAGGCGGCGCGTCAGGTAGCCCGCGTCGGCCGTCTTGAGCGCCGTGTCCGCGAGGCCCTTGCGGGCGCCGTGCGTGGACGAGAAGTACTCGAGCACCGAGAGGCCTTCCCGGAAGTTCGACTTGATCGGGTTCTCGATGATCTCGCCGATGCCGCCGGTGAGCTTCTTCTGCGGCTTCGCCATCAGGCCGCGCATACCGGCCAACTGGCGGATCTGGTCACGCGACCCACGGGAGCCGGAGTCGAACATCATAAACACCGGGTTGAAGCCGCCCTGCGACTCGCGCATCCGCTTCACCATCGCGTCCGCGATGTCGTTGTTGGCGTGCGTCCAGGTATCGATCACCTTGTTGTAGCGCTCGCCGTTCGTGATGTTGCCCGTCTGGTAGGCCTTCTGGAAGCGCGTGACGCGCGCCGTGGCCTCCTCGAGGAGCGTCTCCTTCTCCGCCGGGATCTCGAGGTCCTCGATCCCGATCGACACGCCACCGCGCGTGGCGTTGCGGAAGCCGAACTCCTTGAGCCGGTCGAGGAACGCGACCGTGCCCGCGAGCCCCGCCTTGCGGTAGGACTCGAAGACGAGCTCGCCGAGCGCCTTCTTCTTCATATCGCGGTTCTGGAACGGCAGCTCCGGCGGCACGATCCCGTCGAAGAGCACGCGGCCGGCCGTCGTGGTCACCCACGCCGTGCCGCCCTCGGCCGTGCGGCCCAGGTAGCGCACCGGCGTCTGCACCATAATCTGGTGCAGCGCGAGCGCCATCTCGACCTCGGACGCCGAGCCGAATGAGCGCAGCGCCTCCTGGCCCTTCCTGTCCTTCATCAGGGCGTCGAAGCCCGCCGGCGCCTTCGTGGCGAAGTAGCAGCCGAGCACGATGTCCTGCGACGGCTCCGCCACCGGGCGGCCGT
>CAYXQS010000266.1:419-1729 GCA_964466515.1 uncultured Gemmatimonas sp. | reverse complement strand
ACTTGGTCCGCGTCCCGTCGAGCGCAATCATCGCACGATCCACCGTGAGCTGATCGACGGCGTCGAGGCCGAGGAGTTCCGGCGCGATGGCCCTGCTGACGTTCTGCACCGCCTTGCGGACGCCCTTGCCCAGATACCGCTTGGGGTCGCCGTCCCGGAGTTCGTTGGCCTCGTGCTCGCCGGTGGAGGCGCCACTCGGCACCGCCGCGCGACCGTAGATGCCGTCGTCGAGCGTGACCTCGGCCTCGACGGTGGGGTTCCCGCGGGAATCGAGAATCTCCCGGGCAGTGATGGCGACGATTGCGGACATTGGCGTGGGCGTAGGGGTGAGGGATGCAATCTATGGCTTCTGGCCGAACGGCGGCGAGACGACCCCGTACTCGCGCTCGAGGCACTCCGCCATCGCCTCATAGGTGCGCCTGGCAAGCTGGTCGCGGTCGTCGTAGGTGAGGCCGGCGGTCTCGATGGGCGCGAGGTAATGCATATGCACGACGCCCGGATACACGCGGAAGCGGCCTTTGCGCTGGACGGCGAGCGTTCCGTAGATCACCACGGGAACAACCGGCGCCTGCGCCTGGATGGCGAGCACGAACGGCCCCTTCTTGAACGGGCGCAGCGGATACCGGTCGCCGCGCGTCCCTTCGGGATACACGGCCACCGAGGCGCCCGCGTCCACGCGCTGCGTCGCCACGGAGTAGGAATTGAACGCCGACTTCCGGTTGGCCCGCTCAATGGGCACCATCCCTACCTTGAGCATCGCCGTGCCGAAGATCGGGATCCTGAAGAGCTCCGCCTTGGCCACGAAGGTCGGCCGCGGGAGCGTCGCGCCGAGCGCGAGGACGTCGATGTTCCCGGTGTGGTTGGCGACGAAGATGTGTCGCGGCGCCAGCTTGCGGTGGGCATCGTGCTCGACCAGCTGCACGCCGGCGGCACGCAGGCAGACGCGCCCCCAGTATCGCGGCGCGCGCGCGTACGGCGAGTCGGTCCCGTCCTTTGCGCGGAAGATCGCGGCCAGGATTGCGTAGCTGCCAAAGACCGCCGAGCTCACGCAAAGCACGAGAAACAGCCAGACCGCACGGATCATCGGCGTTCGGAGGTGAAGTGGTCGTGGGCCGCGGGGAGCGGAACCGTGCGGCCCGCGCGCTCGGCCACGACGTCGCCGGCGCGTCCGGGAGCCGCGTCGACGCGACCGACCGCCGTGAGCGCCAGCCCGTCGTTGGCGCGCGCAAACGCCTCCGCATCCAGCGCCGGCGCCGTCACCAGCAGTTCGTACTCCTCGCACTGCAGAGCGGCGAGGAGTACGAACTGCT
>CAYXQS010000266.1:0-409 GCA_964466515.1 uncultured Gemmatimonas sp. | reverse complement strand
CGTCATCCGGCGTCACGCCCTGCACGCAGGGAATGGCGTCGAGCGCGAGCACGCACCGCACCCCGCTCGCCGCCGCGAGATGTGCGGCGTCGCCGGGAAGCCCGTCGGAGAGATCAATCGCGGCCGTGGCGCCGTGCGTGGCCAGCCACTGCCCTGCCGCCAGGCGCGCGGTCGGATGCGCAAAGCGCGCGCGATGCGCCGCCGTCGGCTCCGCGTTCCGCTCCCACGCGCCCAGCGCCGCCCCCGGACCGCCGAGTTGCCCGGTGACATAGAGCAGATCGCCCGCGCGTGCGCCCGCGCGCGACAGCGGACGCGGCGTGTGGCCAAGCACCGTGATGGCGAGCGCCAGCCGGTCGCCGTCGGTGACGTCGCCGCCGCCAATGGGCGCGAGCGCCGCGCGGCTCGCCGC
>CAYXQS010000265.1:0-1751 GCA_964466515.1 uncultured Gemmatimonas sp. | reverse complement strand
CGCCAAGCTTGCGCTCGCCCCCGCCAAGGTCGCGCGTCTTCAGCGAGGCCGCCACCAAGACCATCCAGGCGGTCGTGGACGAGGACCAGCTCTCGCTGGCCATCGGCCGCAACGGCCAGAACGTGCGGCTCGCATCGGAACTCACCGGCTGGAAGATCGATCTGTACTCGAGTCGCGAGTGGCTGGAGCGCGGGGGCGACATCCCGCTCTTCGCGCCGCTGCCTGAGGAGGACGTGGCCGCGGACGTGCCGCTCGCCGACATCGAGGGCCTCGCGACCGCCACGGTCGCCGTCCTCGAGTCGGGCGGCTACCGCACGCTCAACGACATCATCGACCTCGAGCGCGAGGATCTCCTCCGGCTCCCCGGCATCGCGCCGGAAGAGGCCGACCGCATTATGGCAATCATCAACGAGCTCACCGAGGACGGCGGCGACAATGCCGCCACCGCGGAGCCCGGACTGCCGTCGGCGGAGTAAGGCGGCCGCGTGGATGCCGCGCAGGCGCAGAAGGTGCTCGGCCTGCTCGGGCTCGGCGTCCGCGGTCGGTTGGTGCTGGTGGGAGTCGACCGCGTGCGGGAGGCGGTGAAGGGAGGCGGGGTGCGGGTGGCGGTCTTGGCGACCGACGCCTCGCATCACAGTCTTGAGAAGGTCGAACGGCTCCTCGTCGCCCGGGGCGTGCCGGTCCTGCGGATGGGGTCGGCGGATGCGCTCGGGGCGGCCGTGGGGCGCTCGACCACGGCGGTGGTGGGTGTGACGGATGTGCAGTTGACACGGGGGATTCTCGCGGCCGCCCAAGCGACGGACGCGGTGCAGTCAGGCTCACGGAGGAAGGGTTGACGAAGCTTCGGGTTCACGAGTTGGCGTCGGAGTTCGGCATCTCCCCAGACGAAGCGATGCAGATGCTTCGCTCGATGGAGATCGTGGTGCGCACCCCCCAGTCGCCCCTCGCGGACGACCAGGTGGCGCGCGCGCGCGCGCGGTGGGAGCGCGAGAAGCGCACCCGCGCGGACAAGCAGTCCGCCGCCGAGGCGTCGCCTGCGAAGAAAAAGCGCGTCGCCAAGACCGCGACCGCGACGAAGACCGCCACGGCGGCCAAGACCGGGGCGGCGGCGAAGAAGGCGCCCGCCAAGAAGAAGGCCGCCGCCACCAAGGCCAAGGCGAAGCCCGCCCCCGAGCCGGAGCCCGAGGCCGTCGTCGAAGAGGTGAAGCCGACCACGCGCCGTCGGCGCGCCGCCGACGTGGCGCAGGCCGAGGCCGTTGCCGCCGAAGCCGCGGCCAAGGCGGAGGCCGAGGCCGCCATCCAGGCCGAGCGCGCCGCGGCCAAGGCCGCCAAGGACGCGCAGGAAGCGGCCCTCGCCGCCGAGCAGGCCGCCATTCGCGCGCGCGCCGATGAGGCCGAGCGCCGCAAGGCCGCGGAAGCCGCCGCCGACGCGCCGGGCGATGCGCCCGCTGCCGGCAGCACCCGTGCCGAGCCCCCATCCCGCCCGCGCCCAGCGGCTCCGTCCGCCCCGCGTCCGCGTTCCGTCACCAGCGGGATGGCGATGCCGCCCCGGCCCATTGCCTCCGCCACGCCGGGCGGTGGCCTCGGCGGCGGCCGTCGCGAGGATCGTCCGCGCCCCGCAGGCTCCGGGTTTGGCGGTGGCGCCCCCAGCGCGCCGTCGGCCGGGCCGCGTCGCGGCAAGAAGGGCAAGCGCGTCGACCAGGAAGCCGTCTCAGCCAACATCTCGCGCACGATGCGCCAGATGGGCACCG
>CAYXQS010000264.1:0-1773 GCA_964466515.1 uncultured Gemmatimonas sp. | reverse complement strand
CCCAGCCGGTGCTCACGGGCGAGTTCACCGCGCTCGGCGTGACCCGCCTCCTCGAGGCGATGCGCCGCACCGTGCCCAAGGCGCGGTTCTACCAGGCCTCGTCGTCGGAGATGTTCGGGAAGGTCCAGGAGACGCCGCAGCGCGAATCCACGCCGTTCTACCCACGGTCGCCCTACGGCGTCGCCAAGGCGTACGGGCACTGGATCACGGTGAACTACCGCGAGTCGTTTGGGCTCTACGCCGTGAGCGGGATCCTCTTCAACCACGAGTCGCCGCGGCGCGGCCTCGAGTTCGTGACGCGCAAGGTCACGGACGCCGTCGCGCGCATCAGGCTCGGCCTCGCCACCGAGGTTCGGCTCGGCACCCTCGACGCGCGCCGCGACTGGGGATACGCCGGCGACTTCGTGGACGCGATGTGGCGGATGCTGCAGCAGGACGCCCCCGACGACTACGTGATCGGCACGGGCGAGACCTGGTCGGTGCGCCAGCTCTGCGAAGAGGCGTTCTCCTCCGTGGACCTCGACTACCGGGACTACGTGAAGCAGGATCCGCGCTTCAACCGCCCGGCCGAGGTCGAGCTGCTCGTGGCCGACCCGTCGAAGGCAAGGCAGGCGCTCGGGTGGGAGCCGAAGGTGCGTTTCCGCGAGCTGGTCCGGATGATGGTGGACGCGGACCTCGCGGCGCATCGCGCCTCCGGCCCGCCGCCGCGCTGACGTGCGCGCACTCGTCACGGGGGCGGGGGGATTCGTCGGGCAGTGGCTGTGTCGCGCGCTGCTGGCCGAGGGATGGGAGGTCGCCGGGACGACCCTGGGGGCGCTGCCGGGGCCCGGCACGCTGACGGCCGCTGAGCTCGCCGCCATCAACTGGCGCTCGCTGGACCTCCGCCCCGCCACCGACCGCCGCACCCTCGCCGACTACATCGCACACCAGCGTCCCGACGCAATCTTCCACCTGGCGGGGATCTCGTTTGTCCCGGCGGCCGGGGCGGACGCCGCGGCGGCGTTCGAGACGAACGTCGGCGGAATCGTCCGGCTGCTCCCCCCGCTCGCGGCGGCGCGCGCGGCGGGCGTGATCGACCCGGTGGTGCTCGTGGTGGGGAGCGCGGAGCAGTACGGCCGCCACGCCGCGGCCGAGCTGCCGCTCACCGAGGGGCACGAGTGCCGCCCGCGGACCTTTTACGCGGCCACCAAGGCGGCGCAGGAGCAGTTTGCGCTCGCGGCGCACCGCGCCGACGGGCTTCGCGTGATCGCGACGCGCTCGTTCAACCACTCGGGGCGGGGGCAGGCCCCGCACTTCCTCCTCCCGGCGTTGGTGGCGCGTGCGGTGGCCGCCCGGACGGCCCGCGAGGCCTCGGTGGCCATCGGGAACGTCGACACGGTCCGCGATTTCCTCCACGTGGAGGACGTGGCGTCCGCCTATATTCAGTTGGTCGCGCGCGGCACGCCGGGCGAGGTCTACAACGTCTGCAGCGGGAATGGGGTCCGGGTGGGTGATCTGGCGGCCGAGGTGCTCGCGCGCGCGGGCGTCACGGCGCCGCTCGCGCCCGATCCCACGCTGCAGCGCGCGGTGGACGTCCCGGCGCTCGTGGGCGACGCCTCGAAACTCCGCGCGGCGACGGGGTGGACGCCCCGCCGGACGCGCGCTGACATCATCGACGATCTCCTAGATGCCGCGTCGTAACGACATCCATCGCATTCTGCTCATCGGCTCCGGTCCCATCGTCATCGGGCAGGGCGCCGAGTTCGACTACTCCGGCACGCAGGCCGCCAAGGC
>CAYXQS010000263.1:0-1780 GCA_964466515.1 uncultured Gemmatimonas sp. | reverse complement strand
CGCGGTGGCCCCGCCGCCGCAATTTTTTGACCCGCCGCAGCACAAGCCCACGTTATACCGACGCACCGAGAGTGAATCCACTCGAACGCATCTGGGACATCGAGTCTCGTCTGAGGGCCGGCGTCGTCGATGTCGGCCAAGCTTTAGCTGAACTCAGGTCCGGCCCGAAGCCGTGGAGCACCTCGTGGTGGAAGCAGAAGAGACTCCGGCGACTGGCATCAAAGTGCGCGACTTGTCAGTCCTCCACGCCTCCGCTGGTTCTCCAGCACACGTGGCATCCACTGCCTTGGCGCGACGCCGTTCGAGTCGTCGGACCTCCGAACTGGGACTGGTGGAAGCAGCAGCATCCGATAGCGCGGATTGACGTACCGGAGCCGCCGCCAATCGAGCGGCCGGTATGTCCCAAGTGCGGATCCACGCGAGTGCGCTTCGTGAAGACGAAGAATCACTGGGTTTGCGATGCTTCACAGTACGGTGGCAGGAAGTGGCGGCATCAAGCGACCGTCTTCCCCGAGCCGAAGTTCGAGCTCCGCCCGGACACGGTCACTCTGCTCCGTTTGAAGCGCGAGAGCAGCCCAGCATATGAGGAGCGAAGCTCAGCGCGCTGGCAGGCCTGGCTAGCATCGCCGGAGTATCAGGAGAACCAGCGTCTTGCCGCGTTACTCTCGATCGAGGAAACGAAGCGGTATCTGCGGATGGAAGACGTAAAGACCCTCTGCAGAAGCTGCGCAGCGAGTGAGGACTACCACCACATCCTTCGCTCCGAGCTGGGCGCGGTATAACGATGCTTGCTGCCGACGGCCGCAGGTGCGGATTGGGTTGGGCGGGGCGTCCGTGATGGCCTAGGATGGTTGCGGACGCCCCGCCCAACCCTTTTTATATGAGCGTCCGCAGCAGAAGCAAACGTTATACCGACCCAGGAATCATTGGTGCGTTCTCAGGTTCTCCTTGTCTCGCTTGCACTTCTGAGCTCCGCGTGCGCTAGCACGCGAATGACCTCAATGGTCGCGCCCGATGCCGCGAATACGGCCTATCGGCGCATTCTTGTGCTTGCTGCGTACGACGACCTCGAGATGATGCAGGCAGCGGAATTGCGCATGCAGGCCGTTGGTTCCGCCAGCGCGCGCAACCGTGCAGGCGCACTCGTGTGCGACCCAGTATGCCGTGCGCCAGGAGAAATGTCAGAATTCATTCCTGCGCACACCATACTCTTTCCTGGACGGGAGTACTCAGCTGAAGAGCTGCGCGCCATTCTGCATGAGCATCGCATCGACGCGACGCTCATCTTGTCGCCGACAGCCGCAGGCGTGAGCGAGAGCTATGTCCCGCCGACTCTCGTGACGAGTTGCAGCAGGTGGGGTTCGACGACGAGCTGCACCTCGCGGCCTGTCGGTGGTGGCACGATCCGGCGTCCGTGGGCTACATACGCTGCACGGCTCTACGATGCACGCACGGCCGCGACAGTCTGGATTGCCACTTCGCGCACGAATGGGTCGATGATGAGTGACGCCTCGTCACTCATCGCATCAATGGCGCAAGAGACGCTCAACAAGCTTCTCGCGGACAAGAAGATTCTGTGAGTCGCCGCACAGCGGTATAACGACGCTTGCTGACTGATGGCCGCAGGTAAGGAGAGCAGTTGTGGGGCGGCCGCCATTTCGTACCACGCACGGCCTAGCGGCCGCCCCACAACTGCTTCTTATTGAAGCGTCCACAGCAGAAGCACACGTTAGGCAGAACGCCGAACGCCCAGGCACGCCAAGAAATCGGGCCAAGATCC
>CAYXQS010000262.1:0-1826 GCA_964466515.1 uncultured Gemmatimonas sp. | reverse complement strand
GCGTCAACACCACCGACTCCGCCGTCCGCATCACGCATCTCCCGAGCGGGCTCGTCGTCAGCCAGCAGGACCAGAAGTCGCAGCTGCAGAACAAGCTCAAGGCGATGGAGGTGCTGCGCTCGCGCCTGCTCGACCTCAAGATCGCCGAGCAGGAGGCGGAGCGCTCGCGGATGCGGAAGAGCCAGGTCTCCACCGGCGACCGCTCGGCGAAGATCCGCACCTACAACTACCCGCAGAGCCGAGTGACCGACCACCGCATCGGCTACACGACGCACGATCTCCCCGGCGTAATGGACGGCAAGCTCGACGAGCTGATCGACGCGCTGCGCGTGGCCGATCTCGAGGAGAAGCTCGCCGGCGACGGGGCGTGAGCCGCGTGCCCTGATGACGACGCGCACGGTCGGCGAGCTGCTCGACGCGCTCAGCGAGGCGCTCGCGCCCCCGGGCGTGCCGCCCTCGCGCGCGGTGGCGCGCGACCTGATTGCCGGCGTGATGCGGCAGCCGCGCTTCTGGCCCTCGGCGCATCGCGACGACACGCTGAGCGAATCCCAGGTGGCGGCCATCGCCACGGCGGCGGAACGGCTACACGAAGGGATGCCGATGCCGTACGCGCTGGGGCACGCGGCCTTCCGCCACCTCGACCTGGCGGTGGACCGGCGGGTGCTGATTCCGCGTCCCGAGACGGAGCTCCTGGTGGACCTCGTGCTGGCCGCGCAGCGCGGCGGGACGGGTACGGTCGTCGATATGGGGACCGGCTCGGGCGCCATCGCGCTCGCCCTCGCGGCGGAGGGGCAGTTTGACCGCGTGATTGCCACCGACCGCTCCGCCGACGCGCTCGCGGTGGCGGAGGCCAACCTGGCCGCCATCCCCGCCGATCGGCGCGGGCGCGTGGAGTTCCGGCACGGCGACCTGCTCGCCCCGCTGGGTGGGGAGATCGTCGACACCATCGTGAGCAACCCGCCGTATATTTCCCGGGCTGAGGCCGTGACGATGCCGCGGCTGGTGCTCGATTGGGAGCCTGACGAGGCGCTCTTCGCGGACGACGGGGGGATGGCGGTGATCCGGGCGCTGGTTCCGCAGGCGGCGGCGGCGCTGCGCCCCGGCGGACTCCTCGCCCTCGAGGTGGATGCGCGCCGGGCCACCCTCGCGGCCGATGCGGTGTCTCACGAAGGACGTTTTACCGATGTCGAGGTCCGACCCGACTTGACCGGCCGCCCGCGATTCGTGGTGGCCCGACGACAGGAGCAGTGATGCTGAGCGACAAGGCGACCGAAGTGGGCCGGTTGATTGGCCAGAGCCCCGAGTACCAGGCCGTGAAGCGTGCCAACGAGGCGCTGAACGCCGACACGGACGTCGTGACGGCGCTGCAGCGTATGGAAGTGCTCCGCCACGAGGCCCAGGCGATGATCGAGCGCGGCGAGCAGCCGACGCCGGAAATGGAGGGGGAGCTCGACCTGCTCCTCACCAAGGTGCAGGGGAGCACGCTCTACCAGCGCTTCATTGCCGCCAACGAGAACTTCGACAAGGTGATGGTGCAGGTGAACCAGTGGATGCTCGAAGGGATCAAGAAGGGCGCCACCAGTTCGATCATCACCCTTGGGTGAGATGAGCGCGCGCGGTCGGCTGGTCGTGTTCGAGGGCGGCGAGGGTGTGGGGAAGTCGACCCAGCTCCGACGGCTCGCGGCGCGCCTCGCGGCGGCCGGCATCGCGCACCGCGTCTTTCGCGAGCCGGGCGGCACGCCCGCCGGTGACCGCATCCGCGAACTCCTGCTCCACGTCGATGCGCCGCTCGCGCCGGCCACCGAGGCCGCGCTCTTC
This sequence comes from uncultured Gemmatimonas sp., assembly GCA_964466515.1. Classification (GTDB taxonomy): domain Bacteria; phylum Gemmatimonadota; class Gemmatimonadetes; order Gemmatimonadales; family Gemmatimonadaceae; genus Pseudogemmatithrix. Next base: position 8 of record CAYXQS010000262.1, on the reverse strand, counting down.
ATTGCGTC
>CAYXQS010000261.1:0-1834 GCA_964466515.1 uncultured Gemmatimonas sp. | reverse complement strand
CGTCATCTTCGCCACGAGCGAGCCCGCGACCTGCTCGGGGCCGAAGATGACGCGTCGGCACCCGTGGCTGTACGGCACCGACACCGAGCGGACGCCCTGGGAGCAGATGAAGGCCAGGACGCGCGGCTCGCTGGCCGATGGCCTGCCGCACGGGCTCCCCACCCTGCACCGCGCGCACCGCCTGCAGGAGCGCGCGGCCGGCGTCGGGTTCGACTGGCCGGACGTCGAGGGCCCCCTGCAGAAGGTGGCCGAGGAGCTCGGCGAGGTGCGCGAGCAGATCGACGCCGCGGGCGCGGTGTTCGATACGCACGGCGTGCTGAGTGCGGACCCGCAGCACGCCCAGCTCGCCGGCGAGCTGGGCGACCTCCTCTTTGCCGTCGTGAATCTCTGCCGCAAGGCGGGCGTCCACGCCGCGCTCGCGCTCGACGGCGCCAACGCCAAGTTCCAGCGGCGGTTCGAGGCGGTGGAGGTGATCGCACGCAAGCGCGGGCTCGATATACGCACCGCCGGCCTTGAGGCGCTCGACAGGCTGTGGGACGAAGTGAAGGCGGCCGAGGCGTGAGCGCGGCACCCACCGCGCCCGGCGCAACGGTGGCCGCAATGGCGCCATTCTCGTTTCGCACCTCGCACCCCGACGGCGCCGCGCGACTCGGCTGGTTCGCCACCCCGCACGGCGTTGTCGAGACGCCCGCCTTTATGCCCGTCGGCACGCACGGCACGGTCAAGGGACTCAGCGTCGACGAGGTCCAGGCGACGGGCGCGCAGATGATCCTCTCCAACGCGTACCACCTCTACCTCCGACCCGGCGACGGCATCGTGCGCGCGCTCGGCGGACTGCACGCCTTCTCGCGCTGGACCGGCCCGATGCTCACCGACTCCGGCGGCTTCCAGGTCTTTTCGCTTGCCAAGCACCGCACCGTGCGCGAGGGCGGCATCGAGTTCCGGAGCCATCTCGACGGCTCGCTGCACGACTACACGCCCGAGCTCGTGATGCGCATCGAGCGCAACATCGGCGCCGACGTGATAATGCAGCTCGACGAGCTCATCGAGGGGCAGTCGGAACTCGCGGCCTCGCGCGCGGCGATGGAACGCAGCCTGCGCTGGCTCGACCGCTGCCGTATGGAGTTCGAGCGGATCGGGCGCGAGGGGCGCGCGCCGCTCGACGGCCCCGCGGACGGCATCGTCGACGACCTCGCCGCGCCGCCGCAGGCGCTCTTTCCCATCGTGCAGGGCGGGATCCATCCCGAGCTGCGCCGCGCATCCGTGGAGGGAATCCGTCAGGCCGGCGACTGGCACGGCATCGCCATCGGCGGGCTCTCGGTGGGCGAGGCCAAGCCCGATATGTATGCGATGATCGAGGTCTGCGAACCCGAGCTGCCGCGCGACAGGCCGCGCTACCTGATGGGCGTCGGCTTCCCCGACGACCTCGTCGAGAGCGTGCGGCGCGGCGTGGACATCTTCGACTGCGTGGTGCCGACGCGGATGGGGCGGCACGGCACCTTCTTCTCCCCCGACGGCACTATCCAGATCCGACGCGCGGAGCACAGGCTCGACCGGCGGCCGTTGGTGGATGGGTGCGGGTGCCTGGCGTGTACGCACTACGACCGGGCGTACATCCGGCACCTGTTCGTGAGCGAGGAGATGCTCGGGCTGCGGCTCCTCTCGCTGCACAATGTCCACTACCTGGTGGGGGTGATGCGCGAGGCGCGTGAGATGCTGCGCGCGGGCCGTTTTGGCACGTGGAGCCGCGAGTACCTGGACCGGTACTCGCTCGGCTCACCGCGATCGCGCTGACCGAACTGCGTGCCCGTTCCCCTGTCGCGCGTTTCGGGGC
>CAYXQS010000260.1:0-1853 GCA_964466515.1 uncultured Gemmatimonas sp. | reverse complement strand
ACGGGGGGAGGCGTACGGGGGGGAGGCGGTACGAACGGCGTACGGCGATCGGACGACGTGAGGCGGGACGCCGGACGGCGCCTACAACAGCCCCGCCTCCGCAAACGACACAAATCTTCCCCTCCCCAGCACGATGTGGTCCTGGATGGGGATGTCCAGCAGCCGCCCGGCAGAGACCAGTTGGGCCGTGATGGCGCGGTCGTCGACGCTCGGCGTGGGATCGCCGGAGGGGTGGTTGTGGACGAGGACGATGCTCGCGGCGCGCTCGGCGATGGCCTCGCGGAAGACCTCCCGCGGGTGGACGAGACTGCTGTTGAGGATCCCGCGGCTCACGAGGATGTCGCGTTCCAGCCGGTGCTGGGCGTCGAGGACGGCGACGTGGAACTCCTCGACCGTGAGCCCCTCCATCCGCGGGGCGTAAAATCGCCAGACGTCGCGCGGGCCGCGCATCGGCTCCCCTTCGTCGGACGCCTCGGCGGCGAGGCGGCGGCCCAGCTCGAGCGCGGCGTGTACGGCGAGCGCCTTCGCCTCGCCGAGTCCGTGGAGTTCCGTGAGCGTGGCAATCGGGAGCTGGCCGAGGCGGCGGAGGGAGCCGCCGGCACGGTGGAGGAGCCGCTGGGCCGTTTCCGCCGACGACCGCCCCGCCCCGCCGGGGCCGAGGAGCAGCGCAATCAGTTCGACGGCAGTCAGCGCCTGGGCCCCGAGCGACCGCAGCCGCTCGCGCGGCCGGTCGGCCGAGGGCAAATCGAGGACGGAGGACATAGGCCGAGCATACACGCCGCTCGGCCAAGGCCATCATCGAATCAACGCAAGGACAGCCCGAGCAGCATCAGCGTCAGCTATTCTGCCCGTGGCATTTCTTGAACTTCTTCCCGCTCCCGCAGGGGCAGGGATCGTTGCGTCCCACGCCGGCATATTCCGACTTCGCCGCCGGCGTGCCCGGGGGGCCCTGGGTCGTGCCCTTCGGCGGCCCGCCCGCGGGCGTCAGGGACTTCACGCCGCGGCCGGCACCGACAACCGTCGGCTCGGCGACGCCGAACGGGTCCACCGGCGCGGAGGTCGGCGTTGGCGCGACGGGGGGACGGCGTGGCTCATCAAACACCAACTGCACCTTCAGGAAGCGCTCGGTGAAGGTGTGCTGCAGGTCGCGCATCAGGTCCTCGAACATCGAGAACGCCTCGTGCTTGTACTCGATGAGCGGGTCCTTCTGGCCCCAGGAGCGGTACCCGATGGCGGCACGCAACTGGTCGAGGTCGTAGAGATGGTCCTTCCACTTCTCGTCGAGCACGTTGAGCATCACGAGTGAGAGGAGCCGCCCGCCGAACTCCCCAAGGGTGCGGAGCTTCTCGTGGAACGCGGTCACTGCCAGCGCCGCGACCTCGCGCTGCGCCTCCGGCACCGCCGCGGGCCGGATCCCGTCCGGCTCGAAGGCCGGCACGCGGAGCACGTACTGCATCAACAGGTCCTGCCGCAGGAGCTCGACGTCCCACTCGAGCGCCGACTCGTATCCGGCGAGCGCCGTCTCGACGCGGCGGGACACGGCGGCCTGCACCATCTTCTCCGCCTCGCCCTTGAGCTCCTCGCCGCCCTCGAGGGCAAAGGTGCGCAGGGAGTAGATCACCTCGCGCTGCTGGTTCATCACGTCGTCGTAGTCCAGCAGGCGCTTGCGCGACTGGAAGTTCTGGAGCTCGACGCGCTTCTGCGCCTGCTCGATGGACCGCGTGATGAGCGGGTGCGTGAGCACCTCGCCTTCCTGCGCCCCCAGCCCGTCCATCAACCGCGCGATGCGGTCGGAGCCGAAGAGCCGCATCAGGTCGTCCTCGAGGGAGAGGAAGAACTGCGACGTGCCCGGA
>CAYXQS010000259.1:0-1864 GCA_964466515.1 uncultured Gemmatimonas sp. | reverse complement strand
CATTGCGAGCGGGACGTCCGGCGGCAGCAGGAGGATGTCCGCGCCCGCCTGCACGGCGCGCACGGCACTCGTGGGCACGTCGTACCCCGCGCCGATCCCCCGCATATCCATCGCGTCGGTGACGATGAGCCCGCGGAAGCCGAGCGAATCGCGCAGCAGCGCGGTGATGATCGCGGGCACGAGCGTGGCCGGCGTCGAGTCGCCCGAGACGGCGGGGAGCGCGATGTGCGCGCTCATCACGGCGGCCACGCCGGCGGCGATCGCCGCGCGGAACGGCACCAGTTCCACGGCGTCCAGGCGCGCCCGGCTTGCCGAGATGATCGGCAGCGCGAGGTGCGAGTCGATGTCGGTGTCGCCGTGGCCGGGGAAGTGCTTCACCGTGGCCGCCACGCCGGCGCCCTGCACGCCCTCCACAAACGCCGCGCTCATCGCCGCCACCATCGTCGGATCCTCGCCGAACGAGCGGACGTTGATGACCGGATTCTGCGGATTGTTGTTGACGTCGGCGGTGGGCGCGAAGGCGAGATGGATCCCGATGGCGCGCGACTCCTCGCCGGTGATGCGGCCGGCCGCGCGTGCCTGCTCCACGTCGCGCGTGGCGCCGATGGCCATATTCGACGGCAGCACCGTCGCGCTTCCTCCGGCGAGCGTGCCCGGTGCAAAGATCCCGCCTTCCAGCCGGCCGAGCCCCGGCTCCACGTCGGACGACACGAGGAGCGGGAGCGGGGCGAGGCGCTGCAGGGCGTTGATCTTGGCCGCGACCTCGATCGGCGAACCGAGCGACATCACCACACCGCCCACGCGGTCGCGCTGCACCCGCTGCGCCGCGAGGACGAACGCCGAGTCGCTCGTGCTGGTATAATCCCCGAGTACCCAGATCATCATCATCTGTGCGACCTGGTCGCGCAGGGGCATCTCGGCGATGGTGCGGTCGATCCAACGTTGCGCCGCATCGGGGAGCGGGGCCGAGAGCGAGGGCTCGAGGTCGCGGATGGAGTACGGCACCTCGACGCGCGGGAGGTCGGGGGGCAGGGCCGTCGTGGAGCGCGTGGCGGCCGGGGCGCACGAGACTCCGCCCAGCGCGAGCAGTGCGAGGGCCGGGATCGACCAACGAGAGGAGCGCGAGTGACGGGTCACAGGATGCGGTGGTGGACCGTGGTGGGAATGGCGCTCGTGGGCGCCGCGTGCGTACGCGCGGGCGGCGCGCAGACCGCCGGCGTGCCGCGCGCGGCGGTGCGGCCGGGCATCACGGTGCTCATCGAGGACTCGCTCGCCCTCATTGCGGGAAAACGCATTGCGCTCGTCAGCAACCAGACCGGGGTCGACGCCACGGGGGCGTCGGATGTGGAACTGCTCCACAAGGACCCACGCGCGGTCCGCGCAAACGTCACGCTGGTCCGGCTCTTCTCGCCCGAGCACGGGATCCGCGGCACGGCGGACCGTCCCGACCTTCCCGATGAGGTCGACGCGCGCTCGGGACTCACCGTCCACTCGCTGTACGCGCGCGAGACGATGCCGCCCGCGGACTCGCTGCTCCGCGACCTCGAGGCGTTGGTGTTCGACCTGCAGGACATCGGCACGCGTACCTGGACCTATGTCGGGGTGATGGTCTATGCGATGCGGGCAGCGGCCCGCGTCGGAATACCCTTCATCGTCCTCGATCGCCCGAATCCGCTCGGCGGGCGCGTCGAGGGGCCGCTGCTCGATCCCGCGCTGGCGCACGCCGGGGACCCGACGCCGGCGCGGCGCGGGCAGGCCTACGCATTATATCCGACGCCCCTCCGCCACGGTATGACGATGGGCGAGCTTGCGCGGTTCCTTGCGGGCGAACTCCGTATCCCCGTGACGCTCCACGTCATCCCCG
>CAYXQS010000258.1:0-1867 GCA_964466515.1 uncultured Gemmatimonas sp. | reverse complement strand
CCAGCGACCTCCTGCTCCCGAAGCAGGCGCTCTACCGGGCTAAGCTACGCCCCGATCCTCACATCTCCCATCTCCAGCGGTGGTTCTATGCGCCCGAAGGGACTCGAACCCCTAACCTTCTGATCCGTAGTCAGATGCTCTATCCAATTGAGCTACGAGCGCGCGTCCCGTCAGTCCGCTCACCGTAGCGGTTCCGGGGGAACCCCAAAGATAGTGTGCCCAGAGGGGTCAGTCAACGCAAAGTGGGGTGCCGCGCGCGTGCGCGGCACCCCACCTTGCCCGCCAACCGCACTCAGGTCAGCGGCTTGTAGCGGTATGCCGCAATCCCGGGCTGCGTTGCCGTCAGCTCGAAGCTGACCGTCGCGTTCGGGGCCACGGAGGCCGTCGTCGTCGTGAGCCTCTCGATCACGTTCCCCTCGGCGTCGATGAACTCCACCTCGACCGTGTAGGTCTTGGCCGTCCGCGCGCGGTTCTCGATGTCCCCGGAGAGGATCGCGCCCTCGGCGCGCCGCTCGAAGCGGGTGATCGACAGCCGGTGCGGCATCGCCGACTCCCTGGCGCTCAACGCCTCGACCTCACGGATCAACGCCGCGCGTCGCTGCGGGTTCCGCTCCACCTCGGCCACCTGGCGCGCGGCCATCGTCTGCATCAGCAGGTTGTCCGGGTTCGACGGGTCCACGACCAGGAGCGTGTCGAGGAGCGCCGTCGTCTTCTCGGGCTGCTTGGCCTCGAGGTACAGGAACGCGAGGAAGTAGTTCGCGTCGCGGATGTACGGGTTCTTCTCGAGCGCCGACGCGTAGAGCGTCATCGCGTCGTCGGGCTTGTTCAGCATCCGCGACGTCTCGGCGCCGAGGAGCAGCGCGAGGTCCGGGTACGGGAGCGGGTCCTGGATCATTGGATCGAGGATCTCGCGGATCAGGTCCTGGTCCTGCGTCAGCATCGCGATGTCGAGCGCCGCCGAGATGTAGGCGGGGCCGTCGGCCGCATCGGGCGCCTCCTGGCCGATCTGCAGGAAGGTGCGCGCCGCGCGCGCGAGCAGCTCGTTCCGCTCGTCGGCATCGGCCTTGCTCATCCCGTACTCCTGCAGCGTGGCGGCGTACTGCGTGCGCAACTGGCGCGCCGTCTCGACCAGCGCGGTGTCACGGTCCGCGAGCGCGAGCGCCGCCTCGAGCTGCTTGAGCCCCTCGTCGCGGTCGTTGCGGCGGAGCGCGATCTGTGCGAGCGCGTTGTACAGGAAGGGCGAGCGGCGGTCGAGCTGCATCGCCTGTCGCGCGTAGACCTCCGCGGAGTCGATGTTGTTCTCGCCGAGGAAGCGGTATGCGGCGCCGATGCGTTCGTTCCAGGGCTTCGACTGCCGCCAGCGGTCGACGTCCTTCTCGCAGCCGGGCGCGGCGGTCTCGACCACGGTGAAGAGCGAGTCCGCCGTGTGGGCGAGGTCGATCGGCGTGGTGCGGTCGCGGCCGATGCCGAGTTCGGCCGCGGTCATCGTCGTCGGCGCGGTCTGCTGGTGCATCCACAGGATCAGCACCTGGCCGCGCGCGTAGGTATGGCCGAGCGGGTTGGCGCTGAAGCGGCGTGCGTCCTGGAGGATGCGCGACGCGTCGCGGAGCGCCTTGGCGGCCGCCTCGCCCTCGGGCGACTCGGCGGCCCGCTGGATGTGGATCATCGCCTGCGCGAGCTGCGCCGGCGAGTAGATGTCCACGGTACAGCCGTCGGCCGCACCCTGCGCGGTCGCGCGGCTGACCGGCAGGGCCAGAAGGAGCGAGGCGATCAGCGCCGTCGCGGAGTGGCGAGGGATGTGACGCATAGGTGGCGGGACGGAGTAGGGGGGAAGAACGCAACGCCTCACGAGCGTGACCTCGTGAGG
>CAYXQS010000257.1:0-1878 GCA_964466515.1 uncultured Gemmatimonas sp. | reverse complement strand
GCGGCATCAACGACTCGCGCGTGGCGTACTGGGAGCCCACCAAGTGGGTCGCGCGGCTGCGCGAGATGAAGACCGACGCCAACCCGCTCCTGCTCCGGATGAATATGGGCGCGGGGCACGGCGGCGGCTCCGGGCGGTACGAGCGCTACCGCGAGACCGCGTTCCGCTACGCATTCATCGTCGATCAGGTCGGCGGGCCGGTGGTGCCGTAACGCCCGCGCCGATCAGCGGCTGATGAGCCGCACGGAGCCGGAGCCCGTGGAGGCGCGGAGGTAGCCGTCCGCGCCGGTGCCGATCCGCCCGCGCAGCTCGCGTCGGCGGAAGCTCTCCATCGTCACCGGGAAGTCCGAGGTGATGCCGCCGGAGCCCGTCGAGATGTCGACCTCGATGTTCGAGGAGGCAGGCAGCGTGATCTCGACGCTGCCCGAGCCGGCGCGCACGCTCACGTCACGTGGCGTGTTGCGGATCCCGAGGCGAATGCCCCCGGAGCCCGTGGTTGCCCGCACGTCGTTGGCCGTAAGCGCCTCGAACCGCAGCCCACCGGAACCGGAGCCTCCAACCAGGCGGTCCGTCGTCACCTCGCGTCCCTCGATGCGTCCCGAGCCCGTGTTGGCGCGCAGGAGCTTGGAGTGGACGTCCTGCATATCCACCGATCCCGAGCCGGTCGAGAGGGACACATCGCCTTCGATCCGGTCAATACGGATCGCGCCGGCGCCGGTTGATGCCGTGAGCGATCCCTTGTGCATCGAGACGTGAATCGGGAGGAGCCGCGTGCGGAGCGAGAGCTCGGCTTCCGTTCCCGTGGCCTCGATCAGTCCCACGGCGATGTTCACGTCCACGCGCCTGCCCTTCGGCACCAGGATCCGCAGGTCGGCGTAGGCGTCGAGCCCGGGGCCGTTGCTGCGAATCCGCACCGGGAAGCTCCCGGCCTCATTGTCAAAGCGACCCGCGCGGTCCACGTAGAGACGCGTGGAGTACGTGCCGCCGCGGCCGTGCGGGTACACGATCGTCCGGTCCGGGTAGAGCACGGCGAACTCGCTGGCCTCGGCGCGGATCCGCAGGTCGCGCCGGTCGGCGCCGCCGCGGGTGACCTCGACAATCACGTCCGGGCCGGTGGTCGCCTCAATCGTCGTGCGGCCCGCGAGATTCCAGACCACGATGCGGTCGCCGGTGAGCGTGTGGCGCTCGGACGTCTGTGCGAGGGCGGACGAAGTCGCCCCCGCGAGGAGGGCAATCGCGAGGAGGGGCCGCAGGGACACGAGAGGACTCCGGGGTGAAAAGGGTTCGCTCCCTCAGACAGCCCCGGTGGGTCCGACGGTTTGAACCTTGGTGACGAGCATCGCGCCCGTGATCTCGTCGTCGGCGTCCACCACGAGGGCGCCGTCCTTGAGCAGGTGCTGCACGAAGGCCAGGATGTTGCGCGAGAGCATCTGGGACGCGTGCGTCGGCATTGTCGCCGAGAGGTTCACGGGCCCGATCACCTGCACGCCGTTCACGAGCACCGTCTCGCCCACGCGCGTGGCCTCGCAGTTTCCGCCGCTCTCCGCCGCGAGGTCCACGATCACGGCACCCGCGGCCATCGTGCGCACGGTCTCGGTCGAGATGAGTCGCGGGGCCGCGCGCCCCGGGATCTGCGCGGTGGTGATCACCAAGTCCATTGTGGCGAGGTGCGCGCGCAGCGCGGCCTGGATCGCGGCCTGCTGCTCCGCGCTCTGTTCCTTCGCGTAGCCGCCGGCCGTCTCGCCGTCGGTGGCGATGAGATCCTGTGCCACCACGGTCGCTCCAAGCGAGCGGATTTGCTCCACCGCTGCCGCGCGGATGTCGAATCCCGAGACGATGCCGCCCAGCCGCTTGGCCGTGGCGATGGCCTGCAGTCCG
>CAYXQS010000256.1:0-1889 GCA_964466515.1 uncultured Gemmatimonas sp. | reverse complement strand
CTGGGCTGCCGCCATCACGCCGGCCACCAGGCTGATCTTCGTCGAGACGCCGTCGAATCCCGGGCTCGAACTCGTGGACCTTGCCGCGCTCGGCGCGCTCGCCCGCGCGCACGGGGTCCCGCTCATCGTGGACAACTGCTTCTCCACGCCGGTGCTGCAGCAGCCCCTCGAGCTTGGGGCGTCGCTGGTCGTCCACTCGGCGACGAAGTTCATTGATGGGCAGGGGCGGACGCTCGGCGGCGCGATGGTCGGGGATCGCGCGCTGGTCGCCGGGGCGCGGTTTCTCGCGCGGCACGCCGGGCCGGCGCTCTCCCCCTTCAACGCCTGGGTGCTGTCCAAGAGCATCGAGACGCTGTCCCTGCGGATGGAGCGGCACTGCGCGAATGCCCTGCGCATCGCGCAGCACCTGGAGGGACACCGGGCCGTCGCGCGGGTGCGGTATCCGTTCCTGCCCTCGCATCCGCAGCACGCGCTCGCGCTGCGGCAGATGCGCGGCGGTGGTGGCGTGCTGACCCTGCAGCTCCGCGACTACGACGCGGCCCGGCGCTGCATTGACGCGCTCCGCCTCTGCTCGCATTCGCCGAACCTCGGCGATGTGCGCACGATCGTGACGCATCCCGCGTCCACCACGCACTCAAAGCTGACCGAGGAGGAGCGGCAGCGCGTGGGGATCACGCCGGGGCTGCTGCGCGTGTCGGTGGGGCTCGAGGCGCCGGAGGACGTGCTGGCGGATCTTGAGCGGGGGCTCGCGGGCTGACTATCGCGCGCGGAACTTCGCGAGCGCGTCGCGCGTGAACTGGGACAGCACCATCCGGCCGCTCATCGCGGCGCGTTCGGTCATCAGCGCCTCCCATCCTTCGGTGCCGCGCCAGAAGATCCGCTTCATCTCCGCCATTGCCTCGGGGTTCGAGGCCGCGAGCCGCGTGGCGTGCTCGTGAACCGTGGAGTCGAGCGCCGCGTCCCCGCTGGCAATCATCGAGAAGAGGCCGTGGCGTTCGCACCAGCCGGCGTCGTGCCAGTCGGCGTGTACGCCGAGGGTCATCAGCGCGGCGGGGCCGAGCTTGTGCTCGATGGCGACGCCCACCACGAAGGGGCCGATCCCCACCTGCAGCTCGCTGAGCTTCACGGCCGCGGACGGCACCGCGATGGAGTAGTCGCTCGCGGCGATGACGCCGATGGCGCCGCCGGCCGCGCGCCCCTGCACGCGGGTGAGCACGAACTTCGGCGCGCGGATCATCGCGAGGATCACGCGCGCGAAGCCGAGGAAGAACTCCTGGCCGGCCTCGGGCGTGGAGACGGCCGCGAACTCGTCGAAGGAGGCACCGGCGCAGAAGACGCCCGTGCCGCCGCTCCGCAGGACGATCACCCGCGCGGCGGGGGCATTGCCGACGGCCGTGATGGCCGCCGCGAGCTCGTAGAGGAGCTTGGCCGGGAGGGCGTTGCTCTTGGGGTGGGAGAACTCCACGGTGCCGATGCCGTCGGCAATGGTGGTCCGGACGCTTCCTTCGGGGCCGGTGGCGGTCGGGGTATTGCTCATAGCTCAAAGATACGGTCGGGCTATAGATTCCAGCTATGGACCAGAGTTCCTTACCCGCCGCCCCGCAGGACGACCCGGCGCTCGTCGCCGCCTTCGAGGCCCGCATCGCCGCCGGCGAGAGCATCGAGCCCAAGGACTGGATGCCCGAGCGCTACCGGAAGCAGCTCACGCGGATGATGGCGCAGCACGCGCACTCCGAGGTCGTGGGAATGCTCCCCGAGGGGAACTGGATTACGCGCGCGCCCTCGCTGCGCCGGAAGAACGTGCGCTGGCATTGGTTTCCGCCCGATTCCCCAATGCCATGCGCGAAGCCATCGACGCCCGCGAGCCGAGCGTTCTTTGCGAATATGCC
>CAYXQS010000255.1:0-1892 GCA_964466515.1 uncultured Gemmatimonas sp. | reverse complement strand
GGCGTAGGTCTCGAGCAACTCCGCCAGCTCGCGCCGGAACCCCGGGTCGCCAAGGGCGCTGGCGAGCGCCGCCGTGAGGGCGTCGAGCGCAGGCACAAGCGTCTCAGGGACGTAGCGCCCGCCAAAGGCGCCGAACCGATCCGGAGGAGCGACCTGCGTCATCACACCTCGAGCGGGCGGATCGCCAAGGCGAACGCGCGCATCTGTTCAGGGTCCTTGATCCCGGGAGCACGCTCCACTCCCGACGAAACATCCACAACGTCCGGCCTGACCAACGCGGCCGCCTGGGCCACGTTCTCGGGCCGCAGCCCACCCGCCAGCACCACGCGTCCGCGGTGCCTCAGTCGTGCGACATCCGGTGCGATGGCCGTCCAGTCGAGGGCGATGCCGGTGCCCCCGAGCCCACTCGCCGCGCGTGCATCGAGCACAACCGCATCGACCCCCTGCGCGAATGTTGTGTCCGCGTCGCTCGCAACGCGCCCGAGCGCCGCATCGACCTGCACGACCCGCCAGATCGCTCCGGCGAATCGCGTCTGCAACGCTAAAACAGTGTCGCCGTCCACGCCATTGTGGAATTGTAGCACATCGAGCGGGACGGTGTCCGCGATCGCAAGCACCTCGTCAAGGCGCTGCCTCCCAATCACGCCCACGCGGCGCGTGGCCGTGCCTGTCAAGGGAGCGAACACCTCACGCGCCGATGCCACGCTCTGCCGCCGCGGTCCGCCGGCAAAGATCACGCCGGCATAGTGCGCCCCGAGCGCCAGGGCGTGCTCGGCATCGGTCGCGCGCGTCAGGCCGCAGAACTTGACCTCAACCACGCGGCCCCCGGGGGACCCCCGTGAGCGCGCGCACCGCCGCAGCGCCGTCTGCCGCCACGGACAGCACCGACCCGACCAGCACCGCATCCGCGCCAAGCGTCGCGGCGGCGCGCACGGCATCGGCGTCGGTCACGCCGCTTTCATAGACGGCGATGCGCGCACGCGGGATCAGCGGAATCAGCCGCGCCCCGACCTCGGGGCGGATCTCCAGCGTCTCGAGGTCGCGGTTGTTCACGCCAATGACCGCGTCCCTCGCCGCGACGGCCTCCGCCAGCTCGGCCTCGTCGCGCACTTCAATCACGGCGTCGAGCCCGAGGCGGCGCGCCTCGCCAGCCAGGTCGCGCAACACGTCGGGAGCCAGGGCCCGCGCAATCAACAGCGCCGCCGACGCGCCATAGGCGCGCGCCTCGAGCAGTTGAATGGGATGGGTGATGAAGTCCTTGCGCAGCAGCGGGATGCCGACCGCGGCCTTGGCGTCGCGCAGGTCGCTGAGCGACCCGGCGAACCGGCTCGGCTCCGTGAGGACGGAGAGCGCGGCCGCCCCGCCCCGCGCATACTCAGCGGCCCGGCGACCGGCATCGAGCCCGGCGTCCAGCACGCCCTTGCTCGGCGAGCTCCTCTTCAGCTCGGCAATGACCGCCACATCGGTCCCCGCCAACGCCTCGCGGAACGACGGGGCCGGAGCAAGCCCGGCGACAATCGCCTCGAGCTCGCCCCGGGCAAGTTGGCTCTCCCTGGCACGGATTGCCGACCGGCCACTCAGCTCTCCCAGCGGCCCCGTTGGGGGGGCCCACTTCCGGCGCACTTGCTGTTCGGGCAATGTTCGGCTACCGTTACTTCGGGTCGTGTTCGGGAGTCTATCCGGACGCAGCCTACAGGGCCGCCACTGCAGTCCTCAACCAACGACGGGGCACACGAGATGGCACTCACCAAGGTCCAGCGAAAGATCCTCGACTATCTCCAGAGCTACACGGCGGAGCACGGCTACGCGCCGAGCTTTGAGGAGATTGCCGAAGCGTTCAACTATAACTCGCTGGCGACGGTCCACGAGCACCTCAGCAACCTCGACCGGAA
>CAYXQS010000254.1:0-1896 GCA_964466515.1 uncultured Gemmatimonas sp. | reverse complement strand
GACGGGGATGCAGGTCGGATGGATCTGCGTGAAGCAGGGGTTGGCGAACGCCGCGCCCTTCCGGTAGGCGCGGTACGTGGCGGTGACGTTGCAGCCCTTGGCGTTGGTGGAGAGGTAGTAGACGTTCCCGTACCCGCCGGTCGCGAGGATCACGGCGTCGGCCGTGTGCGACTCGACCTCGCCGGTGACCATATCGCGCACGATGATGCCGCGCGCCTTGCCGTCCACGAGCACGAGCTCGAGCATCTCGTGGCGCTCGTACATCGTCACGCTGCCGTTGGCGATCTCCTTCTCCAGCGCCTGGTACGCGCCGAGGAGGAGCTGCTGCCCGGTCTGCCCGCGCGCGTAGAAGGTGCGCGACACCTGCGCGCCGCCGAAGCTGCGGTTGGCCAGGAGGCCGCCGTACTCGCGCGCGAAGGGCACGCCCTGCGCCACGCACTGGTCAATGATGTCCACCGAGACCTGCGCGAGGCGATACACATTGGCCTCGCGCGCACGGAAGTCGCCGCCCTTGATGGTGTCGTAGAACAGCCGCTGGACGGAGTCGCCGTCGTTGCGATAGTTCTTGGCCGCGTTGATCCCGCCCTGCGCGGCGATGCTGTGCGCGCGGCGCGGCGAGTCCTGGTAGCAGAAGCAACTCACCTGATAGCCGAGCTCGCTGAGCGTCGCGGCCGCCGACGCGCCGGCGAGGCCCGAGCCCACGACGATCACGTGGTATTTCCGCTTGTTGGCCGGGTTCACGAGCTTCATCTCGAAGCGGTGCTTGTCCCACTTCCCGGCCAGGGGGCCGGCGGGGATCTTGGCGTCGAGCGTTAGCGTCATTGCAGTCAGTTGAGAAGGCCGAGAGCGACGGCGAGTGGTACCACGGTGAACCCTGCCCACACGATGATCGCGACCCAGAGCGCCAGCCCGTGCCTCTGCGGATCCGCGCCGCGCTTGTCCAATCCGAGCGTCCGGAGGCTGGCCCACGTGCCGTGGTAGAGATGCAACCCCAGCACCGCCATCGCAATCACATAGATCACTACCCAGACGGGCGAATACTTAAACAGCAGCACCACGTTGCCGTAGGGCTGCATATGCACCATCCCCTCGTTGAACCACCCCGTGGTGAAGTGGCCCAGGTGGATGATGATGAAGACGAGCAGGAAGACACCGCCCACGCGCATCCAGCGCGAGGCGAACGTACTGGCCTGCGGCTCGTGCCTTGCGTAGTCCGTGGCGCGCGCCGCCCGGTTGCGCGCCGTGAGCTGCACGGCCGCCACGACGTGCAGGATCGCCATCCCAACGAGGCCGGCGCGCGCCAGCCAGAGCAGTTCCGGAATCGTGCGGAGCAGTTCCGCATACTCCCGCATCGCGTCCGGGCCGATGAACATCTGCAGGTTGGCGGCCATATGCATCACGACAAAGCCGATCAGCCCGAGGCCGGTCACGCCCATCACGACCTTCTTCCCGATCGTGGACTCCCAGAACCCCATCAGCCGGCGCATCGCCGCGGCCTACAGCTTGACGACGGACATCGGCTCGCGCACGGCCTCGGCACTCTTCTCGAGCGCCTTCCGTTCGTCGGCCGTGAGCGTCACCTCGAGGATCTTCTCCAGCCCCCGGCGGCCGAGCTTCACCGGCACGCCGAGGAAGAGGCCCTGCATCCCGTACTCGCCCTCGAGCCAGGCGGAGCACGGCAGGACGCGCTTCTGGTCGTTCACGATGGCCTCGACCATCTGCACCGCGCCCGACGAGGGCGCGTAGTACGCCGAGCCGGTCTTGAGGTGCTTCACGATCTCGGCACCGCCGTTGCGCGTGCGGTCGACGATGGCGGCCAGCGTGGCCGCGTCCATCAGTTGCGTGACGGGGATGCCGCTCACGGTCGTGTAGGAGATCAGCGGGACCATCGTGTCG
>CAYXQS010000253.1:0-1917 GCA_964466515.1 uncultured Gemmatimonas sp. | reverse complement strand
CGTCTCGCCCGACTTCAGGCGGACGGAAGCGTAGATGCCTTCGCGCGCGGTGTACTGGGCGGAGCCGCCGGCGCTGCGCGCCATCTGGCCGCCCTTGCCGGGCTTCAGCTCCACGTTGTGCACCGCGGTGCCGAGCGGCATCTCGCGGAGCGGCAGCGCGTTGCCCGTGCGCACGTCCGACCCCTTGCCGCTGACGATCGTGTCGCCGACCGCGAGCCCCTTGGGGTGCAGGATGTAGCGCTTCTCGCCGTCCCCGTAGACCACGAGCGCGATGCGCGCGGAGCGGTTGGGGTCGTACTCGATGTGCTCGACCGTCGCCGTCTGGCCGAACTTGTTGCGCTTGAAGTCGATGATGCGGTACTTCCGCTTATGGCCGCCGCCGAGGCGCCGCATCGAGATGTGGCCGTGGTTGTCGCGCCCACCGCTCTTCTTGAGCGGCGCGGTGAGCGACTTCTCCGGCGTCGACCGGGTGATGAGGTCGTTGTCCGAGACCGAACGGAACCGCGTCGCCGCGGTGACTGGCTTGAACTGTCGGATTCCCATTTATCTCAACCCTCGAAGATCTCGATCGTGTCGCCATCCTTGAGCGTCACGATGGCCTTCTTCCAGCGGGGACGCAGGCCCGAGGTGGAGCCGACCTTCCGCGGCTTCCCCCGCTGCTGCGACGTCCAGACGCCCGTGACCTTCACCCCGAACAGCGATTCGATCGCCGCCTTGATGGTGGTCTTGGTCGCGTCCGGGTGGACTTCGAACGTGTACTCGGCGCGCGCCTGATAGGCCGCCGAGGTCTTCTCGGTGACGATCGGTCGCACGATGGTGCGGAGCATCGTAGGCATCGGTTACTTCCCCTTCTTCTTGGGTGCCGCCTTCTTGGCGGCGCTCTTCTTGGCGGCCGGCTTCCTTGCAGCGGCCTTCTTCGCCGGCGCCGCCTTCCTGGCGGCGGACGAGGCCTTGGGGGCGGCCTTCTTCGCGGCCGCCTTCGACGCCGACTTCTTCGCCACGGCCTTGGCGTCCTTCTTCGCCTCGCTCGCCGCGGCCGCGGCCTTCGGCGACTTGCGCGCCGACGGCTTGCGGACCTTCACCTTGTCGCCGGCCTTTTCCGCCACCGGCGCGAGCTCGTGCCCCAGCGCCGGCGCCTCGACCAGCACCACGTCCGACCAGAGGAGGTCGTAGGTGGAGGCGTCGCTGTACGGCTGGACCACCACGTTCGGCAGGTTGCGGCCGCTGAGGTAGACCGGTGTCTTGGCGCCATCCGTGAGGATGAGGACCTTCTGGTGCGAGACCCCGAGCCGCGCGAGGAGCTGCGCGAGCTGTGCGGTCTTCGGCGTTTCCCAGGTGAAGCGGTCAATCACGATGACGGCCTGCTCGCGGGCCCGCGCGTTGAACGCGGACTTGCGGGCGAGCGCCTTCACCTGCCGCGGCAGCTTCTGCCCGTAGGAGCGCGGACGCGGGCCGAACACGGTGCCGCCACCCACCCAGACGGGCGAGCGCGTCGAGCCCGAGCGGGCCCGGCCGGTCCCCTTCTGCTTCCACGGCTTCTGGTTGCCGCCCACGACGAAGACGCGCGGCCTCGTCGAGTGCGTGCCCTGGCGCATATTGGCGAGCTGCGCCTTCACGGCCTGGTGCATCACCGGCATATTCACGGTGCCGTCGAACGTGGCCGCCGGCAGGCCCACCCGCTCGCGCGGGGTGCCCATCGCCGTAAAGGCGGCTGCGTCGAACTGCTTGGTCTCTGGCATCGGTTATCCCTGCTTGCGGACGAGGACGATCCCGTTGGTCGGGCCGGCGACGCTGCCGCGGATGTAGATCAGGTGGCGTTCCGCGTCGATCCCGTTCGCATCGCCACCGCCTGGGACTGGTCCGGGCAGGCAGACGCCCGCGTCGTCACCGACCCGGACCGGCTCGGGGCGGTCCGGG
>CAYXQS010000252.1:0-1922 GCA_964466515.1 uncultured Gemmatimonas sp. | reverse complement strand
GATTCCCACCCCCGGCACCTGACGCATATTTGTCGGACTGATGCCCACCCCCTTCGGCACCTTCTTCCTGCCCGGCCCCACCGAGGTCCGCCCGGAGATCCTCCAGGCGATGGTGCGGCCGATGATCGGCCATCGCGGCGCGGAATACGAGGCGTTGCACGGACGCGTGAACCGGGGGCTCCAGCAGGTCTTCCGCACCCAGCGCCCGGTGTACATCATCACCGCATCGGCCACCGCGGCGATGGAAATGGCCATCCGCGGGGCGCCGGAGGGGGAGGTTCTCTCCCTCGTGAACGGCGCCTTTGCCGAGCGCTTTGCCCGGGTGGCCCAGCGCTGCGGCCGCCGCACCCGCGTCGTCACGGTACCCTGGGGCGAGACGCACGCGCTCGACTTCGTCGAGCAGCACCTCGCGGGCGCACACTACGCCGCAATGACCGTCGTCCACTCGGAGTCGAGCACCGGCGCGCTGAGCGACCTCCGCGCGCTCACCGAGCTCGCGCACCGGTACGGGGTGATGTGCCTCGCGGATAGCGTCACCGGCGTGGCCGGCGTGCCGGTGGAGACCGACGCGTGGGGCATCGACTTCGTCTTCACGGGCTCGCAGAAGGCGCTCGCGCTGCCGCCGGGGCTCGCCTTTGCCGTGGCGAGCGAGGCGTACCTGCTCCAGGCCTCCACGGCGCACGACCGCGGACGCTATCTCGACCCGGTGGAGTTTGAGGAGTTCGCCCTGCGCAATCAGACGCCCTCCACCCCCGCCCTCCCGCTGATCCACGCCGCGGACGCGCAACTGGCGGCCATTGCCGAGGAAGGGCTTGAGGCGCGGTGGGCGCGGCACGCGGCGATGCGGCAGCTCACGGAGGAATGGGTCGCGGCGCGCAGGCAGGCCGGCGTGGCGATCGGCTTCCTCGCGCGCGCGCGCGAGCGGTCGGACACCGTCAGCGCGCTCACGCTCCCGCCGGAGCGGTTTGCCGCGGACGTGGTGCAGGCGATGGCCACGCGGGGGTTCGTGATTGGCCGCGGCTACGGCGCAATGCAGGATTCGACGATCCGCATCGGGCATATGGGCGACCACACGCCCGAGACACTGGGGCGCTGCCTCGACGCGCTCACCGCCGTCCTCGCCACGTAGCGCGCGCCGCACCCGCGGCGCTGTTGCGCTACCGGATGCCGTGCGCGTGCACGGTATACCAGGCCGCATAGGCGAGAAGCCCGCTGAGCGCCGCGTCGCCGCCGTGCGAGAGGGCCCGGCCGTCCGCATCCACGATCTCCGCGGCGAGCCCGTCGTGCAACGGTGCGCGCCGCAGCCACTCCAGCACCTCGGACGCATCGGGTCCCAGCAACCGCGCGACCTGGACGACGAGCCGGTCCGACGCGCCGATCCGCTTGGCCGTGCGCCTGTACAGCGAGTCCGTGCGCTCCACGGCCTCGAAGAGCGGGAGCCAGAGGGCCGAGCCCACGGCGTCGTCCTCGAGCGAGACCTGCCCCTTGAGGTCGATGGCGGCGGCGAGGGTTGCCTTGGATTCCGTGCCCGTGGAGAAGCGTCGCCGCAGCGCCGCGCGCACCGCGGAGGGATCCTGCACCTCCCTGGCGCCCTCCTCGTCCAACGTGCGCCGCAACGCGTCGAGCGCAAAGGCGACCACGGCGTTCCCGTGGACGGTGAACGGCAGCGCCGCCGGCCGGCGTTCGAGGGTGACCTCGGTGTGATAGAGCGGATGCGTCGGGTCGCGGCGCGCGGCGAGCTCGTCGCTCGACTGGTAGAGCGTGTCGGCGAGCACGAGCTCCTCGACGATCTGGTCGTCGCCGGTCTCGCGGATGTAGCGCTCGGTGGCGACGGCGTACGACGCGCAGCCCTCGAGCGTGAACCCCGGCTCGAAGAGCGTGCCGTCGAGGTAATGCACGCCGCGTCCCGGCGCGTAGCCGTG
>CAYXQS010000251.1:0-1933 GCA_964466515.1 uncultured Gemmatimonas sp. | reverse complement strand
GCCCAGGAACAGGAAGAGGCAGATCGCCGTGGCAACCAGCGAGCCGACGCCGAGCGTGCCGGCCGCC
Organism: uncultured Gemmatimonas sp.; assembly: GCA_964466515.1. GTDB lineage: Bacteria > Gemmatimonadota > Gemmatimonadetes > Gemmatimonadales > Gemmatimonadaceae > Pseudogemmatithrix. The sequence goes on along the minus strand of CAYXQS010000251.1, from coordinate 1,866 downwards.
GCCTCCATTCCCGCGAAGCTCAGCGTGCCGAAGTTCGCGAACATCAGGAACATCGCGATCAGGAAGCCGAAGTCCCCGATCCGGTTGACCACGAACGCCTTCTTGCCGGCGTCGGCGTTGGCCTTCTCGCTGAACCAGAAGCCGATGAGCAGGTACGAGCAGAGCCCGACGCCTTCCCACCCGACGAACATCACCGGGTACGAGGAGCCGAGCACCAGCAGGAGCATAAAGAAGACGAACAGGTTGAGGTACGCGAAATAGCGCGGGTACCCCGGGTCGTCCTGCATATAGCCGACCGAGAAGATATGGATCAGCGTGCCGACGCCGGTGATGATGAGCGTCATCAGCATCGAGAGCTGGTCCAGCTGCAGCGCGACGTCGACCTGGAGCGTGCCGGTCGGCATCCACTGGAAGAGCGTGAGCACGAACGGCTCGGCCATCGCCTCGCCGGCGCCGCGCATCGCGAGGAACGTCGCGAGGGCGAGGCCGAAGGTGAGGACGAGCACGCCCGGGCCGATCAGTGAGACGAGCGCGGCCGACGGATGCCGCGCCGGGTGCGCGTCGTGGGCGGCGTGGTCGGCGGAGGCATCGTGCGGCGCGTCGTGCGGCGCGTCGTGGCCGTGATGCGACGCCGCGGAGGGATCGGCGGGGCCCGGCGTGGCCTGGCGCAGCGAGAGCCACCCGTTGGCCAGGAAGCCCAGGAGCGGCAGCAGCGGCAGTGCCCACGCAAGGCGCGCGATGGTGTCCGCGAGCGGATGTCCCGTCACCGGGGGCTCGGTCTGAATGAGCATCAGCCCTTCAGCAGGTTGATGTCCTGGAGGTCCACCGACTGGCGATGGCGGAAGATCGCGATGATGATGGCGAGCCCGACGGCCGCCTCGGCCGCGGCCACCGTCATCACGAGCACGACGAAGACCTGCCCCGTGGCACCGTAGAGCTGCGACAGCGCGACGAACGACAGGTTCACGGCGTTGAGCATCAGCTCGACGCACATAAAGATGATGATGGCGTTGCGGCGCGTGAGCACGCCGACGACGCCGATGGTGAAGAGGATGGCCGAGAGGGCGAGCGATTCAGCGAGCATCGGTCAGGACCTCTTCTTGCCGATGACGACCGCGCCGACGATGGCGGTCAGCAGCAGCATCGAGGTGAGCTCGAAGGCGAGGAGGTATTCGCGGAAGAGCGGTGCGGCGATCGGGGCGATGATTCCGCCCGGGCCGGCCACGACATCCTCCAGCGCGACGGGCGGCGTCAGCACGCGCGCCGGGAAGCGGCTGCGCGCCAGCACCATCACCTCGGCGAGGAGCGCGAGGCCGACGAAGCCCGCGGCCAGGCGGCCGCCCCTGCCGCGGATGTCGCTCAGTTCCTCCGGACGCCCGAGGTTGAGGAGCATCACGACAAACAGGAAGACCACCATAATGGCGCCCGCATAGACGAGTACCTGGATGGCGCCGATGAACTCCGCGCCGAGCATCACGTAGAGCGCGGCGAGGCAGAACATCACGTTCACGAGCCAGAGCGCCGCGGCCACCGGGCTCTTGCGCGTCACGAACAGCACGGCCGACGCGAGCGCGAGCAGGCCGAAGAGATAGAAGTGGAACGAATAGAAGAGCGGGAAGAACTGGGTCTCCATCGTCATTCCCCCCGCGGGTGTGCCGGGTCCCAGAGCTCGCTCACCGGATGCGTCTGCGCCATCAGCCGCTCGAGGTCATAGACGAACCGCTCGCGGCTGAACTCGGAGTTCTCGTAGTGGCGGCCCATATGGATCGCCTCCTCCGGGCAGACCTCCTGGCAGTAGCCGCAGAAGATGCAGCGGAACTCGTCGATCTCGAACACAAGCGGGTAGCGGTTCCCTGCCTCGTCCTC
>CAYXQS010000250.1:0-1990 GCA_964466515.1 uncultured Gemmatimonas sp. | reverse complement strand
GCATAGTGAACGTCCCGCCGGTCGCATTGCCGCCCGCACCACCGGCGCCGCTACCGTTGTTGGGCGGGCCACCGCCTGCGCCGCCGCCGGAGCAGGTCATTCCAGCGATGGTGGAGTTGCCACCTGCCTGGCCGTTCTGGTTTTGGCCAGCCGAACCGCCGTTGCCTCCCGTGCCGACCGTGTAGGGATACGACGCAGCCGGCGACGTGATCAGGATGCGTGCGTATCCGCCAGCGCCGCCACCGCCGGCACCAGCGCCCCTGCTAGCTTGGCTGCTGCGCGCACCGCCGCCACCGCCGCCGCCGCCAACGCACTCGAAGAGGAGCGCGCGAACGCCTGCGGGGACATTGAAGGTACCGCCGCCGGTTGCGGTGATGACCGTCATAGCACTGGGCATACCGAGGTTGGCCGCGAGCGCGTTGGCCGTGATCGTACCCGTGCCACTCGTGGTGATCGACGCGCCATTTCCGACCACCATCGCGGCGCTGGTGTTCGTCGAGCTCGTAATCGCGCTGAAGGTGCTGGGGCCCGTGGGGCCTGTAACGCCCTGGGCACCTGTGGTGCCGGAGGGACCTTGTGCGCCCGTCACGCCCTGCACGCCCGTGGCCCCGGTCGCACCAGTCGGACCTTGGGATCCAGTCGGACCCACCGCGCCCGTGGCGCCAACTGCGCCCGTAGGACCCGCCACACCGGTCGGACCGGTCACGCCTTGGATGCCCTGAGTCCCCGTCGCGCCGGTCGGACCCGTTACGCCCTGGATGCCCGTGGCACCCGTCACGCCAATCGGACCAGTCACGCCCTGGATACCCTGAATCCCAGTCGCGCCGGTTACACCCGTCACGCCAGTCACACCCTGGATGCCCTGATTTCCAGTCGCGCCAGTCGCGCCAACAGCACCCGTGGCGCCAGTCAGGCCAGTCGGACCCGTGGGACCAACATCACCCTGCGCGCCCGTGGCACCCACTGCCCCAGTCACACCCTGAATCCCTTGATCGCCGGTCGCGCCAGCAACGCCAGTCGCGCCCGTGGCACCCGTCACACCCTGGATACCCTGAGTCCCAGTCGCACCCGTAGCACCCGTAGCGCCGACATCACCCGCAACACCGGTGGCGCCGGTCGGACCCTGCACGCCCTGGATGCCCTGGTCACCCGTGGCACCCGCTGCACCGGTCACGCCCTGGATGCCTTGGTCACCCTGCGCACCAGTCGCGCCGGTCGGACCCTGGATACCCTGGATGCCCTGAATCCCCTGCACGCCAGTCGCACCGGTCTCGCCCGTAGCACCCGTCGGACCAACCGCGCCGGTGGCGCCAGTTGCGCCATCCACACCAGTTGCGCCCGTGGCACCGACATCACCCGCTGCACCGGTCGCGCCAGCGACACCAGTCGCGCCCGTGGCACCGGTCGGGCCCGTAGGACCGACATCGCCCGTCGCGCCGGTGGCGCCCGTCGCACCAATCGCACCTGTGGCACCCGTCGCACCGGTCACGCCGACTTCACCCTGTGCGCCGGTCACGCCCTGGACGCCCTGCGCGCCCGTCGCGCCAACTTCACCCTGCGCACCAGTCGCACCAGTCGCACCAACTTCACCCGTGGCGCCCGTCGGACCAACCGCGCCGGTCACACCCGTGGCACCGGTCGGGCCCGCTACACCCGTGGCTCCGGTTGCACCATCGACACCTGTGGCGCCAGTCGCGCCCGTTGCACCATCCGCACCGGCAGCGCCCGTGGCACCGGTCGGGCCCGTGGGACCGACATCACCCGTGGCGCCGGTCGCACCAACATCACCCTGCGCACCAGTCGCACCAACGTCACCCGTGGCACCCGTCGGACCAACCGCGCCGGTCACACCAGTGGCACCGGTTGCACCATCCGCACCAGCTGCGCCGGTTACACCGACAGCACCGGTGGCGCCATCAGCGCCCGTCGCGCCCGTCGCACCTGTGGCACCCGTCGCACCGGTCACGCCGACTTCACCCTGTGCGCCGGT
>CAYXQS010000249.1:0-1991 GCA_964466515.1 uncultured Gemmatimonas sp. | reverse complement strand
AGCTTGGGATTGGTGGCCACGATCACTTCCCGGACCCCGCCCCCCGTGGCCCGCCGCACCAACTGACCCACCGTGAGGTCGTCCGGCCCCACCCCGTCGAGCGGCGCGAGCCGCCCACCCAGCACGTGGTAGAGCCCGCGAAACTCCCCCGTCCGCTCAATCGACGGGATGTCCGACGCCTCCTCCACCACGCAAATCACCGTCCGGTCGCGCCGCGCGTCCGCACAGACGGCACAGGGGACCTCCTCCGTGAGGTTGAAGCACTCCGGGCAGGGCCGGATCCGCTCGGCCAGCGCCGTGAGCGCCGCCGCCAGCCGCTGCCCCTGGTCCGTGGGCTGCCGCAACAGGTGGTACGTCAGCCGCAGCGCCGACTTCCGGCCGATGGTCGGGAGCCGCGAGAGTTCGTTCACGAGGTCGTCGATCGCGGACACGGCGCCCTCAGAACGGGAGCTTGAAGGGAAGCCCGCCGAGCCCCATCGTGCCCGCGGCCTTCTGCATCTCGGCCTCGCTGAGCTCGCGCGCCTTCTTCTGCGCATCCTGGACCGCCACCGTGACCAGGTCCTCCAGCATCTCCACGTCGGCCGGGGTCACCGCGGCCGGGTCAATGGAAATGCGCTTCACCGCGCCCTTGCCGTCGGCCTCGACGCGCACCATCCCGCCCCCCGAGGCGCCGTACACCGTGAGCGCGGCCAGCTCGTTCTGGACCTCCTGGATCTTGCCCGTCACCTGCTGGGCCTGCTGCAGCATCTTGAGGAAGTCGGCCATTTCAGTCGAGGAGTTCGAGGTCGAGCGCGTCAACGGCCGCGTCGAGCAGCTTGGACTGCTTGCGAAGCATCGCGATCCGGTCGGCCTTGACGGCGCTCTCGCTGAGGCGCTGCGGCGGGACGGCGGGCCCTTCGGCCGCCGCCACGATGTGGAGCCGCGTGACGCCGTCAAAACGCCGCCGCAGCGCCGCGAGGATCGCGGCCTCACCCTGCGTAATCAACTCCGCGTGCGCCGGCGCGTCCACGGTCAGCGTCACCGCGCCCTGGCCCGTGACCGCCGAAGGCGCCGCGTGGCCGAGCGCGGCGGCCAGCACCGCGCGGCCGTCGCGGTTCACGAGATCCACCACGCTGTCCCAGTGCTCCGCGAGCCGGTTGATGTCGAGCGCGAGGAGCCCCTGCGGCGGCGCGGGCGCATCGGCGACCTCCACCGGCGGCGCCGCACGGCGCGAGGGCTCGCGCACCACGCTCGGCGGCGGCGCGGACTGCCGCGGCGTTTCGCGAACGACCTCGCCGCCGCCAGACCCCACGCCGCGCAGCACCTCCTCGAGCGCGATGGTGCGATCGAGCAGCGCAAACCGCACCAGCAGCGTCTCAAACAGCATCTGCTGCTGGGCGCTGCGCTTGATGTGCGGCTCGATCTCCACGATCATCGCGAGCATTCGCAGGAGATCGCCCGACGAGAACGCCGAGACGCGCTTGGGGAGCTCCTCCCGCAAATGGTCCGAGACCTCGGGCAGCGAGCCGCCGAGCACCACCGCGAGCTGCGCGCGCAGGAGGTCGGCAAAATCGCTCAGCATCACCGCGAAATCGACGCCGTGGTCCGCGAGGCGCCCGACGGCGGCAAACACCTCCCCCGCGCGCCGCGCGATGATCAGGTCGAGCAGGGCGAGGTGCTCGTCCTCGTGGACGAGCCCGAGCGCGTCGCGCACCCGCGCGGCGGTAATGGCGCCCGCGCCGAGCGAGAGGACCTGGTCGGTGAGCGAGAGCGCGTCGCGCATCGAGCCGTCGGCGGCGCGTGCGAGCATCCCCAGCGCATCGGGCTCGGCGGCGAGGCCCTCCGCCGCCAGCACCGTGGCGAGCCGCGCGCGGACGTCCGCGGGGCCGATCCGCTTGAGGTCGAAGCGCTGCACGCGCGAGAGCACCGGCGCGGCGGCCTGCTGAATCTTCTGCGGCTCCGTGGTGGCGAACACGAACACCACGCGCGGCGGCGGCTCCGCGAGGATCTTC
>CAYXQS010000248.1:0-2093 GCA_964466515.1 uncultured Gemmatimonas sp. | reverse complement strand
TGCGCGCCTTGTTCGCCATACTCGTCACGAAAGCTAGTCAGTTCCGCATAACGTGGGCTTGTGCTGCAGCCGTTCCAATAAAATGCGAGGGAGCGGCCACCGCAGACTGTCGTAATATGAAGCGGTGGCCGCTCCCTCGCTTCCTTCGCACGGCTGTCAGTCACCAAGCGTCGTTATACGGGACGGGCGCGCTGCGAGGCCGGCGACCGCTTCTCGTACTGCAAGAGTTCCCACTCGGCAAGTGAAAGCGCCCCCGCGACGGTTCGCGCCACCGTGACAAGTGCTCGGTACTCGTCGAGAGAATCGAGCTTGGTCCAACTGATGCGCGCACGGTACGGGAGTGCGGCCATGATCACCGCGTCGAACGGGCAGTGCGGTGGAGTCGGCATCCAGCCAGCGCTCCACCGGTACTTCAGGTACAGGTTCAGAGCCTTCTGCGCCGGACCGATGCGAAAACGTCCGGCCACGAGCGCGCTCGCGTGATTGCGCGAAAGTCGATCGGCCAGCGCGCCAATCCGGCGCGTGTGCGCACGGTCGTCTACGTGACCCGTGTACTCCGTCGCGTACTCGTCAAGCGCGCGGCGAAGTCCCACGCGGAACCCGTTTCGCAGCGACTCAGAGGCACTGGGTCGATAGATGTGCGCGCGCTGCACGGTGGCTGCGAGCACGAGACCGTGGAACTGATCCTGGAGAAATCGTCGCGGACCCTCGGGTTCATAAGCTGGCATCGCGAAGAGGCGTGAGTCTCCGTATAACGTGGGCTTGTGCTGCGGCGGGTCAAATCATTGCGGCGGTGGGGCCACCGCATGCTTTCTTCAAGATAGAGCGGTGGCCCCACCGCCGCTTCCGAAATCCGCCGTCAGTACCAAGCGTCGTTATACGCTCGCGCGCCGACGTCGACGGATGGGTCGCCGCTCATCGGCAATGCGCTCGGCGAGGTAGACCTTGAGCAGGCTCTGATACGGCACATCACGTTCGTTCGCGAGTACGCGGAGCTCGTCCAGCATCGCCTGCGGCAGGCGCAGCGAGATCGTGGCCGTCGACGGGCGCAATTTCGAGAAGCGCAGCTTCTGCGCCTTGCTCCAGTCGAGGTACTCGGTGGTATCGTGCGACATCCAGAACTCACCCGCCTCCTCGTGGGAGCGGAACTTCGGGATGGGCTTGAGCTTCTTAGCGGGCTTGGGCATAGCGGCGGCGCTCCTGGCGACTCATGTCGCGGACGGAGATGATGCGGATGAGCTGACGGCGGACGGTGAACGCGGCGGTGAGGAGGCGACCGGCCCCCGAGGGACCGAGGATGAGGAAGCGGCGCTCGGCCGCGGAGTGCTTCTCGTCCTCCAGGAGCACGAGCGGGGCGATGAAGAACATCTCTTCGGCCTCACCTTGGGTCACCCCGTGGCCGAGGACATTCTTGTCAGTGTTTCCGGCATCCCACTCAAAGCCCTCAACGGAAGCGAGGAGCGCGGCGAGGTCGAGCATAGGTTAAGTATATGCTGGACATATACAGACCGCAAGGGCGCGCGTGGCTGCTCCAGATGCGTATAACGTGTGCTTCTGCTGCAAGCGCTCCCATAAAATGCGGTTGTGGGGCCGCTGCAATCCTTCCATAAAGTGAAGCAGCGGCCCCACAACCGCTACCGCACCCGCGCTTGACGGCAGCAAGCGTCGTTAGGCCGCGCGCGACCTTCTCTGCGCAGCGCCACTTGGGTCTATCGCTTCTTCCCGCCGACACCAGGCGCCGCCGTGATCTGCCGCATCCACGCGGCGATCTGGCGTGCGTCGAGTTCCTTCTCGGACCTGAGCTCTACACCACGCGTTGCCTTGCCCATCGCCACCGGGGTCACTGGCGGTACGGGCTTGAGAGAGACGCCGTTCACGAACATGAGCTTGACATGATTGACAAATCCTCCGCAACAAAAGCACCAACCGTCCCCAACGCCATAGTACGCCATGCCCCACTTCACTGCGCGTTGCAGGCCCGGGAGCGTCTTAGCCGCCAGCGCGTCGACTCGCTCCGCGATGTCGCGTTGCGGCTGCGGCAAGCTGGCGATGTACGCTAAGACCGGCGCGTCACCGTCCGCCGCCTTCGCGGG
>CAYXQS010000247.1:0-2121 GCA_964466515.1 uncultured Gemmatimonas sp. | reverse complement strand
CGTCGAAGGTCACAAGGCGCACCGGCAGCTCGCGGTACGAGTGCTTGCTCGCGCCGAAGTACAGATGGTGCGACGGGCAGTTCATCGGCTTGAGCGACATATCGTGCTCGCCCGACTCGTTGTCGAGCACGAGGAACATATTCTCGCGGTACTTGCCCCAGTGCCCCGACTGCTCCCAGAGGGTCTTGCTGTAGAGGAGCGGCGTCCGGATCTCGCGGAAGCCGTCCTGCTGCCGCTCGCGGACAAACCCCTCGATCGCGTTCCAGAGATGCGTCCCGCGCGGCGTCCAGAAGGCCGCGCCAGGCGCCACGGGGAAGAACTGGAAGAGATCGAGCTGGCGGCCGAGCACGCGATGGTCGCGCTTCCTCGCCTCTTCCATCTGGTGGAGATGCGCGTCGAGCTCGTCCTTCTTGAAGAAGGCAGTGGCGTAGATGCGCTGCAGCATCTGCCGGCGTTCATCGCCGCGCCAATAGGCGCCCGCCGTCTGCAGGAGCTTGAAGTGCCTGAGGTACGACGTGTCCGGGACGTGCGGTCCCTTGCAGAGGTCGATGAACGGCCCGTCGGTGTAGGTCGAGATCACCTCGTCCGAGCCCTCGAAGTCGGCCAGCCGCTCGAGCTTGAGGGGATCGTCCACGAAGAGCCGCTTCGCCTCGGTCTGCGAGACCTCGGCGCGCACGAACGGCAACTTCTCCGCCACGACCTTCCGCATCTCGGCCTCGAACGCCTCGAGATCCTCGGGCGTGAACGGCCGCTCGACCTCGAAGTCGTAGTAGAAGCCGTCGTCAATGGCGGGGCCGAAGCCGATCTTGGCGTCGGGCCGCAGCCGACGGACCGCCGTGGCGAGGATGTGGGCGCCCGAGTGCCGCAGCACGGGGAGGGCGCGCGGGTCCTTGTCGGTGATGACCTGGAACGCCCCGCCCTTCCGAAGCGGCGTCATCAGGTCCTGGACCTCGCCATCCACCGACACGGCGATGGCCGCGAGGAGGAGCCGCGGACCGATGCTCGCCACGACCTCGCGCGCGAGCGTCCCCACCGGGACTTCGCGCGTCGCGCCGTCGGGGAGGGTCAGGATGATGGCCTGGGCCGCGACGCTCACGGCGTCACCGAGTCGAGCAGGGTCGGCACCTCGCGCGCGTACAGCGCGGCGAGGACAATGCCGGCCAGGACGGCCAGGGCGAAGAGGCTCCAAATGGCGGCACGCTTGCCGCGTTGAGTGCGCGTGGTCACCCTTCAAGGTAGCCGAGGACGTATTCCCTCGCCAAGCGCTCGCACCCTGGATACCCAATGCGCGTCGTGACCGTTGAACAAGAGTCGAAAAGCAGCCACGTGATCCTCTGGGGGCTCACCGGGGCGGCCGTGGGCGTGGCCGCCGGGATCCTGCTCTCCGAGAAGCTGAGCGGGCACGACGAAGGGGGGCGGACCCTGCTCCGGCGCGTGCGCGCGCTCGCCCGGCTCGCAGGCGCCCAGTGGGTACCGCTGATGGACCTCGCGCTCGACCTCCGCGACCAATGGAAGGCGCGCGGCGAATTCGACCCCGCCGAGCTCTACGACGACGAGTTCGAGGAGGATGAGTTCGAAGACGACGACCTCGATGACGAGGATGACGAGGAGTCCCACGACGAGGACGCGGACGATGCCGATGGCGACGAGCCCGACGACGTGATCGGTGCACGGGTCCTCGAGGCCTTCCTCAACGACCCGATCCTCGCCGAGCGCGCCATCGAGATCAGCGCCGACGCGGACGGCGGCGTCCTCCTCCACGGGCGGGTCTGGACCTCGCACGAGGTGGCCCACGCGGTGACCCTCGCGGGCGGAGTCCCGGGCGTGACCGAGGTCCGGCAGCGCCTGCGCGTTCGCGATCGGCGGTAGGCGGCGCCGTGAGGGGTGGCTAGCTTTCCCGGATGCCTTCCGCCGCCGATTCCGCACCGCCGAACGAGCACGAACTCCCCACGCACTTCGACTTTACCGCGGCCGAGGCCTCCATTGGCCGCGCGTGGGAAAGGTCGGGGGTGTTCACGGCCCGCGCGGAACGCACCAAGCGGCTCGGCGGCGCGCGGGACCCCTTCACCATCCTGATCCCGCCGCCCAACGTCACAGCCGTCCTCCACGTCGGCCACGGGC
>CAYXQS010000246.1:0-2136 GCA_964466515.1 uncultured Gemmatimonas sp. | reverse complement strand
GCCACCTGGTTGCCGCTCGCGTCGTAGCTGTAGGAGGTCGTGTCGAGCCGCGTGACCAGCGGGAACGCGCCGTTGGCCGGGTCGCGCTCCGCGCTCAGCGGGTCCGTCTCGACGCGCAGCACGCGCTCGCCGCCGTAGGCCTGGCTCGTGCGGCCGCGGCCCGCGGTGAAGCCGCGGTTCTGCTGGGTCGCCGTCGCGTTCCCGAAGGCATCCGTCGCGATCTCGTCGATGAAGGTGTTCAGCCCCCCGTACTGCCGGTACCGGTCCGTGGCCACCACCGCGCCGAAGCCGTCGTACCACAGCGCCGTGGTGTCCGTCAGCGCGGTCGTCGGGCCGACGGTGCGCCGGGTGCGCTGTTTCCCGCGCGCGTCGTAGCGGCACTCCTGCACCGGTGTGCCACGCCGTGTCCCGCCCCACAGCCCACTACTGCGGTTTCTGTCCGTTCAGTACGGGAATTCCGGGCGCATCAGGAATCCGAGGGACTGAACCCGTGGGCTGCAGTTGGCGCTCGTGAGAGCTTGGGGCGATGCGCCAATCACGCGAGGACGGCACAGCAGTTGGACTTCCCGTCGCTCGGGGATGTAACCTGCCGCTCGCGCAGTGACGAAGTACGTTCCCGAAGGAAGCGAATCGAAGTGATACCTTCCCGTTGAATCAGTGCCCGTTTGTCTTACCGGAGTCGTCGATATCTCCACGAGGACCCCGCCAAGTCGAACGGAATCCGATTCGCGCGCAACGACGCCTCGGACTTCGAATTGAGGGATGTCTTGCGTTGGCGCACTCGTCGGCACAATCGCCATCTGTGTTGCAGCGCCACAGGATACTAGGAACCCGAACATACCTGTCAGTCGTCGCACAACTCCTCCGTTTCTCGCGTGAGGTTCGGCGTTGAACCCAGATGTTCTAGATTCACCTGCCACAACAGCTCGACCTTGTGAAAGCAGTAGATATTGTTTGGCGAAACGGGAGCGAGATAGTGCTTAGAATCATCGTGTGTGACACACCAGCGTGTGGCCGGATCGGAATCTTCCGATGGTACGCTGGCCTACTTCCGGGGGGGGGGGAGGTCAAGGGCCGCGCGCTCTTCCCCTCCACCACTGTCATTCTTTCGAACTCGCCTCGCGATCCGCTTTCTCGCGAGCCTCGGCCCACTCTGCCGCTCCAAATACGACGCCAGCCAGCATTGAGGCAACCACCGGCAGAACGAAGACTGGTGAGAAATAGCTGCGCCAAATGCTGAGATCGACGCCGCTAAACAGTAGTGAGTAGACGAAGCCAACAGGAGCACCAATGATCAGTGCGCGCTCCCTCAGAATGAACTTTGCTTGGCCTAGCTTTTGGAGTTCTTTCCATTTTTCAGTAGCGGACATTCTTTCACTCACTCGTCTGGTGTGCGCCCAATCTGCGAGCACGCTATGGCTCCACGCGTCGCACCCGCAACAGCGCCCATCGCCATACCAGCGCGCGCGCCGCTGCTGACTCCCGTGTAGGTACCAACGGCAAGACCTATAGTCCCACCGATAATGGCGCCGGCCGGCGCCCCAGGCCCTCCCGTGGCTGAACCAAGCGTGACACCGCCAACGATCATACCTACACGAAGTCCGCGAAGTCCTTGGACCGCTCCGCCCGTCACGGCACCTACAACGCGGCCCGTGGCCGCGCCGGCACCGATAGCCGCAATCGTCGTGGTCGCCATACAATCGGCGCGACCTCTTACAGCATTTTGCGATTCCGCATCCGCAACTTGCGTCGCGTCCGACGCACCGGCGCTCGCGGTTGCCTCGGCGTGCCTCTTGTGACCTTCACTTCCCTCGGGGCAGTCCGCGAGCAGGCGTGTCTCGCCGTCGCCGCCCAAGCTCTTCGGGCACAGCCCAAACGGATCGCTCTGGTTTACCGGATCCCCACCCGCGTAGCCATACTGGTTGATCCCGCCCGCGAGCCCGATGGGGTCCCGCTGCGTAAACCGCCCCGTCCCGGGATCGTAGTACCGGTTCCGCATATAGAGCAAGCCCGAGGCGTCCGCCTTCCCGTCGAGCAGGCTGCCGTACCACCCCAGCGCCGCCGGCGCCTCGACCCGCACGTCCGGCCCCGGGTACACGCCGTCCACGCGGCCCGGCCAGTGGTAGTCGGTCATCG
>CAYXQS010000245.1:0-2155 GCA_964466515.1 uncultured Gemmatimonas sp. | reverse complement strand
GTGGCCAGGGCCGGAATCGAACCGGCGAGACGTGGATTTTCCGTCCGCTGCTCTACCAACTGCGCTACCTGGCCAGAGCCTCGAAACGTAGTCGGGTCGGGGCGCTCCCTCAACCCATTCCCAGGGGCGTCCGGGGGGGTTGGGAGCCGTCGGCACCGGAATCCCAGAACTTTCTCCCTTCGCGTCCCGTAGACTTAAGGCCAGGCAACCCGGGTCCATTCCTGGGCTGTCTGATGGAGTACGCCCGGGGCCCGGCCCCGAACCCCACAACGATACCGAGGATCGAATGCGCTCCCCTTGCCGCCCGGCGCTCCTTGCGGCGCTCTTCCTTGCATCCACCGACCTCACGGCTCAGCAGCAACTCGGGCCGCCGATGTCCGAGGCCGCGCTCCGTGCCCGCCTCGAGGCGTATACCGCCGATTCAATGCGCGGCCGCCTCACGGGCACCCCGGACAACGTCAAGGCCACGCACTACATCGCCGACGAGCTCCGCAAGGCGGGCCTCGAGCCCGGCGGCGACAACGGCACCTTCCTCCAGCGCGTGCCCCTCGTTCAAAGCGCGCTCGACCGCTCCGTCTCCAGCGTCACCGCGGCCGGTACCGTGCTGGCCCCCTACGAAAACTACCTTCCACGCAATCAGGGCCCCAACGCGCGGGCCTTCGACGGCGCCCCCGTGGTCTTCGCGGGGGTTTGGGGTGCGCCCGGCCTCCTCGGCGGCGAGGCCGTTCGCGGCAAGACCGTCGTGCTCGCCACGCCGATCGACAACTCCTCCGTCATCAAGCTGCAGGCCCAGGCACAGTTCGCGCAGGCCGCCGCGATCGTCATCGCGAACTACGAGCTGATGTCGCCGACGGTGCTCGCGGCGGTCAGCCAGAGTCCCACCATCCCCGGTGAGAGCGGGCCCGCCGGCGGGCCGGACCTCCCGTCCTATCTCCACATCACGCGCGCCACGGCGGCACGGGTCCTCGGCGTCGGCGATCTCGCCGACGCCGCGCCGGGCCGCGAGGGCACGCCGATCACCGGCCGCATCGCCTTTGCGTGGCAGCCGGCCGAAGCGTACAACGTCGTCGCGATCCTTCGCGGGAGCGACGCCGCGCTGCGCAACGAGTTTGTGGCCGTCGGCGCGCACAGCGACCACGTCGGCATCGCGCCGCCGGAGGACAGGGACTCGCTCCGCGCGTTCAACCTCGAGCTCCGCGCCAAGCAGCTCGCCGCCGGCGGCGAGATCACGCAGGCAATGGTCAACTCGATCCGCGTGAATATGGATTCGATCCGCCGCGCACACCCCGTGCCGCGCCTTGACTCCATCTACAACGGCGCGGACGACGACGGCTCGGGCTCGATGGCCGTCCTCGAGGTCGCGCGGGCGCTCGCCGCCGACCGTGCGCACCCCAAGCGCTCCATCGTCTTCGTCTGGCACACCGGCGAGGAGCTCGGGCTCTTCGGCGCCGACTACTTCACGCGCCGCCCGACTGTCGCGCGCGAGCAGATTGTCGCGCAGCTCAACCTCGATATGGTCGGCCGCGGCAAGCCGGGCGACGAGATCGACGGCGGCCCCAACTATCTCCAGCTCATCGGCTCACGCCGGCTCTCCACCCAGCTCGGCGACCTCGTCGAGTCGGTTAGCCGGGACAAGGGCTACCAGTGGGCCTTCGACTACCAGTACGACGCCGCCGGTCATCCCGAGCAGTACTACTGCCGCTCGGACCATTATATGTACGCCCGCTTCGGCATCCCGGTGGTCTTTATGTCCACCGGCGGTCACGCGGACTATCATCAGGTGACCGACGAGGTCGAGTACATCGATTTCGCCAAGCTGGCCAAGGTCGCGCGCTACACCCGTGACCTGGCAGAGGCCGTCGCCAACGGGGCCTCGCGTCCCGTCGTCGACAAGCCAAGGCCCGACCCCAACGGCAACTGCGTCCAGTAAACCCTCCATTCCTCCAGCGCCCACTCCGATGAAAGCGTTCGCACGCCCCCTCGGGCTTCTTGCCGCCGCGCTCCTCCTGCCCCTCGGGGTCGGGGCGCAGGGCACGCCGCTTCGCGTTCCCTTCGTGATCGACACCCTCCCCAACGGACTCACGCTCATCATCCACGAAGACCGCAGCGTCCCGACGGTCTCGGTGAACGTCTGGTACCACGTGGGCTCGGGCGA
>CAYXQS010000244.1:0-2183 GCA_964466515.1 uncultured Gemmatimonas sp. | reverse complement strand
GCCCTGTCCGAGGACGCTGTCGGCCTCGATGGTGCCGGCGTGGTCCTGCACGATCCCGTAGCAGATCGAGAGCCCCAGCCCCGTGCCCTGCCCCGGCGCCTTGGTCGTGTAGAACGGCTCGAAGATCTTCGAGAGCTCGCTCCGGGCAATCCCGTGGCCTTGGTCAATCACCTCGGCGATCACGCCGCGCGCGGGGTCCGTGCCGGCGCGCGTGACGATGCGCACCGTGCCGCGCTCCCCCATCGCGTCCATCGCATTGAGGAGAAGCGCCATAAACACCTGCACGAGCTGCTCGGAGTTGGCCTGCGGAACCCGCCCGATGGCCGGGTCGAGGTCCGTCTGCACGGTCAGCCGCTTGAAGCGGACGTGGTGCTTGAGGAGGAAGAGGGTGCGTTCGATGACCTCGTTGAGGTTCACGCGCTCCTTGCGCGCCTGCTTGGGGCGGCTGAAGTCGAGGAGGCCGTCCACGATCTGCTTGCAGCGCACCACCTCGTTCTCGATGATGCCGAGGAAGTCGTGCGTTTCCGGCGCGAGGGTGACGCCCGATTTCTCGAGGTCCTCGATCCGGTATCCCAGCGACTCGGCGCACGCGGCGATGGTCGCGAGCGGGTTGTTGATCTCGTGCATCACCCCGGCGGCGAGCTGGCCGATGGCGGCGAGCTTCTCCGCCTGCGAGAAGCGCTCCTGCGCCTCCTTCCAGTCGGTGACGTCCTCGCCGATGGTGATGACGTGCGAGACGGGCCCGTCGCCGAGCCGCATCGGGATCTTGGTGATCCGATACGTGCGCGCCTCGCCCGAGGCGATGGACTCCATCTGGTATTCCTGCATCCGTCCCGTCGAGAAGACGTCGTCGAACTCGCGGCGCAGCATCTCCGCGGGCTGCCGGTGCAGGATCTCGAAGATCGTGCGCCCGATGGCCTCCTCGCGGGAGACGCCCTGCATCCCGGTCTCGCGCTTGCGGTTCCAGCTCTGGATGCGGTACTCGCGGTCGATCACGTAGAGGCCGAGCGGGAGCGAGTCGATGATCTTCTCGGTGAAGCGGCGGCCGCGCTCGATCTCGGCCGTGCGGGCGGCCACCTCCACCTCCAGCTGCCGGGAGCGCTCCGCGTGCGCGAGCTCCGGGGCGAGCAGGTTGGCGAGGGTGCTGAGGAGCATCCGCTCCTCGTCGGCGAGGGCGCGCGACGTACGCACCACGAGCGCGCCGACGCGCCGGTCGCCGAGGATGATGGGCGCGACCTCGAGGTCGCGGACGACGGTGAGGGAGTCGCCGAGCCGGAGGCCGGCGCGGACCTGCTCCTCGGTGGTCCCGTCCGGACCGACGCCCCACGCGCGGGTCAGCCCCTGCGGGGCGTGGAGCCAGAGCGAGACCTCGGCGGCCTCGAGGAACCGCCGCAGCGTCTCGAGCGCGCGTTCGATGCTCGATTCGAGCGCGCGGGCGGAGGCGAGTTCGGCGCTGATGCCCGCGAGCGCCGCCAGCGTGCGCGTCGCGCGGGTCTCAGCAGCTGCGGGGGATTTCGGCACGAGGGGAAAGTATGGCCCCGCGTCGTGAGGCGGGAGGGGCGTGCCGGGCCGTCCGGAGAAGCGGGCCGCGCCGAGCGCCGCCCCTACCTCGGCAGCCGGTCGATCTGGGCGAGGATCTCCGCGTTCTCCCGCCGATTCCCCGGCTTGTCCTCGATGTGCGCCCAGCGCACGATTCCCCGCTTGTCGATGAGGAAGTACGCGCGGTTGGAGAAGAAGGCGTGCTCGAGCAGCGTCCCGTACGCACGCGAGGCCTCCCGCTTGAAGTCCGAGGCCAGCTCGACGCCGATCTGGTGCTTTGCCTTGAACTCCTTGAGCGACGGCACCGCGTCGACGCTGATGGGAACCACGACCACGTCCTTGCCGGCAAACACCGCGTAGTCGTCGGTGAAGGCGCACATCTCGGCCGTGCAGGTCGAGGTGAAGGCGAGCGGAAAGAAGGCGAGCAGGAGGTTCGACGTCCCCTGGAACGCCGACACGGTGAACGGCGTGCCGGAGGTGGTGTCGAGCGTGACGTCGGGGGCCGGCGAGCCGACCGCGGGGACCTGGAGCGTCATCGAAACACCTCGTGGGGCGGAAAGAGGCCCGGGTCGCCGCACGCTGGCGACGACCCGGGGAATGGACAATGGAGCGTACCGGGATCGAACCGGTGACCCCCTGCTTGC
>CAYXQS010000243.1:0-2183 GCA_964466515.1 uncultured Gemmatimonas sp. | reverse complement strand
GCCCCGTCTGCGGCAAAGACCGCGGCGCCGCGCGCGTCAATCGCGATGAAGCGCCTGCCCTGCACCGTCAGGTCGAGCACCAGCATCGCGAGCGCGGACGCCCAGAGCCAGCGCGGGGCCTTCACTGCGGCCACCACGACCGCGAGCACGGTGATGGCGCCAAGGACAAGACCAAAACGCGCGCCGCCGATGGCCGCAAACGCGGCGTCCTGCCGCCCGCTCACGGCGAGGCCGGGAATCAGCCCGCCGCTCATCAGGAGGAAGAAGACGGCGCCGATGCCGACGATCAGCCCGGTGCGCCTGGCCCACGTGACGCGCCGCTCGGCGGTCATTGCCTCGAGCCGCGCGACCCCGTACGCCGCGAGCACCGCGACGCACATCGCGACGTGGCCCCACATCATCGAGGCCGCGCGGGTCTTGGCGATGGCCGGGAAGAAGGTGTATGGGATCCGGTAGAACGGCGTCTGCCCTCCGAGCACCCAGAGCACGCCGAAGATCACGGCGCCCGCCCAGAACCAGATCACCCGACGCTCGGGCCCCTTCCGGGTGTAGACGATTCCCGTGAGTGCGAGCACCGCGGTGAGCATCCCGAGGTAGTCCGAGTGCAGCTTGAAGGGATTGGTGCCCCAGTAGGAGGAGTGCCAGCCGTTGAATCCGCCCCACACCGTGCCGATCAACTCGGGGAACGGCATCGCCCAGCTCGTGGCGTACTCCCAGCCGGACGACGACGATCCCGCCGCGCTCCGCGGGCTGAACGGGAGATATTCAACGAACGGCATCAACTGCGCGGCCGCGAGCATCAGCCCCAGGACGCTGGCCAGCGCCATTCCGCCGAGCATCACGAGCCGCGGCTTGGTGGCCTGCATCTCCGTCACGAGGCAGAGGACGACGAACGCGCCCATCAGCAGCGAGGCGTAGTACGTCATCTGGAAGTGGGGCGAGAGCAGCATCAGGCCGATCAGCGTGCCCCACGCGGCGAAGTACGCCGGCCGCAACGTGCGCGCCGCGAGGAGGATGGCCGTCAGCGCCCACGGGAGCATCCCGAGGACGTAGATCTTGCCGTCGTGTCCGGGGAAGAAGAGGCTGAGGAACGGGCCACCCAGCCCGTAGGCGGTGGCGCCGACCATCGCGGCGGTCCAGCTCAGTTTCTGCGCGCGGAGGAAGGCGAGCAGCCCGAGCGCGCCGGCCCAGAGATGCAGCACCATTCCCAGCCCGATGCCGAGCGCCGGCGAGAAGACGGCCCGCAGGGCCACGGAGATCGGATACACCTGGTCGCCGTGCATCGCGCCCAGGAACGGCATACCGCCGAAGATGTATGAATTCCAGCGCGGCACCTCGCCCCACTGGCGGATCATCTCGGCCGCGAAGTGCCGCGTGACGTAGCCGTCCTTGCCGTCGCTCATCGGATTGAGGATCACGCCGCCGCTCCAGAGCGGCGCGAAGAGGATCGCCACCAGGGCGGTCCACGCGACCGTATACAGGAAGGCGGGGTGTGTGAGCCAGCGGCGGAGCGTCGGGGGCATCAGGGGCCTCGGGGGGGAACGGCGTCGGTGCTGTCGTGCAGGAGCGAGCGGTACAGCTCGCGATACCCTGCCCCGACCTTGCTTGGCGAGAAGCGATCGAGCATCGTGGCGCGGGCCGCGGCGCCAAACCCATCGACGAGCTCGGGGTGCGCCATCACGCGGCCCATCGCCTCGGCGAGGCCACGTACATCGCCCGGCGGGACCAGGATCCCGCCGGCATCGGCGCTCACGACATCGGGCAGCCCGCCGGAGCGGAAGGCGATCACCGGCGTGCGGCAGAGCTGCGACTCGACGGCCACGAGCCCGAGCCCTTCCTGCGTGGAGGGGATCACGGTGGCCTGCGCGCGGCGGTAGAGCGCCGGGAGGTCCGCACGGTCCACGGCACCGTGCCAATGCACGCGCGCCGCGATGCCGAGGTGCTCGGCCTTTCGCCTGAGCAACGGGCCGTCGTTCCCGGCGCCGACGATGTCGAGCGACGCGGGGGCCTGTGTCCAGGCGAGGGCATCGAGGAGTTCGTTCACGCCCTTCTGCGCATTCAGCCGGCCCACGAAGAGAAAGCGTCCCGCGACGCGCTCGACGTTTTCCGCCGTGAAGAGCGCGGTGTCGGCGGGCATTGGGGCGACGCGGATCTGCGCATCGGGAGCCATCGCCCGCGCCTCG
>CAYXQS010000242.1:0-2186 GCA_964466515.1 uncultured Gemmatimonas sp. | reverse complement strand
CACGCAGCACGCGCTCGTGCGGCACTTCCACTTTGGCGAGGAGACGCACCACGTCTCGCCCGCGGTGAGCGCCTCGGCACTCGCGGGGCTGCTCCTGCACACCTTCGTGGACGGCGTGGCCATTGCGAGCGCGTTCCACGTGAGCCAGGAGCTCGGCGTGCTCGTGTTCGGCGCGATCTTCCTGCACAAGGTGCCCGAGGGGCTCGCCATCTCGTCGCTGTGGATTGCGTCGGGGCGCACGCGCGGCGCGGCCCTGCTGGCCGCGTCGGCGCTCGGCGTGGCCACCGTGCTGGGCGTGGCGTTCACGGATCTGGTGGACCCGCTGGCCGACTGGGGCCTTGCGCTCGCCGCCGGCGTGACGCTGTACGTGGGCGGCTCGAATCTCATCCCGGAGTTCCAGGGCAAGGCGGGATGGGGCCACAACCTCGTGTTCTTCGCCGGCTGCGCCATTGCGCTGGTCGTGCGGGCCGCGCTGGGGCACTAGGGATGGCGCGCGCCAAGCCGGAGCCCGCGCCGG
Source organism: uncultured Gemmatimonas sp. (assembly GCA_964466515.1). GTDB lineage: Bacteria > Gemmatimonadota > Gemmatimonadetes > Gemmatimonadales > Gemmatimonadaceae > Pseudogemmatithrix. The sequence goes on along the minus strand of CAYXQS010000242.1, from coordinate 1,669 downwards.
GGCTCTTTGAACGGCCGCTGGGCGCGCCGCTGGCCGCGCGCCTCCGCCCGCGCACCCTCGACGAGGTCGCGGGGCAGGAGCAGTTGCTCGGCGCGGGACGCCCGCTGCGCGTGGCGCTCGAGCGCGGCGAGACGGGCTCCATTCTCCTCTGGGGGCCGCCGGGCACCGGCAAGACGACCATCGCGCGCCTCATCGCGCGGCACGTGGATGCGGAGTTCGTGCCGTTCAGCGCCGTCACCGATGGGATTCCGCGGCTGCGCGAGGTGGTGGCCGACGCGGAGAAGCGCCGCACCCTCGGCACGCGCACCGTGCTCTTCGTGGACGAGATCCATCGCTTCAACCGCGCGCAGCAGGATGCGTTGCTCCCGCACGTGGAGAGCGGGCTCCTCACGCTGATTGGCGCGACGACGGAGAATCCGAGCTTCGAGCTCAACGGCGCGCTGCTCTCGCGGATGCGCGTGTTCGTGCTGGAGCCGCTGGGCCCGGAGACGCTGGCCCTCCTCGTGGACCGCGCGCTGGCGGACGCCGAGCGCGGGCTGGGCGGGCGCGGCCTGACCATCACCGACGAGGCCAGGGCGCTGCTCGCCACGGAGAGCGACGGCGATGCGCGGCGTGCGCTCACGGTGCTCGACGCGGCCGCGGTGCTGCTCGGCGACGCCACGGAACTCACGCGCGACGTGATGGTGGCCGCGCTGCAGCAGCGCGTGGCGCACTACGACAAGTCGGGCGAGCAGCACTTCAACCTCATCAGCGCCTACCACAAGGCGCTGCGCGGGAGCGATCCGCAGGGCGCGCTCTACTGGCTGGCGCGGATGATCGAGGGCGGGGAGGACCCGCTCTACATTGCGCGGCGCACGGTGCGCTTTGCGGCCGAGGACATTGGACTCGCCGACCCGCGCGCGCTGGAACTCTGCCTCGCCGCGCGCGACGCGTACCACTTTTTGGGATCGCCCGAAGGCGAACTCGCGCTCGCCGAGGCGGCCGTGTACTGCGCCACCGCGCCCAAGAGCAATCGCGTGTATCTGGCGTGGAAGGCCGCGCTCGATGCGGCGCGCGCCACGCTGGCCGCGGCCGTGCCGCTGCACATCCGCAACGCGCCCACGGACTTGATGAAGGAACTGGGCTATGGGGCAGGGTACCAGTACGCGCACGACGCGCCGGAGGGCTACATCCCGCAGGATTATCTCCCCACCGAGGTCGCCGACCGGAGCTTCTACGAGCCGGGGGGCTTTGGCTTCGAGAAGGAGGTCGCCAAGCGGCTGGCGTGGTGGCAGTCCCTCCGCGAGCGCGCCGCGCGGCCCGATGCATCACACGACCCGCCCTGAACCTCCTGACGCTCCCGAGCCCTCAATGCGCCGCACCCTTCGTCGGTTTGTCGCTCCCGCACTCCTCCTCGTGGCCGCCAACGGCTGCGCCACCCTCGCGCGCCAGGCCTTTGCCAACCCCGTCGTCGAGGTCAAGGATGTCCGCGTCACCGCCATCGGGTTCCAGGGCGGATCGCTCGACGTGGTGCTCGACGTGTACAACCCCAACGAGTACCGGCTCGACGCCACGAAGATCAGCTACGTCTTCTGGGTGGACACCACCCAGGTGGCGACGGGCACCATCGACAGGCTGCTGACGCTCGACGGCCGCGGGGCTCCCCGCGTGCAACGCCTCCTCGCGCAGC
>CAYXQS010000241.1:0-2233 GCA_964466515.1 uncultured Gemmatimonas sp. | reverse complement strand
CCGCGTCGAGCGCCTCGTAGTAGCGGTGGATGTCCTTGGCGTAGGTCAGCTCGCCGGGCGTCCCGACGATGCGGCCAAAGAACTTCAGCGGCGACGGGACCGTCTCCGAGGCCGGGAGATGGTCGACGAGCTCGGTGGTGATCCGCGGGTCCTGCAGGTATTCGCGGATCTTGGCGGTGTACTCGGCGTCGACGGGCTGCTGCGCCTGGGCGGCAGCGGCGATGCAAAGGGCGGCGAAGGCGGCGGTGACGCGTAGCGCAGCGCGGCGGGCCGGGTGGGGGCGGGACATCGGCAAACACTCCGGGAAGCGGGTGGTGAGAAGCTACGCGTCCGGGGCGGGGTTCGCTGTACCGGCGGGAGAGGAGGGCCTGCGCGCGGTGGGCGGCGTCCTATGGCGTAGCCCCGGGTGACCACGCTAGACTCTCGCAATGCCGCCGAGCCCACTTGCCAAGCTCCGGAAGATCTGTCTCGCCCTCCCCGGCGCGCACGAGGTGGAGGCGTGGGAAACGTCCACGTTCCGGGTGAAGAAGATCTTCGCGATGTACGCGATGCCGTCGGACTCCAAGCACAGCGGGGGGCGTCCCGGCGTGTGGCTCAAGGCGGCCCCGGGGAATGCGGAGTGGATGATCCGCGACCGGCCGACGCGCTTTTATCGCCCGCCGTACGTGGGCTCCCAGGGCTGGGTCGGGGTGTGGCTCGACAAACGGCCGCCGTGGAAGGAGGTCGCGCAGCTGGTGGAGGAGTCGTGGCGGTTGATTGGGGGCAAGCGGTAGGGACAGTACGGCTTTCACCACGAAGGCACGAAGGGCTCCCTGCTCGTCCCAGGTATCGCAGTTCCCATCAAATCCTTCTTGAATGGTGAACGGCATCCTGAGATCCAGCAGGGAGCCCTTCGTGCCTTCGTGGTGCCGCCGTTAGCGGGACGGGCTAGACAGGGAACAGCATCTCCCGATACCGCGGCAACGGCCAGTGGTCGTCACCGATGGTGAGTTCAAGGCTGTCCGCGAGCGCGCGTGCCGCAAGCATTGTGTCGGCGCCGGTGCCCGTGAGGAAGTTGGCACACTTCACCATCTCCTCGTGCATTCCCTCCGCCTTGCGGATGGCGGCGCGGAGTGCGGTCGCCTTCGCCTGCAGTGCCGTGGCCATCGTGCCCGCCGACTCGGCGGCGGCCTTTTGCGGGATGTTCTTGATGCCCGCGGCCTTCGCCTGCGCCGCGCCCGCGGCGAGGTGGCCCAGGTACGTGTAGCACGCCGGCAGGATCTGCGTGTCGAGTATCTCCGAGAGGGTCGACATCTCGATCAGCATATCCTTCACATACCGTTCGAGGCGGATGTGGAAGCGGCTCTCGAGTTCCGGGCCGTTGAGGATCGCCGTGCCGGTGAAGAGCTTTTTCGCGGCGGCGGTGTTGAGCTGTGCCAGGGCCTCGGGCGCGCGACGGAGGTTGAGCAGGCCGCGCTTCTTGGCCTCCTTCACCCACTCCTCGCTGTAGCCGTTCCCTTCAAAGCGGATGGCGCTCGTTTCCCTGAATGCCGCGCGGACGACCTTGAGCGCCGCGTCATCCACCGACTTGGTGCGCTTGAGCTCCACGCGCAGCTCGGCAATGATCTCGCCGAGCGCCTCGGCCACCACCGCATTGAGCACCGTGGAGGGGAAGGCGACCGACTGCGAGGACCCCACCGCGCGGAACTCGAACTTCGCGCCCGTGAACGCGAAGGGCGAGGTGCGGTTGCGGTCGGTGTTGTCCTGCTCGATCTCCGGGAGCTTGGCCACGCCGAGCTTGAGCATCGCCTGCGTGCCGGATGCCCCCGCGCGGCCGGCGATGATGTCCTCGATCATTTTCGTGAGCGTCGCGCCCATAAAGACGGAGATGATGGCGGGCGGCGCCTCGTTGGCGCCGAGCCGGTGTTCATTCCCCGAGGTGCCGATGCTCGCGCGCAGCACGCCCTGGTGCCTGTGGACGCCCTTGAGCACGGCGGCGAGGATCACGAGGAAGCGCAGGTTCTGGTGCGGCGTGCGCCCCGGCTTGAGGAGGTTGATGCCGTCGAGCGCGTTGTCGGCGTAGATCGCCATCGACCAGTTGCAGTGCTTGCCGCTGCCGTTGATGCCGGCGAAGGGCTTCTCGTGCAGCAGCGCCTGGAGGCCGTGGCGCAGTGCGACGTCCTTGAGGACCGACATCACGAGCTGGTTGTGATCGACCGCGAGGTCCGTCTCCTCAAACACGGGTGCCATCTCG
>CAYXQS010000240.1:0-2256 GCA_964466515.1 uncultured Gemmatimonas sp. | reverse complement strand
CTCGTCGGCATCGAGTACGGCGGCCATCACGGGATGACCTTCGCCGCGTTCCTGCGCCAGTGGGGCGCGACGCTGGTCACGGTGAGCGCGGTGGTGACCAAGCGGCTCAAGGAGGTCGAGGACAACTCGCCGCGGAAGGACGACGCGAAGGACGCGGGGCAAGTCTGTCGGCTCGTGGGCCAGGGCCTCTTCGTGGAGACGGCCGTGCTCGCGCCGCTGGTCGCGGAGCTGCGGGTGCTCACGACGGAGCGGCACCGACTCGCCGTGGAGCAGGCGCGGCTCACGAACCGGGTGCAGGCGGCCCTGGACCTCGCGTGGCCCGAGTTCGCGCGGCACTTCGGGCGGGTGGTGCAGGAGACGCCGCGCGCGCTGCTGGCCCGGTGGCCCTTGGCCGGGGACTTCGCCGATGCCCCGTTCCCCGCCGTGGCGCGGCTCGTGCGCCAGGTCTCGATCGGGCATCACAAGGCCGACGCGGTGCGCGTGCTGCTCGCGGAGGCGAAGACGAGCATCGCCCTCGTCGCCGGGGCCAACGCACGGCGCACGGAGATCCGGCACCTTCTCACGCGGCTCGACCTCGTGCGCGCGCAGATGGCGGAGGTGGAGGTCGCGATGGAAACGCTCGTGGCGCAGCACCCCGGGGCGCAGGCGCTCACCACGGTGCCGCAGGTGGGGCCGCTCTGCGCCGCGACGCTGGTCGCGGAGCTCGGGACGCCGGAGGGCTTCGTGTCGCCGCGCCAGGTGCTCAAGCTCGCGGGGATGAACCTGGCCGGACGGCAGAGCGGCACGTCGCTGCACACGCGCGTGCGGCAGACCAAGCGGGGCCGCCCGCTGCTCCGGCGGCAGCTGTTCCTGCTGGCGGGCCGCTGGTGCCAGCCGACCGGGCTCCTGCGCGCGGACTACGAGGCGATGGTCGCGCGCAACGGCGGACGGAAGGTGAGCGCGGTGTGCGCGATGGCGCGGCGGCTGGTGCCGCTGCTCCTTTCCATCGCGCAGGCGGGCGAGGCGTGGGACGAGACGCGGTGGCGGCGGAGCCGCCATGCGACCGGCCACGCCGACCCGCTGGTGGAGGCGGCGCTGGTGTGACCAGTGATGAGCCGAAGCGCGGGCCCCAGGGACGCCCATATTCGACCCAGCCGAGGCATCGCCGTCCGATGATGACCTCCCCGTTACCGACGGAACGTCCCCGGAGCCGGTCCGCACCGCCAGTGAAGATGTGTCAGGCGAGGAACGCCTCAGCCCCCAGGACCTTTGATTGTCGCGGAAGAGACCCATCACGCGCGCTGCAGTCCGGCGCTGTTTGACAACCGAAGGAATGCGGGACCACTCGGCGGCCCCATGCGACGTGCGCGGGGTCGCGCAGGACTGGTGCGCCCGGCGGTCCGCGAGCGTTCGCGACCCCTTGAGCCCAAGAGACTCGAAATTAGACCCACGCCGCAGGCCGTCGGGCACACCACGCAGTGACAACGAGACCGCCGGATGTCACGCATCCCCACGCGACAGTCGCGATTGATGGCGCACGCAGGAGATCCGCGAAGGCTGATGGCAGGACAACAAGCAGCATCACGCCAGCCCAGCGCGCGAAACGACGTGCGCCGCTCTCACTCCACGCCGTCTCATCTCTTCGGGGCGGAATCGGTGAGCGTGCGCTCGCCCGCTGGAAAGATGTCCGTCCAATGGTCAGAGACTCCGCGCATTTGGAACCACAGAGCGAGTCCGAGCAGCACTGCAAGCAGAAGCAGGAGTCGGAGCCGTAAGCGTGGCGGACGTCCGTCGGGCTTCGTCGTGGGTGTGCTCATGGTGCCTGCCCGCATCGTGTGTTTGTGCTCGCGTAGTTCTGTGCGTCCGTCTCCAGGACTTCGTGAAAACCGCTGGATCCGCCGAACCGCCGCGCGAGCCATCCGACTTCGTGAAGCGTCTGCACATGACGATCTTCGTGTGCGAGGATCTTTGCGAGTCCGTACGCGTCTGTCGAGAATGCGTTGGAGGATCTCCCGCCACTGCTCCGGATGCTTCGATTGATTCGGATCACGTCGGGTGAGCCACCTTGAACTTGGGCGGTCGCGCTTCCGAGGTCGTCTCCGCGCACACGGCCCTCGAAGAGCGCAGTCAGCACTCGGCCGCGCGCTCCGCTCGCGAGACACTGGCTCGCAGCCGTTTCGACCTTATCCCACTCCTCGGTTGACAGGTCGCCGGGACAGTCACCCTTCTCGGTCTTAACCGAGTCCGGGCATAATCCAAAGGGGTCAGCATAGTTGA
>CAYXQS010000239.1:0-2267 GCA_964466515.1 uncultured Gemmatimonas sp. | reverse complement strand
TCACGCGGCTCGACACGACCTCCTACAGCTACGACGCGAGCGGCAACCAGGTGGCCACGCGCACCGCGCGGTGGGCGCACTACACCTCGGTCCTCGGCACCGACTACTTCGACCCGCCGGACGACCCCTACAAGCACTCGCGGGCCTATTTCGACGCGACCCACCGGATGCGGCAGTTCGAGCGGAACGAGCACCGGTACGGGCCGTGGCACACGGTGGAGGAGTACCGCTACGACGCGCTGGGCCGCCGCGTGCTGCTGCGGACCCGGCGGGACCCGAGCTGCGAGCCGCCCGACACGGAGCTCACCCCGGCCTGCCTCTCGACGATCGACCGCTTTGCGTGGGACGGCGACCAGCTGGCGGTCGAGTACCGGCGGCCGGGACGCGCGGACCTGCCGGCCGCGGCGCTCGACTCGCTGGCCGGCGCCGGCGCCTTCCTGGGCCAGGTGCGCTACGTCCACGGCCTCGGGATCGACGACCCGCTGCTGGTCCACAAGCTCGGGGGGCTGGCCTTCGTGCCGCACCGGAGCGGGCGGGGCGGGTTCGAGGCGGGCACCTACGTGGACTCGACGGATATGGACGACTACCACTGGCCCCAGCGGGCGGGCGGGGTGTATCCGGGCAATGACACCCGGATCGAGGCGCCGACCGCGCTGGCGTGGTACGGGAGCCTGCTGGACGGCAAGGCGGACGCGAGCGGCTTGCGGTATATGCGGAACCGGTACTACGATCCGGGGACGGGACGCTTCACGCAACGCGATCCCATCGGGCTGAACGGAGGAATCAGCCAGTATGGCTACGCAGGTGGGGATCCCATCAACCATTCAGACCCATTTGGCCTCGATTGTATGGGGCCTTCCGGACAGCGGGTTCCATGCAGCGTGGTAGGTGCAGCAGTTGGAGGCGCCGCAGGTGCCGTTGCGGGTGTGTTGGTGACCGGAGCTTGCGCGAGCGTGACCTTGGGGATCTGTGCCGCTACTGGACCTGCCATCATCGGAACCTTTGCCGTAGGTGGTGCTGCAGTCGGTGGTCTCCTGGGGGAACTGTCCGAACAGTCCGAGGCAATCACTATGCTCGCTAGCCAGGGTGCCCGCAATCTGAAGACGTTCGTTCTCGGCGTTGCACTGGCGTTAAGTACCTCTAAGTCGGTCCCAACTACACCGACGAACCCGTGCGGAGACAAACCACCAGCAGAGCAGACAGACTGCCAGAAGGACAATAATCGTGGGCAGGACAGCACGACGGCCGTGCCCAGAGAGAGTCAACCGAATCAAGCAAACCCATAGTGGCACCCAAACAGATGCTCCTTCACGTGAAGGAATGTTTCTCGAACTCCAGGCAACGCATCGGCGCCGTCGGGCTACGCTGGGCTTCCGACAGCGCACCGAAAGCGAACGTGCTTGGAATCGAGGTGGTCGATCTTACGCGCGACGCCTCTGGCGCGACCGCAATGGAGGTCACAGTCAAAGTCCTTCATCTAATCCATGACGTGAGTCCGCGAGAGCTACGACAACTAGCCTCGCTCGCGCCGCGAATTGCGATTGTCCGAGGATACGCGTGGGCTGGTCAGTATTGGCACTTCTATCGAGGAATCGCCCTCGAAGCTTCAGCAGTGGAACGGCAAGTCCCTTTGGCCGTCGCAATGACAATAGTACATGAGTCGACTCATGCTCGGATCGCTACAGCCGGTGTGCCGTACCTTCCCTATCGACGCCGAATCGAGGAGCTATGCGTTCGACAAGAGGTTCGGCTTGCAGAGTTGATCCCAGGTACGGATATGTTGATCGAAGGTGCGAGGAGAAAGCTGGCCCTCGAGGCCTAACGAGGATGAGGTGAAGATGAAGTCCGAAAAGGATGCGCTTCCTTGGCGTGGAGTTCACCCAGCCTAGTGGACAGCCAAGTTAGCCTACCCTGAGCATCTGCGTTTCGTATTGCACCGGCGATCGGAAGCCGAGCGACGAGTGCCGCCGTTCCCGATTGTACGACGCCTCGATGAACTCGGCGATCGCCCGGCGGGCCGCATTCCGTGTGCCGAACATCCCTTCGTCGAGGAGCTCCTTCGTCAGCGGGCCGGCTGACGGGCAGCGCGCTGCCGGGCGATGTCGCCGAGGCCCGCACCTATGACGCGGACGGACACCTCGCGACGCGGACCGGGGTGTTCGCCGATGCGTACACGTACGACGCGCGCGGGAAGCAGCGCACGCGGAGCACCGACGGCGCGCACTTCACGCTCGACGACTCCACCACGCTGTGGTACGACGGCTTCG
>CAYXQS010000238.1:0-2279 GCA_964466515.1 uncultured Gemmatimonas sp. | reverse complement strand
CCTGCGCCACTGGGGCGCGACGCTCGTCACGGTCTCCGCGGTGGTGACCAAACGGCTCAAGGAGGTCGAGGACAACTCCCCGCGGAAGGACGACGCGAAGGACGCGGGGCAGATCTGTCGGCTCGTGGGCCAGGGCCTGTTCGTCGAGACGGCCGTACTGTCCCCCCTCGTGGCCGAGATGCGGCTGCTGACGACCGAGCGTCACCGGCTCGCGGTGGAGCAGACGCGGCTTACCAATCGGCCGCAGGCCGCGCTGGATCTCGCGTGGCCCGAGTTCCTCGACCACTTCGCGCGCGTGCACCAGCGCACGCCGCGCGCGCTGCTGGCCAGGTGGCCGCTCGCGACCGACCTCGCGATGGCGCCGTTCCCCGCACTGGCGCGGCTCGTGCGCACGGTCTCGCAGGGACACCACAAGGCGGACGAGGTGCGGGCGCTGCAGGCGGCGGCCCGGACGAGCATCGCGTTGACCACCGCCGCAGACGGCCGGCGGGCCGAACTCGGCCGACTCCTCGCGCGGCTTGACCTGGTCGGCGCGCAACTCGCCGACGTCGAGGCCGCGCTCGAGGCCTTGGTCGCACAGCATGCGGGCGCCGCGGCGCTCGTCACGGTGCCGCAGGTCGGCCCGCTCTGCGCCGCGACGCTCGTCGCCGAACTGGGCACGCCGGAAGGCTTCGTCGCGCCGCGCCAAGTGCTCAAGCTCGCCGGGATGAATCTCGCGCGGCGTGCGAGCGGCACCTCGCTGCAGTCGCGCGTGCGCGCCACCAAGCGCGGACGGCCGCTGCTGCGCCGGCAGCTCTTCCTCCTGGCTGGGCGGTGGTGTCGGCCGGAGGGGCTCCTCCGCGCGGACTACGAAGCGATGGTCAAGCGCAACGGCGGCCGGAAGGTGAGCGCGGTGTGCGCGATCGCGCGGCGGTTGGTGCCCGTGCTGTTGCACATCGCGCAGACCGGCGAGGCGTGGGACGAGGCGCGGTGGCGGCGGGGACGGCACGCCAATGGACATCACGATCCGCTGGCGGCGCGGACCGTCGAGTCCGCCGCATAGCCGCCACGCATCCGACAGGCAGAGCCGTAGCGCGGGACCCGATGGACGCCCCTATTCGACCCAGACGAGGCGCGCGCAGCGTGACGCGACCTTCGCGTTACTGATGGATCGTCCGCGGGTCCGGTCCGGAACCGTCCGTGAAGATGTGTCGGGCCGTGCAGGCACGAGCCCCCAGGACCTTTGATTGTCGCGGAAGAGACCCACGTGCGTGCTGCCACACGGCGCTGTTTGACAACTGCAGGTCCTCGTCCCCACAGTCGTCCCACCGGTGCGCGCGCGGGACGACCCTGGACAGGTGCGCCCCGGCGGTCCGCGAGCTCTCGCGATCCGATGAGACCTTGAGTCTCGAAATTAGACCCGAGCCGCGGGTTGCCGGGCGCACTTCCCGGGTCACAAGGGGCGCGCTGCGCGCTCACGTTCGGGACAGCAATGCGGCGTGCCGGCAGCTCACTCTCGTCGCGACCGCGCCTTCCGCCTGCGACGAGCTGCAACCACGGCAAACACGATTGCGGCGGCTCCACTGCCGAGCGCGAGGATCCCCCACGCGATCGCCGCCCGGAGATCTTGTCGCAACGGATCGCCCAACATTCCCGCCATCACATAGCCGAGGCCGGCGTAGAGCGCCAACAACCCGCATCCAGCGGCGAGCAACACGTACGGCAGTACACGCCCGCTCGACCGCGTCATCGGCGCACGCGAGTGGCGTCGGCGGGTGCCGCCGATGGAATGCCGCATCGCTGCAGCACACCATTCACGAGCGTCTGACAGTTGTTGCCGGGCCCAAACGCCCCCCGGCCAGTGCCAATCGTCATCTGCGCCCTCACGCACGAGGAACTCACGTCGGTCACCGCGCGACACGTAGCCCCGGGCATCGCTCCGCGGCCGGTATGATTCGTGACCTCCGTCAGCGAAAAGAACGGGAGGTTGTTCTCGGTCTCGTAGTCTCCCTCGCCAGGTACGCCCCCGTCTTGCTGGCCGAGGCCCGCCTCCCACGAGCCGATCCGAAACCACCGATGCTTCACCCCGACGTTGCGAAGGACTGGAAGGTCGGCCACGGTCTCACAAACTTCGACCGTCGTGGTGTCACCCTCGGACTGCGCACACAATCCAAATGGGTCAGCATAGTTGATCGGATCCCCACCCGCGTACCCATACTGATTGATGCCCCCCGCGAGCCCGATGGGGTCCCGCTGCGTGAACCGCCCCGTCCCGGGATCGTAGTACCGATGCCGCATAT
>CAYXQS010000237.1:0-2325 GCA_964466515.1 uncultured Gemmatimonas sp. | reverse complement strand
TCGAGGACGCGCTCAAGCATCCGGTGTGGACAATGGGACGGAAGATCACCGTCGACAGCGCCTCGCTCGCCAACAAGGCACTCGAGGTGATCGAGGCGCACGTCCTCTTCGGCGTGCCGTACGACCGGATCGAGGTCGTGGTGCATCCGCAGAGCATCGTGCATTCGTTCGTGGAGTTCGACGACGGCAGCGTGCTCGCGCAGATGGGCGTGCCCTCGATGGAACTCCCCGTGCTCTACGCGCTGGGGTATCCGGAGCGGCTCGTCGACGCGGCGGTGCCGCGCTTCGATCCGCTGGCGCACAGCCCGTTGACCTTCGAGCCCGTGCGGCACGACGCCTTTCCCACGCTCGGCCTGGGGATTGCCGCCGGTCGGGCCGGTGGCGCGGCGCCGGCCGTGTTCAACGCCGCGAACGAAGCCGCCGTGGCGCGGGTATTGGCGGGCTCGCTCGCCTTTGGCAGGATCCCGGCCGCGATCGACGCCGCGCTCACGCGGCTCGGCGCGTTGCCCGGGGACGATCGTGATGCCCTCCTCGCGGCCGACGGCGCCGCGAGAGCACTCGTACAGGAGATCGCCTGATGTTGAGTTGGCTTGCCCCACTGCTGGTCCTCGGCCTCGTGATCTTCGTCCACGAGCTGGGGCATTTCCTCGCTGCCAAGTGGGCCGGCGTGTACGCGCCGCGCTTCTCGCTCGGTTGGGGCAAGCCCCTCTGGAGCTTCCGCCGCGGAGAGACGGAGTACGCCATCTCGATGTTCCCCATCGGCGGCTACGTGCGGATGGCGTCGAAGGAGGACGAGGAGGCGTCGATCCTTGAGGGTGGGCCGGAGCTTGCCCGGGAGGGCGACGCGAAGGAGGCGGTGCCCGTCGAGCGGTCGAGGCATTGGGACGAGCACTCGATGATCCCGCACGGCCCGCTGCCGATCCCCCCGGACCGGTGGTTCGAGTCGAAGCCGCTCTACAAGCGGCTCGTCATTATGCTCGCCGGCGTCTTTATGAACGTCGTGCTGGCCATCGTCGTCTCGACGGGAATCTTTGCCTACTACGGTCAGGGATACATCCCGGCCGTGGTGGACTCGGTGCTCGCCGAGCGTCCGGCGGCGAGGTCGGGGATGCTCGCGGGCGACAGCATCGTGTCGGTGGGCGGCGCACCCGTCACGCGGTGGAATGAGGTCCTCGAGGCCGTCTCGGCCGCGCCGGGGCAGCCGCTCGAGTTCTCGGTGGTCCGGGGCGGGGAGACGGTCGCGCTCACCATCACCCCCGAGGCGCAGGACGTCCCCACGCCTCCCCTGGGCGAGGTGCAGTCGGTGGGGCGGATCGGGGCGGCCGTGCGTGGCATCCCCGTGCGCGTGCCGATGCCGCTGGGCGCGGCCGTCATTGCCGGCTGGGACGCGACCTGGGAGATGGGGGGCGGCGTCCTCACCGTCCTCGGCGGGCTCTTCCGCGGGAACGTGGCGGTCTCGCAGCTCGGCGGGCCGGTGGAAATCATCCGGTCGAGCGTCGTGGCCGCGCAGTCCGGGCTGGACAACGTCTGGGCGCTGATCGCCTTCCTGAGCATCAACCTGGCAATCCTGAACCTGCTGCCGATTCCGCTGCTGGACGGCGGGCAGATCCTGTTCCAGGTGGCCGAGGGGATCTTCCGGCGGCCGTTCCCGCCGATGGTGCGGGAGTGGTATGCGCGGATCGGGCTGGCGGCAATCCTGCTGCTGTTCGTGACGGTGACGTTCAACGACCTGAAGCGGATCGTGACGGGGTGGTTTGGGGGGGAGTAGGGGGCCCCACGGACGCCCCTTTACAGCGCCGCCAAGACCGCCTAAGTTTCTGTGCTACCACGGATTAGGCAACTCAACGCACTGCGCAGCGCAGGCAAGGACATCAGGGATGGCGTTCGTCAAGACGGCGGCGATCGAGAAGCATCGCCAGCACGGGACCGACACGGGCTCGTCACAGGTGCAGGTCGCGGTACTCACGGAGCGGATCAACTACCTCACGGAGCACTTCCGCGCGCACCAGAAGGACCACCATAGCCGTCGTGGCCTCCTGAAGATGGTCGGCAAGCGCCGGCGGCACCTCGACTACCTGAAGCGCACGGACGTCGACGCGTACCGCAAGATCATTGCCGACCTCGGCCTGCGCTACTAAGCGCTTCACCCACACGAGCGCGCGACCGCACTGACGCGGATCGCGCGCTTCGTGTACAGAATCAGAGACAAAACAGAATGATGCATCGCATTGAGCGGACCTTCGCTGGCCGCCCCCTCATCATCGAGACCGGGCGTATGGCCAGGCAGGACCCGGCGGCCTGCTTGGCCATACGCCCGGTCTCGAT
>CAYXQS010000236.1:0-2351 GCA_964466515.1 uncultured Gemmatimonas sp. | reverse complement strand
GCGGGAACGCACGGGAAGAGCACCACCACGGTAATGGCCACCGAGGCGCTCGCCGCCGCGGGGGAGGCGCCCACCGGCGTGGTGGGCGCGCGGGTACGCGCGTGGCACGGCAACCTCTCGCCGGGCGGCCACGAGCTGTTCGTGGTCGAGGCCGACGAGTACGACCGGTCGTTCCTCGCGCTCTGGCCGACCGTGGCGGTCGTGACCAACGTCGAGGCCGATCATCTCGACATCTACCGCGACCTCGCCGACATCGAGGCGGCGTTCGCGACGTTCGTTGGGCGCGCGCGGTATGTGGTCCTCTGCGCGGACGACCCGGGCGCCAACGCGCTGCCGTCGCCGGCCACGGCAGAGGTGATCCGCTACGGGCTGACCAGCCCCGACGCGCGCCTGGTGGGCACCGACCTCCGCACGGTGGATGGCGGCAGCGTGTTCACCGTCCGCTACGACGGCAAGCGGCTGGGCGAGGTCCGCCTCGCGGTGCCCGGCGTCCACAACGTGCGGAACGCGCTCGCCGCGCTCGCGTGCGGGATTGGGCCGTGGGGACTGAGCGTGGACGCGATGGCGCCGGGCCTCGCGGCGTTCGTGGGCGCCGAGCGACGCTTCGAACGCCTGGGCGCGGCGGCGGGCGTGGAGGTGATTGACGACTACGCGCATCATCCCACCGAGGTGCGCGCCACGCTCGCCGCGGCGCGCGACGCCTTTCCGGGCCGACGGATCGTGGCCGCGTTCCAGCCGCACCTCTTCAGCCGGACGCGCGACTTTGCCGCGGAGTTCGCCGGGGCGCTCGCCCTGGCCGACGTGGTGTGCCTGGCGGCCATCTATCCCGCGCGCGAACGGCCCATTGCGGGCGTGACGAGCGCGCTGATTGCCGAGGCGCTGACCGCCGCGCGCCACGCGCCGGCCTGGATGGGCGCGCGCGACGCGCTCGCCGCGGCGCTTGCGGAGATTGTCCGCGACGGCGATGTGGTGCTCACGCTCGGCGCCGGCGACATCACGCGCACCGGGCCCGAACTCCTCGACCGACTCCGCGCCCGATGATCACCGACGCACGGCCGTCGGGGCCAATGGGGGGGGAGCTCCCGCCGTGGCGTCGCCGCCTCCGGCGCATTGGCCGGGTCCTGCTGGTGCTCGCGGTGGCGACGAGCCCGTGGTGGGGACGCGCGCTGCTGCAGGAGATGGATTTCTTCCGCGTGCGGCGCGTGGAACTCGAGGGCGTGCGTTACGCCGCACCCGACGAAATCGTTTCGCGGTTGAGGGTCGACACGACGGCGTCCATCTGGGACGACGTGTCGCCGCTCGTGGCGCGGGTGGAGGAGCATCCGCAGGTGCGCACGGCGCGCATCCGGCGAAAGCTCCCCGGCACCCTCGTCGTGCTGGTGACGGAGAACCCGCCGGTCGCGTTGGTGAGCACGGCCAGCGGCTTCATCGTCACGGACGCGGCGGGGGACTCGTTGCCGGTGGATCCGACGACGATGGACGTCGATCTCCCGGTGCTCGCGTCGCGCGACACGCTCCTCCTGCGGCTCCTCGGCGAGCTGCAGGAGGGCGAACCGGCGCTCTTTGCCCGCGTGAGCGAGGCGGGCCGTCTGTCGCAGGGCGGGGTGGTGTTGCGGCTCCCCGAGTTCCGGATCCTCGCCGACGCGTCTGTCACGGCAGCGCGGCTGGCCGAAGTCCTTCCCGTGGAGCTCGACCTGGCGCGCCGGTCCTGGCGCGCCGAAGAGATCGACGTGCGCTTCCGAGACCAAGTGATCGCCAGACTGCAGAACCCAACCCGATGAACCTCGACAGACTCGTCGCCGGCCTCGATATCGGCTCCGCCAAGACCACCGCGGTCATCGCGGAGGTCGTCGGCGATTTGCCCAAGCATCCGACCGTCAACATCCTCGGCGTGGGACAGGCCCGCACGACGGGGCTCCGCCGCGGCGTGGTCGCGGATATCGAGGAGACGCAGCGCTCCATCACCAAGGCAATGCAGGACGCCGAGCGGATGGCGGGCGCGCGGGTGGAGACCGTGTACGCCGGGATTGCGGGCGAGCACGTGCAGGCGATGACCTCCACCGGCATCGCATCGGTGACGGGCGCGGAGATCACGCGCGCCGACGTGGACCGCGCCAACGCCGTGGCGCGCGCGCAGGCCATCCCGCAGGACCGGGAGCTCATCCACGCGATCCCGCAGGAATACACGGTCGACAAGAACCAGGGCGTGCGTGACCCCATCGGGATGATCGGCACGCGGCTCGAGACGGAGATGTATCTCGTCACGATCGGCTCATCGCCCGCGATGAACCTGCGGAAGGCCGTCGAGCGCGCGGGCTACCGGGTGGGCGAGCTCGTGCTCGAGCCGCTCG
>CAYXQS010000235.1:0-2355 GCA_964466515.1 uncultured Gemmatimonas sp. | reverse complement strand
AAGAACATCCCGAAGATCCGGTCGTACGTCTCCATCAGCTTGTCCTGCGTGATGACGGCGAACGTGGACTCCTCGGTGGGGCGGAGGCCGCGCATCCCGCGCAGCGTCGCCGTCACGTCGTCCACCATCACGTCGCGGTGGACGCCCTCCCGCGGCTTCACCACGAGCGCCATATCGCCGCGCGCCACGTTGAGCGCGCGCTGCAGCGTCGTCACCGGCATCACGCCCTTGGGGCGGTCGCCGCCGGCGAGGAAGCTCGCCTGGTCCTTATAGACGCCGATCACGGTGAAGGGCACGGTATTGATCGTGATCACCTTGTCGAGCGGGTCCGAGTCGCCAAGGAGCCGGTCGGCGGCCGTGGTGTTGAGGACCACGACGCGCGCGGCGCTCCGCACCTCCTGCTCGGTGAAGACGCGGCCGCCCGGGAGCATATCCGGCGCGCCGAACACCGCCCAGTTGGCCGTGTACGCCTCGATCGGCGCCGAGGCGAGCTGGCGGTCGCGGTACTTGTACGCACCGGTCCAGTCCATCCGCACGCCCACCGCCGCCGCGTTCTCCAGCGCCGAGAGCCGGTCCACCTCGGCCCAGGTGATGGGCGGGTTCCGCAGCCAGGTGCAGGTGTCCTCGGTGCCGTCGCAGGCCTCGAAGGTGATGGGGTACCGCGACACGAAGAAGGTCGTCGGCCCCGTGGCCTCGAAGTCCTTGGCGACGCTGGTGTTGATGCCGTGGACCGCGGCCGAGATCACGACCACGACAAAGACGCCCACCGCGACGCCGAGGATCGTGAGGCCGGCGCGCACCTTGTTGCCCACGATCGCCTCGGTGGCGATGCGGACCCCTTCGGTGACGCTGTAGAAGCGCGTGGAGATGTCGGCCATCGGGCTACTCCTGCCGGAGCGCAACGATCGGGTCGAGGCGGCTGGCGCGGCTCGCGGGATACACCCCCGACACGATGCCGACGCCCATCCCGACCCCCACGCCGACGATGATCGACCACGGCGCCACGCTCGCCGGCAGCGGCGAGATAGCGGCGATGAACTGCGCGAGCCCGATGCCGAGCGCGATGCCGAGGATCGCGCCGAGCGTGCTCAGCGTGGCCGACTCGACGAGGAACTGCGCGAGGATGTCGCGACGGCGCGCGCCGAGCGCCTTGCGAATCCCGATCTCCCGGGTCCGCTCGGCCACCGCGACGAGCATAATGTTCATAATCACGATCGCGCCGACCACGAGCCCGATGGCCGGGAGCGCCACACCGGCCACCACGAGGTAGCCCTCGATCTTGTTCCAGAACTCGAGTGCGCTCTCCGACGTCTCCATCGAGAAGTCGTCCTTGGTGCCCGGGCGGAGCTTGTGGCGCGTGCGCATCACCGCGCGTACCTGCTCCTTCGCCTCGGTCAGGGCCACCTGGTTGTCCGCCTGCACCACCACCGCGTCGATCATCTGCGGCTCGGGGTTGAGCAGCTTGCGGATGGACGAGCGCCAGGGCGCGATGATGAAGTTGTCGAACGAGATGCCGAAGGCGCTGCCGCGCGACTCGGTCACCCCGATCACGCGGTAGGGGACGCCGCCGACGCGGAGCTCGCGGCCAATGGGGTCCACGCCCGGGAAGGCGCGCTCGACCATATCGGGGCCGATGATCACCACGTTCTCGCCCTGGGCGAGTTCCTGCGAGGTGAACTCACGCCCGTCCTTGAGGGCGAGCTTCTTGATGGCGAACCAGTCGCCATCGATGCCGATGGCGTTGGTGCTGCGGGGCCGCGCGTAGCGACTCACCGCGGTCACGTTGTTCTCCGCCTCGAGCGCCCAGCGCGTCCCGGCGGGGAGTGCCTCCACGACGGGCAGGAGGTCGGAGATGTAGAGCCGCCGCCGGCGCCGATACTCTTCCCAGATCGACGGGTCCATATCGCCCATATTGATGTTCGGGCGGCGGCGGAGCTCGAAGGAGTTGACGGCAATCAGCTTGCCGACGAGGTCCTCCTTCATATAGCGCCCCATCCCCTCGATGATCGAGACGACGGAGATGAGGAACATCACGCCGATGCACACGCCGGCCAGGGTAAAGAAGCTCTTGAGCTTCTGCACCCGGATGGTGGCGAGGGCGAGGCGGACGGCCTCGAAGAGCGGCATCGGCGGTCCCTAGACCGTGATGCCGAGCTTCTCGGTGAACTTCTCGCGGCGATCGTCGCTGGCGATCTGGCCGTCGCGGAGCACGACCACGCGGCGCGCGTGCGCGGCGATGTCGGGTTCGTGCGTCACCATAATCACCGTCTGGCCGGTGTCGGCGAGGTGCTCGAAGACGCGCATAATCTCCTCGGAGGTCTGCGAGTCGAGGTTGCCGACGAGCCCACCGGCAAC
>CAYXQS010000234.1:0-2395 GCA_964466515.1 uncultured Gemmatimonas sp. | reverse complement strand
CGTGGATGTCGACGGTGAACTCGACCCACGAGCCGCGGAACGGGATGATGCGCGACGAGATGAGGCGCTGGCCGTTGGGGTGCGTGCTCTCCTCGAACACGACGCCCGGCGAGCGGTGGAGCTGCGAGACGATGACGCGCTCGGCCCCATTGATGACGAAGGTGCCCAGCGGCGTGAGCAGCGGCAGCTCACCGAGGTAGACCTCCTTCTCGATCTGGTTCTTGAGGCGCTTCTTCCCGTCGACCGGGTTCTCCTCGAAGACCGTCAGGACCAGGGTGGCCTTGAGCGGTGCGGAGTAGGTCATATCGCGCTCGATGCACTCCTCGACCGAGTACTTCGGCTCGCCGAGCGTGTAGCGCTTGAAGTCCAGCGAGAAGTTCTCGTGGACGTCGGTGATGGGGAAGAGATCCTTGAAGACCCGCTCCAGGCCGACGTCCTCGCGATCGTGCGAGGCGGCGTCCAGTTGGAGGAGGGACTCGAAGGCCTGCGTCTGGATGTCGAGCAGATGCGGCATCTGCATCCCGTGCTCGAGCTTTCCGAAAGAGATCTGCTTGATCATATCGACCTGGGGCTCACCCGTGAACAGGCGAAAACCGCCTCGTCCCCGACGCGTGCCGCGTGAGGCGGCCGTCCGGAGCGAGGCGAAAGGAACTTCAGATGTGGGACGTGCGGAGGATCAGCTGCATCGGCGGGACCAAGTGAGGGTGGAAGGTCGTGCGGGGGGGCGCCGCGTGTCGCCACGGCGGCGCCGCCCCGACCCTTCGCCCTTACTTGATCTCGACCACCGCGCCTTCGGCCTCGAGCTTGGCCTTGATCGCGGCCGACTCGTCCTTGGACGCGCCGGTCTTCACGGTCTGCGGCGCGCCGTCGACCAGGTCCTTGGCTTCCTTCAAGCCGAGGCCCGTGATCTCGCGCACCACCTTGATGACCTGGATCTTCTTGCCGCCGGCTTCCTTGAGGACGACGTCGAACTCCGTCTTCTCCTCGACGGCCGCCGCGGCCGCGCCACCACCCGCGGCGCCGCCGGCGGCGACGGCAGCGATGGTCACGTTGAACTTCGTCTTGAACGCCTCGATCAGGTCCGCGAGCTCGATGACCGACATATTGCCGATCGCGTCGAGGATCTCGTCCTTGCTCATAGTCGCGTTTGCCATTGTTCCGTTCTCCAAAAGTGTTCCCCCAGGACATCCCTGGGGCGTGTGATCAGGCGGACGCCTGGGGGATTAGTTCGAGGACTCGAGCTGCGACTTCCGTGCATCCAGGGCGAGCGCGAACATCATCAGCACGCTGTTGAACGTGCCGACGAGGATCGAGAGCGCCTCATCGCGCGTCGGGAGCGACGCGAGCTTCTTCACGCCGGCCGCATCGATCGCGGCGCCCTCGTAGAGGCCGCCCTTCACGGTGGGCCGTGCGTCGTTCTCCTTCGCGAAGTCGGTGAGGAGCTTTGCCGCGGCCACGGCATCCTTCGCCACGACCACGCCGGTGGGGCCCGCGAGCACCTGCCCCGCGAGGCCCGCCTCGTTCACCGCCCGCAGCGCGAGGGTGTTCTTGATGACCACGTACTCCACGCCGGCCTTGCGGAACCGGCGGCGCAGCTCGGTCATCCGCTTCACGTTGAGCCCCGTGAAGTCGGTGTAGTAGACCGCATCGGCTCCGACGAGCTTGTCCTTCAGCTCGGCGACGAGCACTTCCTTGTCGGATCGCTTCATCGTCGGGGTCCTTTACCGGTACGGGTTGGTGTCGATACGAACGCCGGGGCCCATCGTGCTGGACACGGCGACGGTCTTGACGTAGACGCCCTTCGAGGCGGCCGGCTTGGACCGGATGATCTGGTCCATAAAGGCGCTGAAGTTCGTCTCGAGGGCATCGAGCCCGAACGAGACCTTGCCGATGGCGGCCTGGACGTTGCCGGCCTTGTCGACGCGGAACTCGATCTTGCCCGCCTTCGTCTCCTTCACGGCCTTCGCGACGTCGAACGTCACGGTGCCGGCCTTCGGGTTGGGCATCAGGCCGCGGGGGCCGAGCACGCGGCCGAGCTGGCCGACCTGGCCCATCTGGTCCGGCGTGGCCACCATCACGTCGAAGTCGGTCCAGCCATCCTTGATCTTCTGGATGAACTCGGTGCCGACGAAGTCGGCGCCGGCGGCCTCGGCCTCGCGGGCCTTGTCGCCGACCGCGATGACCAGCACGCGCACCGCCTTGCCGGTGCCGGCGGGCAACACGACGGTGCCGCGGACGACCTGGTCGGCGTGCCGCGGATCGACGCCGAGCCGGACGGCGATCTCGACCGTCTCGTCGAACTTCGCGAACGCGGCCGACTTGACGAGCTCGAGCGCGGCCTTGGGGGCGTACGCCGGCGCCATGACCTTCGTGGCGGCCGCGCGGAACTTCTTGC
>CAYXQS010000233.1:0-2485 GCA_964466515.1 uncultured Gemmatimonas sp. | reverse complement strand
TCCGCAGCTCGAACACGCAACCGATCCTGGTGCTGCGCTTCGAGGCCGACAGCGAGCGGCGTCTGGCCGAGCTGCGCGCCGAGGTGGAAGGGTGGCTGGCCGCACAGGGCGTTCGGGTCGGCGCAACGGCGCACTGAGATGAGCGGGCGTGGGCGGCGCGGCCTCCTCTGGTTCATCGCCGGGGGCGCGCTCGCCCTGCTCGCGGGCCGGTGGCTCGCGGGGCGCTACGCCGACTGGGCGTTCTATCACGCGCTCGGGTTCGGCGAGGTCTGGAGGAGCCGCGCGCTCCACGGCACGGCGCTCGCGTCGGCGGCGTTCGTCTCCGTGACGCTCTTCGCCTTTGCCAACCTCTTCGCGGTGCGCCAGTCCATCGTCTCGCTCGTGCTGCCGCGGCGCCTGGCCAACATTGACGTCCCCGAGGCGGTGCCGGCGCGACGCCTGACCCTCCTTGCCGCCGCCTGCGCCTTGCTCCTTGGCGCGCTCTTCGCACTCCTCCCGCACGACTGGACCACCGCCGCGCTCGCGTGGGACGGCGTCGCCTTCCGCGAGTTCGAGCCGTATCTCGAGCGCGACCTCGGCTTCTACGTCACCTGGCTGCCGTGGGAACGCAACGTCCTCGAGCGCGCCACGCTCGCGGTCCTCGCCGTGACCGGCGCGGTGATGGCGCTCTACGCGAGCACGCCCAGCGTGAAGTGGGGCGACGACGGGCTCTACGTCTCCGCCTGGGTGCGGCGGCACCTCTCGGTGCTCGCCGGCATCATCGTGCTCCTCGTCGGCTGGGGCTGGCGGCTCGACCGCTACGCGCGCTTCAGCGACGGCAGCGGCATCTGGGGGAACGCCGCGCTCGAGCACGCGTTCTCGGCGTTCGACCACCGCGTCGCGCTCGTCTACCTCTCCATCGCGTCGTTTGCCACGCTCCCCGTGGCCGCCGTGCTGGTCTGGGCCGGATGGCGCGGCAACCTGCGGCTCGCCTTCACGCTCATTTCGGCACTGATCCTCGGCGGCCCGGTGGCCGGGGCACTGCTGCCGGTCGTCGCGCGTGACGAGCTCACGTCGCCCGCCGCGCAGGTGCGCGAGCGGCCCTACCTCAATACACGCGCGCTCTTCACGCGCCGCGCCTACGGCGTGGACGAAATCGCCGGCGGCGATACGCTCCCGCTCGGCACCGTGGCCGTCCGCGCAATCCCCCAGCAGGTGAGCGCGTGGGATCCTGCCGCCCTCACGCGCTGGATTGAGCTTGAGGCGCCCCCGGCGGAGGGGATGCAGCTCTCCTGGCACGGTGGCCCAACGGGGCTTGAGGCCGCGCTCCTCCGTCCGGAGGCGGACGCCGGTCCGTCCGCACGCTGGGCCCTCGACCGCGTCCAGGCCTCGCTGACGGACGCGCGCGGCGGGCCGGCTGCGGTGCTCGGCACGGTGGACCTGGGACTGCGCGGCGTGCTCGTGGCACCCGGAAGCGCCCCCTACGCGCTCGTCGCCGACACGGCGGGGCGGCTCGCGGCACCGCGCTTTGAGGGGACGTTGCCTCGCCTCGCCCTCAGTTGGGCGCAGCAGGACCCACGCCTCTTCCTGGCGGACGCGCCCGCGCTCCGCCCACGGCTCGTGACGCATCGCGAGGTGCGGGAGCGGCTCGTGCGCGCGGTGCCGTTTCTCGAGGCCGGCCCCACCATCACGCCGCTCCTGCGCGGCGACTCGCTTTACTGGGTGACGGAGCTCTTCACCACGGCCGACGAGTATCCGCTCACGGCCCCATTGCCGTTCAACGGGCGCGATCGGCACTACGTCCGTCACGCCGCCACGGCGGTGGTGCAGGCGCAGACGGGGCGGGTTTGGCTGGTGCCCACCGAGCTCCCGGACGCGGTGACGCGCGCCTGGATGGTGCGCTTTCCCTCGCTCTTCACCGCGCCCGATGCGGCACCGGAGTGGTTCGCGGCCGAGCGGCCGCCGGCGCTCGACTGGGGGCTCGTGCAGGGGCGCGCGATGGCGCGCGTGGGATTCCGGGGTGACACCCTCGGCTCCCGGGCCATCACCCGCGCGGACGACGCCGATGCGGATCTCGCCGCCGGGCCGGCCACCTTCTTTCAGATGGACAGCGCGGGCGGGCTCGCCTGGGCCTCCACGGTGGACATCCCGTGGGCAGGGCGCACGCTGGGCGTGCTTGTCGTGCGCGGTGGGGCCATTCGGCGTACCGAGTACCACGCGGCGCACGGCCCGCGCTGGACGACCATCCTGGAATCGCTCCAGCACGCGGCGGACCAGGCCGGGTTTGGGCGCGACCTCACGCAGACGCGCCGTGGGCGCGTCCAGGTCGTTCCCACGCCCACCGGGCCGGCGTGGGTGCAGAGCTTCTACGACTGGCCGCCCGACGCCGCACCGCGGCTGGCCGGCGTGGCCGTCCTCAGTGGCGGGCGCATCACGACGGGGCGCTCGCTGGCCGCCGCGGTCGGATTGGGGGAGAGCCGTGCGCGCCCGGGCGTGCCGGCGGACC
>CAYXQS010000232.1:0-2523 GCA_964466515.1 uncultured Gemmatimonas sp. | reverse complement strand
CCCTCGGCGCCGCGGCCGCCGCGATGGCGCTGGGCGTGCCGCTCGAACAGGTCGCCGGACGTCTCGCGACGGCGCCGCAGGTGCCGGGCCGCCTCGAACTGCTCGCCGAACGGCCGACGGTGCTGCGCGACTATGCGCACACGCCCGATGCGCTCGCGCGCGCGCTGGCCGCGCTCCGTCCCTTCACGCCGGGGCGGCTGATTGTCGTCTTCGGCTGCGGCGGCGATCGGGACCGCGGCAAGCGCCCCTTGATGGCCGAGGCCGCGCGTGCGCGCGCCGACCATCTCGTGGTGACGAGCGACAACCCGCGCACCGAGGACCCGGAGCGGATCCTCGACGAGATCGTCGCGCCGCTCGCGCCGGGGAGCTACGACCGCATCGAGGACCGCCGCGCCGCCATTGCGCACGCCATCGCCATCGCCGACCGCGACCGCGACGTCGTGCTGCTCGCGGGGAAGGGGCACGAGACGTACCAGATTCGCGGGACGGTCTCGCTGCCCTTTGACGAGGCGGAGATCGTGCGCGGGATCCTCGGGGCAGGCGCGCGATGAGCTCCTCCTTCTGGACGCTCGAACGGATTGCCAGGGCGCTGGGCGGCGGGCCGTCGGACGGCCGTGCCATCGCCGGGGTGACGACGGACACGCGCACGATCGCGGCCGGCGACTGCTTCGTGGCGCTGCGCGGCGAGCGGTTTGACGGCCACGACTTCCTCGCCGAGGCCGTGCGCGCGGGTGCCGCGGCGCTTGTTGTGGAGGACGCGCGGCGCGCGCCCGTGCCGGGCGTGCCGGTGTTTGCGGTGGAGGACGCCCTCGTCGCGCTCGGCCAGCTCGGCCGGTTTCGCCGCGAGGCCTGGGCGCGGCCGGTCATTGCCGTGGGCGGCTCGAATGGGAAGACGAGCACCAAGGAATTGCTGCGTGCCGCGCTCGGGAGCCGGTTTCGCGTCCACGCCACCACGGGAAATCTCAACAACCGGATCGGCGTGCCGCTGACGCTGTTGGCGCTGCCGGACGGGGCGGAACTCGCGGTGATCGAGGCGGGGACCAACGTGCCCGGCGAGATCGCGATCCTCCGGGAGATCATTCGGCCCGATGTCGCGGTGATCACCACCGTGCAGGAAGAGCACCTCGAAGGCCTCGGCGACCTCGCCGGGGTGATGGAGGAGGAGCTCTCGCTGTGCGTGGAGGTGCCGTTGGCGATTGCGCCGGCGGCGGAGTCCGAGGTGGTGGCGGCCGCGCGCGCGCGCGCGAGTCGCGTGGTGGCGGCCGGGCTCGATGCGGGCGACCGCCGCGCAACCGCGTACGGCCTGCATCCCGACGGGCGCGGCTGGCTCAACTGGAACGGCGCGCGGGTCGAGGTGCCGCTCCCCGGGGCGCACAATCTCCGGAACGCGGCGCTCGCGCTGGCGGTGGCGTCCGAGTTTGGCGTGAGCGGCGAGGCGGCGGCCGCCGGGATTGCGGCGATGCCGCAGCCGGCGATGCGCTCGGCGGTGGGGCCGCTCGGGCGCGCCCTGCTGGTGAACGACGCGTACAACGCGAATCCCGGGTCCGCGCGGGCGGCGATTGCGCTGTTGCGTGCGGTCGGGGAGGGGCGTCAACGCGTTGCAGTCCTCGGCACGATGCGGGAACTCGGGGCGCACGCGGAGCGTGCGCACCGAGAGGTCGCGGAAGCCGCGCTGGCGAGCGGTGCGGAGGTGGTGGCAGGGGTCGGCGATTTTGCCGCCGCCCTGCGGGCCCTCGCGCCCGGCGATGCGCGCGTCCTCGTGGCCGATGATGTGGACGATCTCTGGCCGCAACTGGCGCCCCGGCTGGCGCCCGATGCGGCCATCCTCCTGAAGGCATCGCGCGGCGTCCGGCTCGAACGCCTCGTCCCCCTCCTCGTCACCTGGGCCACGACCTGATGCTGTACCACTTTCTCTTTCCGCTGACGCAGTACGAGAGTGCGTTCAACATCTTCCGGTACATCTCGTTCCGGGCGGCGGGCGCGGCCATCACGTCGCTGCTGATCTCGTTCATCGTCGGGCCGTGGATCCTGCGGGGGCTGCGGTCGATGCAGGTGCATCAGGTGGTGCGCGCGGGGACGCCGGACTCGCACGCGAGCAAGGGGACGACGCCCACGATGGGCGGGCTCATCATCCTCGTGGCGGTGGTCGGGTCCACGCTCCTCTGGATGATGCCCACCAGCACCTACGTGTGGCTCGCGCTCGGCGTCACCGTGCTGATGGGCGGCATCGGCTTCCTCGACGATTTCCTCAAGCTCCGCCAGAAGCGCGCAGGGAAGGAGAACCGCGGGTTGGTGGAGCGCTACAAGCTCGCCGGGCAGATCAGCATTGGCCTGGCCCTCGGCTACGTGCTTTGGCAGTACCCGCTGAACAACCTGCCCGGCGCGTCCACGACGCTGCCGTTCTACAAGTACGTCCTCATCGTCCCCACCTGGGCGTGGCTCTACCTCCCGTTCGTCACGTTCGTGATGACGGGGACGAGCAACGCCGTGAACCTCACCGACGGGCTCGACGGCCTCGCCGCG
>CAYXQS010000231.1:0-2579 GCA_964466515.1 uncultured Gemmatimonas sp. | reverse complement strand
GCACGTACTCGGGCACCTTGTGCACGCGCACCCAGGGCACCGGCTGCCGGGCATTGAAGTACTGCGCGAGCTTCTGGATCTCGGGGCGCTGGCCGGCGACCACCAGGTGGCACGACATACAGGTGGCGACGGCCGGGAGGCCCGGGTCGGGCGAGGTGCCGGCGGCGTTGTGGCAGAACGCGCAATTCATCCTGAGCGCGTTCACGTGCACCGGGTGCGGGAACTTCACCGGCTGCTCGGGGGAGCGGCCCATCCCGCCACCTACATAGAAGGTGTAGCCGGAGGACCCACTGTACGACCACGGCTCCTCGACGACCTTCCCAAAGGCCTCACGATTGGCGCGCTCGGTGGCCGTCTCCTGCGCGGCAGCGGCCGGTGCACCGCCGCCGGACTGGGAGCCGGCGTAGGCGGACAACATCGTCGCGGCAATCGCAATGGCGACCATTCCGGGAACCACGACCCACTTGCTGCGACCCGTCATCAGCGCGCACTCGGGTTAGGAAGGGAAATCCGACTGGAACATTCGGCTTGTGAACGATTTCACAAGGACACACTCACTGCAAAAATGCCCCGCCCCACACCCCACCGCAAGCCCGACGGCGACGCTACTCCAGGCCGCGTTTCACACGATCGATGGTGCGCATCACCTCGATGCCCATTGCGCGCACGAGCGTGAGCTCGCGGCTGTCCGGACCGGCACGATTCAGGAGCGAGCGTACGCTGCGCATAATGTGCTCCGGGCTGCGCGTCCTGTAGAACGCAATCGCCGCGAGCGCGCGGTCGATGTCGGCGAGTGCACGCTCCCACTCGTCGTGCTTGGGGAGCGGCGCGTGGTGCTTGTGGCGCTTCACGTCGCGCGTGGCGTCGCCCGCCGCGAGATGCAGCTCGTAGGTGGCCACGAGGACCGCCTGCGCGAGGTTGAGCGAGGCGTGCTCGGTGGTGGGGATCCGCACCATCACCTGCGCGGCGTCGAGCGCGTCGTTGGGAAGCCCGTGGTCCTCCTGCCCGAAGAGGAGCGCCACGGGGCCCTCGGCGGCCCGCTCGAGCATCACGGGCGCCAGCTCGCGCGGCTCCGTCATCGGCCAGCGGTGCGCGCGACGCTTGGCGCCGAACGCCGCCGTGAACACGCAGTCGGCGAGTGCCCCGTCGAGCGTGTCGAAGTGCCGGATCCGGTCCACCAGGTCGCGCGTGCCGTGCGCGATGCCCTCGATCCGCCAGGGGTCGTACGCCACCGGCGCCACGAGCCGCAGGTCCACGAACCCCATATTCTTCATCACGCGCACCGTGGCGGCGATGTTCACGGGATCCTGCGGCTTGTGCAGGACGATCGCCACGCGGTCGAGGATGGACATCCGGGGAAGATATTACCTTGTGGGATGGACTTCATCGTCGACGCGCTCCACCAGCTCCGCAACCTCGACACCCTTGTCGCCACCGCCGGCTACTTCGGCATCACGGCGATCATCTTCATCGAGACCGGACTGCTCTTCCCCTTCCTTCCCGGCGACTCGCTCCTGGTCACCGCGGGACTGGTCGCGGCGGCCCACGACCCGCTGGTGAACCTCAACGTCTGGATCCTCGGCATTCTCTGCAGCGCCGCCGCGATCCTGGGCGACCAGATCGCCTATTTCATCGGGCACCGGTCGGGGGAGGCGCTCTTCACGCGGGAGGACTCGCGCTGGTTCAAGCAGAGCCACCTCCGGGCGGCGCACGCCTTTTACGAGAGGCACGGCGGGAAGACCATCATCCTCGCGCGCTTTATGCCCTTTGCGCGGACCTTCGCGCCCGTGGTCGCCGGCGCCGCGAGGATGCGCTACTCGACCTTCGTGTTCTACAACGTGATCGGCGGGCTCGCGTGGATCTGGTCGATGCTCCTCACGGGCTATTATGTGGTGAAGATGGTCCCCGGCCTCGACCGCCACGTCGAGAAGCTCATCGTCGGGATCGTCCTCGTCTCCATCACGCCGGGAATCTACGGCTGGTGGAAGTCGCGCCGGAACCGAACCCCGGTCCCGACGGATAGCTGAGTCACTAGGTTCACCCCCCGCGTGTTCACCCGAGGAATCCACGATGGCACATACCCTTCCCGCCCTCCCCTACGCCTTCAACGCGCTCGAGCCGCACATCGACGCGCACACGATGGAGATCCATCACGGCAAGCACCATCAGGCGTACGTCAACAACCTGAACGCGGCCATCGAGAAGGCGCCGGAGTTGGCGTCGTGGTCGCTCGACGACCTTTGCCGCAACATCGCCAAGGTGCCGGAGGCGGTCCGCGGCGCGGTGCGCAACAACGGCGGCGGCCACTGGAACCACTCGCTCTTCTGGAACGTGATGGCCCCAAAGAGCGGCGGCGAGCCCACGGGCGATGTCGCGCCCGCGATCAACGCGGCGTTTGGCGACTTTGCCAAGTTCCGCGAGCAGTTCCAGGCGGCGGCGGTCGGTCGCTTCGGCTCCGGCTGGGCGTGGCTCGTCGCGGCAAAGGACGGCAAGCTCTCCATCGAGTCCACCCCGAACCAGGACAATCCGCTGATGGAAGGGCGGCACGCGATCCTCGGGCTCGACGTCTGGGAGCACGC
>CAYXQS010000230.1:1618-2584 GCA_964466515.1 uncultured Gemmatimonas sp. | reverse complement strand
TGCGTGACATCTCGGTCGACACCACGCTGCTCCCGCGCGCCCACGGCTCGGCGCTCTTCACGCGCGGCCAGACGCAGGCGCTCGTCGTCGCGACCCTCGGCACCGCCAACGACGTCCAGCGCCTGGATAACATCGACGTCGCCAAGGAAACGACGAAGTCGTTTATGCTGCACTACAACTTCCCGCCGTTCTCCACGGGCGAGGCCAAGCCGATGCGCGGCACCGGCCGCCGCGAGATCGGGCACGGGGCGCTCGCCGAGCGCGCCATCCAGGCGGTGCTCCCGGCGTTCGAGGAGTTCCCGTACACGATCCGCATCGTCTCCGAGATCCTCGAGTCGAACGGCTCGTCGTCGATGGCGTCGATCTGCGGCGGCTCGCTGGCCTGCTTCGACGCGGGCATCCCGCTCAAGGCCCCGGTGGCCGGCGTGGCGATGGGGCTCATCAAGGAAGGGAAGAAGTACGCGATCCTCACCGACATCCTCGGCACTGAGGACCACCTCGGCGATATGGACTTCAAGGTCGCGGGCACCGCGGCCGGCATCACGTCCATCCAGATGGACATCAAGATCCAGGGACTCGACCTCAAGATTATGACCGAGGCGTTGGCGCAGGCCAAGGAAGGCCGCCTGCACATCCTCGGTGAGATGAACAAGGCGTTGCCGACGGTCCGTCCGGACCTGTCGCCGTACGCGCCGCGCATCGTCACGATGATGATCAGCCCCGAGAAGATCGGCGACCTCATCGGCCCCAAGGGCAAGACGATCCGCGGGATCCAGGACGAGACCGGCGCCGAGCTCTCGGTGGACGACTCGGGGATGGTCACGATCGCCGCCGTCGGTGGCGAGGCGATGGAGCGCGCCCGCCAGATGGTGCAGGCGATCACGGCCGAGCCGGTGGTGGGCGAGACCTACCAGGGCACCGTGAAGTCGGTGACGGCGTTCGGCGCCTTCATCGAGATTATGCCGG
>CAYXQS010000230.1:0-1608 GCA_964466515.1 uncultured Gemmatimonas sp. | reverse complement strand
GCCGGGCACCGAGGCGCTCCTCCACGTCTCCGAGATGCGTCACACGCGCGTCGAGAAGCCGGAGGACGTGGTGAAGAAGGGCGAGGTCGTGACCGTGAAGCTGATCGATCGCGACGAACGCGGCCGCCTGCGCCTCTCGATGAAGGCCCTGCTGCCCAAGCCGGAAGGCGCCTCCGAGGCCGAGCCGGCCGCGGTGGGCGGCGGCGAGGGTGGCGAAGGCGAGGAGCGCCCCCGCAGCGACCGTCCCCGTGGGGACCGGCCGCGCGGCGGCGGACGCGGAGGCCGCGGCCGCGAGTGACCGACGCGTCCGTCGCGGTCGTCGCTGAACGCGGCGTGCAACGGACCGTCCTGCCCAACGGACTGACCGTACTT
This sequence comes from uncultured Gemmatimonas sp., assembly GCA_964466515.1. Taxonomy (GTDB): domain Bacteria; phylum Gemmatimonadota; class Gemmatimonadetes; order Gemmatimonadales; family Gemmatimonadaceae; genus Pseudogemmatithrix. Next base: position 1,236 of record CAYXQS010000230.1, on the reverse strand, counting down.
TCGGAGCATATGCCGGGAGTGCGGTCGGTCGCGTTCGGGGCCTGGGTCCGCTCGGCGTCGCTGCACGAGTCGCGCGACAAGATGGGCGTCTCGCACCTCCTCGAGCATATGGTGTTCAAGGGGTCCGAGCGCCGGTCCGCGCGCGAACTCGCGCTCGCCCTCGAATCGCTCGGCGGCTCGCTCGACGCGTACACCGGGCGGGAGAACACCTCCTTCCAGGCGCGCGTCCTCGACGAGCATCTCCCGCAGGCCGCCGACGTGATCTTCGACCTGATGTTCCGGCCGGCGCTCCGGCAGTCGGACCTCGATCTCGAGCGCGGCGTCGTGCTCGAGGAGATCGCGATGGTGGACGACACCCCCGACGACATCGTGTTCGAGATCCACGGCGCGGCACTCTGGGGCGATCACCCGCTGGGCTACTCGATTCTCGGCACGCCCGAGACCGTCGAGGCGCTGGGGCTCGACGACCTGCGCGCGCTGCATTCGCGCGCGTACCGTCCCGAGCAGGTCGTCGTGGCCGCGGCAGGGAACGTCCCGCACGAGCGCCTCCTCGAGGTGCTCAACGCCGCCGGATGGATGGGACTCGCGCGCGGCACCGACCCGGCGGCGCCCGCCGTCCCCGCGCCGACCCCCGTGCCGCCCACGGAAGAGTCGGTGGAACGCGACATCCAGCAGACGCACCTTGTCCTCGGGAACGTCACCGTTCCCTACGGCGACCCGCGGCGGCATCCGCTGATGCTCGTGAACGCGCTCTTTGGCGGCGGGATGAGTTCGCGCCTCTTCCAGCGCGTCCGCGAGGAGCTGGGGCTCGCCTACTCGGTGCACGCGTTCCAGAGCTTCCACAAGAGCGCCGGAATGACGGGCATCTACCTGGGCTGCGCGCCGGAGAAGGTGGCCGACGCGATGCACGTCGTGCGCAGCGAGCTCGCGCTCCTCCAGGTGGCCGGCCTCTCGGCCGAGGAGCTGGCGATGGGCAAGCAGCAGCTCAAGGGACAGATCACGCTGGGGATGGAGAGCGTCTCGTCCCGGATGTACCGCGCCGCGGCCGTGGAGCTGTACGATGAGCCGTACCGTCCCCTGGACGAGGTCCTTGCCCGGGTGGACGCCATCACGACTGGTGAAGTGCAGGCCGTTTGCCGAGACTTCTACGGCGCGGACCGGCAGACCGTCGTGCGTCTGCGCCCGCAGTAGTCGCCGTCGCCTCACCCCGTATCCCCCATACCTCAATCCTGTCTT
>CAYXQS010000229.1:326-2591 GCA_964466515.1 uncultured Gemmatimonas sp. | reverse complement strand
GCCGCGTGCCGTCCGGCAACTCGAGCGCGTCGATGCCCGCGGGCACGCGGACCGCGGCACCGGGCGCACGTTCGCGGCTCACGCCGCTCGCGGCGGAGAGCCGCTGCGCCACGAGGTGATCGATCCACGGCACGAAGGCGGCGCGCACGGGAAGGTCCGTGGCATCGCCATCCGCGGCGGAGGCGACGAGCACATAGCCGTCGCCCGCCACGACCCACGGCGCGCCGCCCACGCGCGCCAGGGTGTCGGCCGCCGCGCCGCCGGGGACCGCGAGGAGTTCGTGCCACGACTCCGCGCGCGCGCCGTCGAGCCCGTCGCCGCGCAAAGGCGTCGGACCCGTCTGCCGTCGGCCCAATCGCCACGGGACCCCCGCGCGGGTTCCCTGGAGGGCGCGGTTGGCCGCCGCGATGTCCAGCGGGTCCGACGGCGCAAAGAACAGCCCGGGCGTCCGTGCCTGCGCCGACGCCGCGGAGCCAATGAAGAGTTCGGTGCCGCGCCGAAGGCGGCCCGCGTCCACCAACGCCGCGACCGCGCCGCGCAGGAAGGCCCCCGCGCCGACATCGAGCTCAACCGCGGGCGCCTCGCCCACGTGGACGGCAAAGTGCCGCGTGTCGTCGCCGCGCAGTTCGTCCGGCGCGAGTTCAATGGTGCCCGCCAGCCACCCGCGCTGCGTGGCCTCCACGCGTGCGACGATCGGCGCGCCGCGCATCCCGGTGCCGCGCGCCACCGAGCGGCCGCCGAGGGTGAGGCGCCACGACACGGAGTCCGCGCCCGTCACCGTGGCACGCACCGTGCCGCGCGGACTCCAGTGCGGCGGGTCCACGGTCACCGCACGCACGGCACGGTTCGCCGGCGCGGCACCGCGCGGCACAAAGAGCGTCGTCACCGGCGCCCCGGTGCCTGCCTCGACCGGCGCCAGTGCGCCCCACGCGCTGGCCTGCGCGTCGGTGAGGACCACCAGCCGACGCTCGGGGAGCGGGCTGGCGTCGAGCACGGCGCGCGCGCGCGTCAGCGCGCGCGCGGCATCGCCCGCACCATCGAGCGCGCCAAGCCGCGTGAGCGCGGCGTCCAGCGCGGCGGCCGAGCCGCCGAGCGCCGTGCCGTCCATCGTGACCAGCGTGACCGCATCGCCCGGCGCCGCGGCGGCAAGGAGCGCGCGCACCGCCGACACCAGGCGCGCCAACACGGGCCCGTCGCTTCCGGCGATGGTCGTCGAGAGCGAGTTGTCGAGCACAATCGCAACCGCTGTTGGCGGGTGTCCGGCGCCGGGCAGCGGCCCCACGGGCCGTGCAATGGCCAGGGCGAGCGAGACCACGATCCCCACGCGCAGCAGCATCAACAGCAGGTTGCGCAGCCGCACTTCGCGCGCGTGCTCCTTCTCCGCGCGCAGGAGGTACCGAAGCGCCGGAAAGTCCACACGCGTCCCGGTGCGTCGACGCAGCAGGTGCAGCGCAAGCGGCACGGCGACCGCGGCCGCGAGGAGCAGCCCCCACGGGGCGAGGAAGTTCACGGCAGTCGCTGGCGCGCGGCGAAGGCACGACGGAGCGGCACGCCAAAGGGCGCGTCGGTCATCACCGGCTCGTAGAAGGCGCCCGACGCCGCAAAGCGCGCGCGCCACTCGTCCATCGCCTCCACCACCGTCGCCGCGTACGCCTCGCGCACCTCGGCGGGGGTGGCGGCCATCGAGTCACCGCCCTCGGTATCGACAAACAGCGCCTCGCCCGACGCCACCTCGAAGCTGCGTTCCGCCGGATCGAGCAGGTGGAGGATCGTGACGTCGTGCCCCTGCGCGCGCAGCACGCGCACCGCGTCGTCCACCTCGGGCGCCTCGAGCAGGAGGTCGGAGACCAGCACCACCATCCCGCGCCGCTTGATCAGCGTGGCCGCGCGCCGCAACGCGCCCGCGGCGTCGGAGCCGGTGCCCGAGCCGGGCTCGGCGAGCCCCGCCAGGATCCGCTTCCATTGGATGGTGCGCGAGGCCGGCCGCACCACCGAGCGCACCACGGAGTCAAAACGGACCAACCCCACCGCATCGCGCTGGCGGAGCAACAGCAGCGAGAGCGCCGCGACGATCCGCTCGGCGTACTCCAGCTTGGTGAGCAGCAGCGGCGAGGAGCGCCACGCCATCGACTTGCTCACGTCGAGCACGATCGTCGCGCGGAGGTTGGTCTCCTCCTCGTACTGTTTGATGAGCCAGCGGTCCGCGCGGGCCGCGATCTTCCAGTCCATAAAGCGGAGATCGTCGCCGGGCTGGTACGGCCGATG
>CAYXQS010000229.1:0-316 GCA_964466515.1 uncultured Gemmatimonas sp. | reverse complement strand
AACTCCACCGAGAAGCCCTTGCGCGGCGAGCGATGCAGCCCGGCCAGCACGCCGTCCACCACCCAACGGGAAACAACCTCGAGACGCCCGAGCGCCGCGAGGGTGGCAGGATCCATCAGGTCGGCGCGCGCCCTCGGCGCCGGTCCGGCAGGTGCTGACATCTGGAGGGGGAAGTTATGTGGCCCGCCAGTTGGAGTGAACCCCTCGGGGCACTAGCTTTGAAGGCTGTGACGCCCCCGACCCTCATCCGCAACTTCTGCATCGTCGCCCACATCGACCACGGGAAATCCACCCTGGCCGACCGGTTGATCGAGGC
>CAYXQS010000228.1:0-2622 GCA_964466515.1 uncultured Gemmatimonas sp. | reverse complement strand
CCGGCGAGTTGATGTACAGATGGATATCGCGCCCCGGGTTGTCCGCCTCCAGGAACAGCAACTGCGCGATGATCATATTCGCCACGTCATCGTTCACCGGCGTACCGAGGAAGATGATGCGGTCCATCAGCAGCCGGCTGTACACGTCGTACGTGCGCTCGCCGCGGCTGGACCGTTCAATGACGTACGGATTCGGGATGATCGGCATCGGGTCTTCGTCCTCGTGGGATGTGCCTGCGGCGCCTACGCCTGGTCGATCGTGTTCCGTTCGAGCAGCCATTTGAATACGCGCTCCTCGGTGAGACTCCTCTCAAGCTCGCGGAGGCGTCCCGCTTTTTGCAAGGAGGCATAGAGCTGGCCGGGCTCGATGCCCCGCTTCTGCGCCAGCTCGGCCACCTTGTCGTCCACGTCCCCCTCGCTCGCCGCGAGCTGCTCGCGCTCGGCGATCGTGTCGAGAATCAGGTCGCGGCGCACCTGCCGCTCGGCCATCCCGCGGATCTCGTCGCCAAAGCGGCCGATTTCCTCCTCCGGGATCTGGTACGCCTCGGCGTACGAGCGGACCATCTGCTTCACCCAGCTCGGCGGGATGTCGAAGGGGTTGGCCGTGACGATCTCGTCGAGGAGCTGCGTGCGGGCGGCCGCGTCGGCCTGGCGCACGGCATCCGCCGCGAGGTCCTCACGCACCACCGCCCTGAACGCGTCGAGCGACGCAAAGTCGCCCATCTCCGCCGCGAAGGCGTCGTCCAGGGGCGGGAGTTCCTTCCTCTTCACCTCGGTCAGCTCGGCGCGCACCATCTTCGACTGGCCGCGCTGCGCCTCGTCGGGGAAGTCGTCCGGCCACTTCACCAACTGCTCCACCGCCGTGCCTGCGGCGAGGCCGAGCACCACTTCCTCGATGGCCGGAATCGCCTGGCCCGCGCCGAGCACCAGCCGGTACTCCTTGCCCTCGGGGATCGTGCCGTCGTCGTCGGCCGTGGCGAGCAGCACCGTCACCAGGTCGCCCTCGGAGGGCTTGCCCTCCACCGGCGTCCACGTGGCCCGCTGGTCGCGCATCTGGTCGATCTGCTCGGTCACCTGCTCGTCGGTGACCGCGTCCTTCGGGCGCATCACGCGGAAGCCCTCGAGGCGCGCGAGCGTGACCTCGGGGCGCACCTCGCAGTGCAGCTCGAAGCTCAGGCCGTTGTCCTCGCCGAACTTCACGTCGTGGGCGTGCGGCTGCGTGACGAGCTTGAGGTCTTCCTTGGCGAGCACCGCCTCAAAGGCCTCGTGCAGCAGCGCCTCGACGGCTTCCTGGTCAATGGCCGCGGCGTACTGCTTGCGGATCATCGCCGCCGGCGCCTTGCCCGGACGGAAGCCCGGGATGCGCACCTGCTTGGCCACGCGCCCCACGGCCTTGTTGCGCGCCTCGGCGACGCGCTCCGGGGGGACGGCCACCTGCAGGCGGCGTTCGGCCCCCTCGCTCTTGGTGGCGGTGATCTGGATGTCGAGCGTATTGGTCGTCACGGGAACGGATTGCGGAGGTTCGGGTGATTCAGGGGGGTCGGGCGGCGGGCCAATGCATCTTGCCCCGCCACGGCGTCATCGCCAGGGCGGGGCGGGTGGGGCCAGACTGACAAAGCTAACGGGACGGCCTCGGGGATGGGAGCTATGCGAAAGGTGGGACTCGAACCCACACGCCTTGCGGCACGGGATCCTAAGTCCCGCGCGTCTACCAAATTCCGCCACTTTCGCGTTGTGGAGCCACGTCCACATCCCACATCGGGCGCACCGCCGGCTAGTTGGCCCGTAGGTTCACGACGACCGTCCCCCCACCGCCATTTGCGGCTGCCCGGTACACCAGGAGACTCAGCACCTCCCCCGGCTTCACCTTCTCGAGCGCGGCCTGCAGGTCGTCGGTGGAGCGAATCCGTGTCTTGGGTGCCGGGAAGAGGATCTCGGCCAGCACGTCGTTGGTCACCAGGCGGTCGGCCGAGGGGCTCCCGGGCTCGACCTCTACCACGCGCAGTCCCCGGTACTGCTCGGGGATGCGCCGCGCGTTGATCAGCGCCTCGGGGACGGGTTCCACGCTGATGCCGAGGCGGGAGTTGGCCGGCGGGCGCGGGGGCTCGCGGTCGGCCACGGCCACGGTGGCCTCACCGCTCGGTGCCGCCCCCAGCCGGACGCGGAAGGTCTTCCGCGAGCCGTAGCGCATCGCCTCCAGCTCCACCGTCTCGCCCGGCTTCTTGGCGCGCACGGCGCGCTGCAACGCGCTCACGCGGTCCACCGCGCGGCCGTCCACCTTCGTGATGATGTCGCCCGGCTCCATCCCGGCGCGACGGGCCGGCGAATCCTCGCCGTTGTACCCGCTCACCTTGACCCCGGCAATCACGCTGAGTCCCGCCACCTGCGCGTCCTCGGGCGTGACCTCGTTGATGCCGACGCCCAGCACCGCGCGCCGCACCTCGCCGTGGTCAATCAGGTCGTCCATCACCTGCTTGGCGAGCGTGATCGGGATGGCAAAGCCGTAGCCCGAGTAGAAGCCGGTCTGCGACGCGATGGCGGTGTTGATGCCGACGACCTCGCCGCGGCTGTTCACGAGCGGGCCGCCCGAGTTGCCGGGGTTGATGGCCGCGTCGGTCTGGA
>CAYXQS010000227.1:0-2642 GCA_964466515.1 uncultured Gemmatimonas sp. | reverse complement strand
GCGGCCAATCGGGATCATCGCGTCGATGGCCTTGATGCCGGTCTGCATCGGCTCGCCGACGGGCTGGCGGACGATGATGCCGGGGGCCTCGGACTCGACCTTCCGCGTGTGTGGCGTGTTGATCGGACCCTGGCCGTCAATCGGGCGACCGAGGGCATCGACGACGCGGCCGATCATCGCCGGACCGACAGGCACCTCGAGCACGCGGGCCGTGCGACGCACCTCGTCGCCTTCCTTCAGGCGGAGGTAGTCGCCGAGGACGACGGCGCCGATGTTGTCCTCTTCGAGGTTGAGCGCGAGCGCGGTGATGTTCTCGCCGGTCTCGGAGGACTTGATCTCGAGCATCTCGCCGGCCATCGCCTTCTGGAGACCGTAGATGCGGGCGATGCCGTCCTTCACCTCAAGGACGGACCCCACCTCTTCGACGTCGAGGGTGTTGAGGTCCGCCGCTTCGATCTCGCGGAGGAGGATGTCCTTGATCTCGCCCGGGCGCAGCGCCGTCTGGGAAGCCATATCGGTCTGAGGGAAGCGTGGAGGGGTCTGTCTGTCGCGCCCACAAATCTGGGGGTCCCAAGCGGGGTTTGGGCGCGGTTCCAAGGTAGCTTGTGAAAATAATCACAATCCCGGGGTTCCTGCAAGACATCCGGGGACCGGCTTGAGGGTTGGCCGGGTGCCGCCAGGCTCAACCCGACCGCGACCGCCCTCGCCCCTGCTTCAGGAAGCGGTCCATCAGCTCGTTCGGCCGGAGCCGCGCCAAGGACACCGACTTGATCCCCAGCACCCGCTGCGCACTCGAGCCCAGGTGCGACGCCGAGGCAAACCCGAGGATCCGCGCGACATCCGGCAGGTCGTACCCGGGATTTTTCGCGAGCTCGGCCGCCGCGAGCAGGCGCACCAGGTCGATCACCCGCTTGAGATTGGGCGCACCGTCGGAGGAGAACCGCCGACTGAGGTGCTCGCGGGTCAGGCTGAGTTCCGCCGCGATGGCATCCGTGCGCACCGTCCGCCCCCCGTGGGCAATCACCAGCCGCCACGCGTCGCGCTGCACCGGGGTGGTGAGCCCCAACCGGAGCTCCGCCCCGCGCAGCGCCGTCGCGAAGCGCACCGTGAAGGTCGCCGGCACAATCATCTCCCGGACCACCGCATCGTCCACCCCCTCGGCAAGGCAGTCGGCGAACTCAAACTGGCTGCACACCTTGGCGATGGTCGTGAGGTCGGCCGGGCGGTGGGCCGCGAGCCCAAAGAACGGGATGCTCGGGAAGTCGCGCGCCAGCGCCGCCACGGCCCAGTGTCCGTCGCCCGGCTGTGCCAGGTCGACCACGACGGCGTCGACCATCGAATGCTGGAGCGCGCCGAGGACATCGTCGCGCGAGCGGACGAGGGTGAGGCGGCCGCGGCGCTTGGGGAAGCTGCGGCGCAGCAGCTCGCGCGAGCGTTCGCGGAGCCCGTAGCCCACCACGGCGGTCGGCGGGAGCGGCCCGAGCAGGCGTTCCGGCATCGTCAGCCGAGCCCCGCCGCCTCGACCGGCGCGGGGGCACCCTCGAGGAGCGCGTACGCCTCGCCGAGCACCGCACGGGCGTTGGCGTAGGAGATGGTCCGGAGCGCCTGCTCGTACGAGAGCCACCGGCAGGCGGTGATGCCCTCATCGCGCTGCGGCGCGGTGCGGCGCTCCGGCGTCTCCATCAGGAAGAAATGGCAGGTCTTGTGCACCGGTCGGCCGCGGAAGCGAAAGGTCCATTCGATGGCGCGCACCGGCGCGCGGAGCTCGAGCGCCGCGAGTCCCGTCTCCTCGCCCACCTCACGCAGCGCGGCCGCCGCCGGCTCCTCGCCGTCCTCGAGGTGTCCCTTGGGGAACCCCCAGTTGCGGTAGGGATCGCGGATGAGAAGAAAGAGGACGCGGTCGCCATCACGGCGGAAGACGATGCCTCCGGCGGAGACCTCTTCCCTCGGCGCGCGACGACGCGTCACGCGGCGGCGCCGTCCGCTTCGGGTTCGGCGCGGCCCTCGATGAACTGCCGGACGATCGGGTCGCGCGTGGACCTGATCTCGTCCACCGTGCCGACCTGCTGCACCCGTCCCTCATAGAGCATCGCGATCCGCGTGCCGACCGTGTACGCGCTGCGCATATCGTGCGTGATGACGATCCCCGTCACGCCGAGCTGCTTCTGCATCCGCACCATCAGTTGGTCGATGATGGCGCTCGTCACCGGGTCGAGGCCGGTGGTCGGCTCATCGTAGAGGAGGTACTTGGGGCGGAGGGCAATGGCGCGCGCGATGCCCACGCGCTTGCGCATCCCGCCCGAGAGCTCCGCGGGGAGCCGCACGCCCACGCCATCGTCGAGGTCCACGAGGTCGAGCGCCTCGTGGACCCGCGTGATGATCTCGGGCTCGGTGAGGAGTCCCTGCTTGCGGAGCCCCATCGCGATGTTGTCGGCGATGGTCAGCGAGTCGAAGAGCGCCGCGAACTGGAAGACGTACCCGACCTTGGCGCGGAGCGTGTAGAGCTCCTGGCGCGTCATCTTCCCCACCTCGGCGTCGTCCACGAAGACGCGCCCCGCATCGGGCTCGAGCAGGCCCACGATGTGCTTGATCGCCACCGACTTGCCGCTCCCCGAGAAGCCGATGATGACCATCGTCTCGCC
>CAYXQS010000226.1:279-2731 GCA_964466515.1 uncultured Gemmatimonas sp. | reverse complement strand
GCCGGCGGCGTCGGCCTCATTGACGTCCGCGGGATTTTCGGCATCCGTGCCGTGCGTCAGCAGAAGCGCATCGAGGTCATCGTCGTGCTCCAGGCGTGGAAGGAAGGGATGCCGGTGGAGCGCACCGGCCTCGACCGCGACACCACCGAGATCCTCGGCGTGCAGGTCCCGCGGCTCGTCGTCCCGCTCAATCCGGGGAAGAACATCACCGTCGTGGCGGAGGTGATCGCGATGAACCACCTGCTGATGTACGCGGGCGAAGACCCGGCGGTCACGTTCAACGAGCGGCTCAAGGGCCATATGCAGCGGAAGGCCGACGTCCACCGATACCTGCTCGATGACGACGAATAGCCCACGCGCGGTCGTCACGGGCCACGGGAGCTTCGCCGCCGGCGTGATCTCGGCGGTGGAGGCCATCACGGGGCAGGGCGGCGTCTTCGCGACGGTCGGGAACGCGGGGCTCTCTCCGGGAGGCATCGAGACGGCGCTGCGGGATGCGCTCGCGGCGTCGGGCGCGCGCGTGATCTTCACCGACCTCCCGGCGGGGAGCTGCACCCTCGCGGCGCGACGCATCGCCAAGACCGACCCGCAGGTTGCCGTCGTCACCGGCGTGACGCTGCCGACGCTCCTTGCCTTTGCGCTCGGCGCCGACGTGCGCGAGGCGGTCGCGCGCGGGCGCGAGGCGGTCCTCCTCGTGGAGGACGGCGGTGGCGCTTGATCTCTTCCGCATCGACGACCGGCTGGTCCACGGTCAGGTCGTGGTGGGGTGGGGGCAGCCCTGCGAACTCGGCTTCCTCGTGCTTGTGGACGACGCGGTCGTCGACTCCGACTGGGAGCAGGAGCTCTACCGGATGGGCGTGCCCCCGGAGATGGAGATCCACTTCGAGTCGGTGGAGGGCGCCGCGCAACGGCTCGACCGCTATCGCACGGATCCGCGCGCCGGAATGCTCCTCACCGGGGAAGTCAGCACGATGCGGCGACTGGTCGAACGCGCGCCGTCGATCCGGGCGGTGACGGTGGGCGGCATCCATCACAAGGAAGGGCGGACGCCGCGTCTCCGCTATGTGTTCCTCGGAGCCGAGGACGAGGCCGAGTTGCGTGCGCTCGCCGCGCTCGGCGTGACGGTGGCCGCGCAGGACGTGCCCAACGCGCCCGCGGTGCCGCTCGACGAGTTCCTGGCCGGGGCGGCGGAATGACGTTCCCCGATCTCCTCCAGCTGATTCCGTTGGCGGTGTTGGGCGCCGTCCTGGGGCTCGACGTCGTGAGCTTCCCGCAGGCAATGATCTCGCGGCCGATCGTCGCGGCAACGGCGGCGGGCGCGCTCATCGGCCAGCCGGTGCGTGGCCTCGCGGTGGGCGTTGCGCTCGAGTTCTTCGCGCTGGAGTCGCTCCCGTTTGGCGCCTCGCGGTATCCCGAGTGGGGGTCGGCGGCCGTGGTGGGCGGCGCGCTCTTTGCGATGACGCCCGACGGCACCCCGGCCACGATGACGGTCTCGGTGCTCCTTGCCTTGCTCGTGGCGTCACTCGGCGGCACGTCGATGGTCGTGCTGCGCCGATGGAATGCCATCTGGGCGCGTCGGCAGCAACAGCGGATTGCCCGCGGCTCGGGCGGCACCGTGGTCGGCCTGCAGTTGGCGGGGATGACGGCGGATCTCCTGCGTGGCGGCGGGCTCACCTTTGGCGCGCTCGCCGTCCTCGGTCCCGTCCACGAGGCGATCCTCGGGACCTTCACCTTCCCGGCAACGCTCTCGCGCGCGGTGGTGGTGGGCGTTGCGTCCGCGGTGGGGCTCGCGGCGGTATGGAAGGTGGTGCGCACCACGGCGTTCACGCGGTGGTGGCTCGCGGCCGGCCTCGCCACGGGCTTCCTCCTCGCAGGAGGGATCGCGTGAGCATTGTGCTCCCGTGGCCCACGCGTGCGGCAATGGTGCTCCGGATGCTCGCCATCCAGGGCGTCTGGAATTACGAGACGATGCTCGGCAACGGGATCGCCTTCTCGCTGGAGCCGGCGTTGCGTCGACTTCCCGGCGGGCGCGGCGGCGAGGCGTACCGTGCCGCGATGGCGCGCAACAGCGGCTACTTCAACGCGCACCCGTACCTCGCCTCCGTGGCGGTGGGCGCGTTGGCGCGCGCCGAGCTCGAGGGCACGCCGCCGGCACAGGTGGATCGCTTCCGGTGCGCGGCACCGGGCCCGCTGGGCTCGGTGGGCGACCGCCTGATCTGGGCGGGGTGGCTGCCGCTCTGCTCGGCGCTCGCGCTCCTCGCGTTCGGGCTCGGCGCGTCGCCGCTCGCGGTGGTGCTGCTGTTTCTGGCCACGTACAACATCGGGCAGTTCGGCCTCCGCATCTGGGGGTTGCACGCGGGCTGGCGCGACGGGCTGCGTGTGGCGGGCGCGCTCGGCACGCCGATCCTCCGCCAGGGGCCTGCGCACGTCGCGCGGCTGACCGCGTTTGTGG
>CAYXQS010000226.1:0-269 GCA_964466515.1 uncultured Gemmatimonas sp. | reverse complement strand
GCCGGTGGCCGCCCAGGGGATCATCGGGCCGGGGCGCGCGTTACTCGGGGCGGTCCTCGCCGCCGTGGCCCTCGGCGCGCTGGCCATCACCTGGCTGCACGGGCGGTTCGAAGGTTGGCGGCTCGCTACCCTCACGCTGGCCGCATTCGTACTCTACTCTATGGTGCGCTGATGCCCGAACGGGACGTCCAGGTCGTCAACTCGCACGGCATCCACGCGCGGCCGGCGGCGGAGATCGTGAAGACCGCCGGCAGGTTCGCGGCACACAT
>CAYXQS010000225.1:0-2749 GCA_964466515.1 uncultured Gemmatimonas sp. | reverse complement strand
CGTTTGTCGCGTTTGTCGCGTTTGTCGCGTTTGTCGCGTTTGTCGCGTTTGTCGCATCTCCCGCGCGACAAGTGCCGACCCCCCGGTCCGCAGGGGAGGTTCCCTCACTCCCCGTACGGCACCCAGATGTTCTTGACCTGCGTGGCCTCGCGCAGGAAGTGCCGCCCCTCGCCCTCGGCCGCGTCGTGCCAGTCCGGCGACGCGGCGTGGCACCAGGTGCGCTTCATATTCGACGCGGACGCAAACTCCACGGCCTTCACGCCCTCGCGCGGGCCCCAGTACCACATCCCCTCCACGTCGTCGTGCTCGGCGAGCGTCTTCGCGAGCGCGTCCTTGGCGCCGGTCACGATGTTCACCACGCCCGCGGGCAGGTCGGAGCTCTCGAGGACCGTGTAGAGGTCCGTGGCGCTGAGCGGGTGCGTCTCACTCGGCACCGCAACCACGGCGTTCCCCGTGGCAATGAGCGGTGCGATGACGGAGATGAAGCCCAGCAGCGGCGCATCGTCGGGAGCGGCAACCGCGACAACGCCAATGGGCTCGTTCATCTGGAGCGCCACCCCGCGGATCGGCACGCTGTGGACCGCGCCGTCCCACTTGTCGGCCCACGCGCCGTAGCTGAAGAGCCGCGCGACCGTGGCCTCCACCTCACGGCGCGCGTCGGCGGCCGTCGCGCCGGTCATTGCGCGCAACCGCGCGGCGAACTCGTCGCCACGCGCATCGAGGTTCTCCCCGATGTAGTAGAGGATCTGCGCGCGCAGGTGCCCGGTGCTCCGCGCCCACCCCTTGGCCGCCACGTGCGCGGCCTCGACCGCGTTGCGGATGTCCTTGCGATTCCCCTCCCCGACTTCGCCAACGCGCGCGCCCTTGGGACCAGCAATCACACGCGAGTAACCACCGTCGGGGCGTGCCTGCTTGCCACCAATGAAGAGCTTGGGAGTCCGATCGACAGACGGCAGGTTCAAGGTGGAAGGCGAAGGGGGAATGGAAGCGGCGACTGCCCGGCGCGCTGTCGTGGCCTTTTCACTTCCACCTTCCACCTTCCGCCTGCAGTACTCAAACATCCCCTCGCGCCCGCCCTCTCTCCCGAACCCGCTCTCGCGGTACCCGCCGAAGCCCGCCGCCGCGTCGAACAGGTTGGTCGCGTTCACCCACACCACGCCCGCCTTGAGCCTGGGCGCAATGTCGAGCGCGAGATTGATGTTCTCGCTCCACACGCTGGCCGCGAGGCCAAACGGCGTGTTGTTGGCCAGCGCCACCGACTCCTCGGGCGTGCGGAACGTCATCGCCACCAGCACGGGGCCGAAGATCTCCACCTGCGCGATCGTGCTCGCGGGCTCGACGTTCGTGAACAGCGTCGGCGGGTAGAAGCAGCCGCTCTTGGGCACGCTCCAGCTGGGCTGCCACATCGTGGCGCCTTCGTCCTGCCCCTGCTTCACGAGCGCGGTGATGCGCGCCAACTGTTCCGGCGCGACAATGGCGCCCATATCGACGGCCTTGTCCAGCGGCTTCCCCACGCGGAGCTTCTCCATCCGCGCGCGCAGCCTGTCAATCAACCGGTCGTGAATCCCCTCCTGCACGAGGAGGCGCGAACCGGCGCAACACACCTGCCCTTGGTTGAACCAGATCGCGTCCACGACGCCTTCGACGACGCCGTCGAGATCGGCGTCCTCATAGACGATGAACGGTGACTTCCCGCCGAGTTCGAGCGAGAGCTTCTTGCCGCTCCCCGCCGTGGCCTTGCGGATGATGCGCCCCACGTCGGTGGAGCCGGTGAAGGCGATCTTGTCCACGCCCTTGTGCTCGACGAGCGCGCCGCCCGTCCGGCCATCGCCGGTGATGATGTTGATCACGCCCGGCGGGATCCCCGCCTCGTCCTGCAGCTCGGCAAAGAGCAAGGCGGACAACGGCGTGAACTCCGCCGGCTTGAGCACCACCGTGTTCCCCGCCGCCAGCGCCGGGGCGATCTTCCACGCCAGCATCAAGAGCGGGAAGTTCCACGGGATGATCTGCCCCACCACGCCCACCGGCGCATAGCCCGCGAACTCCGACGGGAAGAGCTGCGCCCACCCGGCGTGGTGATAGAAGTGCCGTGCCACCAGCGGGATGTCGAGGTCGCGCGTCTCGCGGATCGACTTGCCGTTGTCCATCGACTCCACCACGGCGAAGAGTCGCGAGTGCTTCTGGACCATCCGCGCCAGCGCGTAGAGGTGCCGCGCCCGCGCGTGCGCGCTGAGCCTCGACCACTTGGCAAACGCCCTCCGCGCCGCCGCCACCGCCGCATCCACGTCCTTCGAGGTTCCCTGCGTGACCTTGGCCAGCGGGTCGCCGGTGCTCGGGTCAATCGCGTCGAACGTCGCGCCCACCTTCGTGAAGGCGCCGTTGATGAAATGCCCGAAGCGGCCGCCGTGCCGCGCCAGCCACGCGCGCGCCTCGGCGTCGCTCTCCGGCGCCGGCCCGTACTCCATCGTTTGGAAGATCTCTGCGACGGTGGTTGTCGTCACCTTGTACCTCTCCCCTTTGACCTTGGACCTGAAGTTATGGCATCGGGTGGCGATGGGCCGCCGCGTAGCGGCCCGTCACGAAGTGCTCGAGCTGGCGCTCGATGTCGGTCAGGAGGCTGGACGCGCCGAACCGGAAGAGGTCCGGCTGCAGCCACCGGTCGCCGAGCTCTTCCTTCATCAGGAGGAGATAGTCGAGCGACTGCTTCGCCGTGCGGATCCCGCCGGCGGGCTTGTAGCCGACCTTGAAC
>CAYXQS010000224.1:0-2778 GCA_964466515.1 uncultured Gemmatimonas sp. | reverse complement strand
GTTCACGCCCCATCCGGTCCAGAGGTTCAGGCAGCCGTCGACGTGGCGGTCGGGCACGAAGACCACGTCGCGCGCGGTGCGTCGCTGCCCCCACTCAAGCCAAGCCTTGGCCAGCGGCTCGGTCGTCGGCTGGCCCTTCTTGTCCAGCTTCTCGATCCGGCGGTGCGACAGATAGGCTTCGAAGTCCGGCTTCGCCAGCGAGCGCCACAGACGCCGGCCGGGCTCTTCCGGGTCGCCGTCGAGCCACATCACCCGGAAGCGGCCGGCGTTCAGCACGGCCCAGTATTTCTGGTTCATGCCTGCGAGCGGGCCGTCCGCCGCGGGAAGACTCACGGCCTCGGTCGGAAGTTCCGGCGCATCTTTGAAGTCGTCGGCCGTGGAGGAACGCGGCACGAGGTCCTCGCGGCCGGCGTCGCGCAGCAGCTTGTACAGCGTGCGCGCCGTGATGGCGGAGCCTTCCGTCTTGGCGTGAAGCGAATCCCAGCGGCGGCCGACGATCCACTCGTGGCCAGCGTACAGCGGGTCCTCGGCGGACCATGCGACGAACTCTTCGCGCGCCGCTCCGCCCGACGCGTGGTGGCACGCCATCATCAGCTGCAGCCAGGCGGCGTGGTCGCGGAAGTTCTCCGGGTCGAGGCCGGCGAGCATGTCGGCGACCTGCTCGGCGTCGTGCTGTCCCCCTTCGGCAGGAATGGCGCCGTGGGCGACGGGGCGGCGGATGCGGTCCACCAGGGACGATGGCGCTTGGGGCATTGCTTCGAAGTTGTCGTTCAAAGCGTCCACCTCGTACCGGGTCCCGTTGGGGTGGATCGAGCCCGGAGCGACCACCTGGCGGCCGCGCGTCTTGAACTCGACGCCTGGGAACTCCTCCAGGCTGTCGAGCACGGACACGTCCGTCGGCTTGCGCATGTAGATGTGCAGACCGCCCGATCCCGTCCGCACGGTCGGAAAGTCGTCGGGGTTGAGGCCGAGCGCGAGCACGAACTCGTCGAACGAGGATACGTCGCCGGTCGCCGTGTCGTTGCGCGGGTCCCAGTCCACCACCAGCGTCTCGGCGGTCAGCCTCACGCCGGCGTTGCGTCCCTCGCGCTCGGCGCGGGCGAGGACGTCGTCGTTCCGGTAGGGCTTCTGGGTCCAGTTCCCGTCCAGCGGCCGCTTTCCGTCCTGGCGGCTGCGGCCCTTGGCGTCGGTGCTGGTCTCGTTCCAGCGGTGCAGCGGGATCAGCTGGAGGCCGGCGTCGGCGACGCGGCGCATCTGTGCGGTGTCGATCGCCGTCATCTCAGCGGCCTCCGCGCAGGAGGGCGTCGAGCTCGGCCTGCTGCGCGGCGAGGTACGCCTCGACGTCGGAGCGGCGGTAGTAGACGCGGTTGCGCAGCTTCACGAACCTGGGGCCGCGCGCCTTCGTCGGCGCGCGGTAGGCGCGCAGGCTGTCAGGCGTGAGCCCGAGCATGGCGGCCGCCTGTTCGTTGGTGAGAAGTGCGTCGGCGTTCGAGGGCGTATCGCGCCCTCCGGCTTCGCTAAGGTAGTCCAAGATGAGCTTCCTTCCGTGGCTTGTCGCTTCGGCCCGCTCTTGGTCGGTCGGGCCGTCATTGTCGTCGATCCTTGCGGGCGCGGCGCTCTCCGAGAGCCGCGCCCGTCTTCATTCAGCGATTTTGCTGCGGCCGGCTCCCGCTGGAAACAAACGTTTGCGATTAACCACGATCAGTGGTCGCTGAGCCCGGACACGCGCTTCGCCCACACGACCGTGCTGGCACCGAGCCGATCAAGATCGCGAACCGTGCCGTAATCCAGCAGAGTGCCCGCGCTGGCGTAGTGGTCGCCGCTGCGCATGTAGAAGCGGTCGAACACATTGGCGAGAATGCAGTCGACCAGCCAGTGGTCCGCGCCGCCGTCCAGGCCGATCTCAAGCGCGGCCGCGTGGCAGGCGTCGATCTCGTGCTCGCCCGCCGCCATGCGCCGGCTCATCGAGTCAATCATCAATTGGAATGCGAGGCGTTCGGCTGGCGGCCAGTCGTTCGGATGCCCCACGGGGGCGTGCGCGGCCAGCTTCACGACAGCGCCTCTACCCTGTTGGCTTCCATGAAGCGGCGAAGGTCGGCCAGCGCGTACATGATCCGCTGCTTGCCGACGCGTATGAACGTTGGACCCTCACGGTGCATCCGCCAGACGTCCAGCGTCTGCCGGCTCACGCCGAGGAAGTCCGCCGCGCCCTCGATGTCCACGTACTCGCGCGAAGGGCGCGTCAGCGCCCCCACGATCCTATCCAGCCTGTCGATGATCTCGTCCTGCACGCGCCTGATGCCTCCTGATGCGGCTCAGGATGCCAGAGGACGCAGGAGGCGCGGACCATCAGTTGCTCTCCAAGTTGACGTCACCGAATCAGTATAATGAGCAAGCAACTGACGGAGGGACGCAAATGGGCAAAGTCACGCTGACCCCAGGTGAGAAATTGATCCTCTTGATGCTGTGCGACTTGCATAAGCATCACAAGGTAAAGAGCGAGACAGATGCGGATTTCGTGCGCGATGCGATCCTTGAGGGCCACGTGTGGGCTCTCGGATGGGAATACACGGGTATCTTCGGCAGCGATGACACGGACGAGGAAGTTGTGTCCGAGGTCGGCGAGATTATGACTATGTGGCGGGTGTTGGAAGACACGTTCAATACCTTGGCGCCCGCGGAGCAAGCGAAGATTTTGGAAGCGATCGACCCTTGGCCAGAAGTGAAGTTCCGGGGCTTTGACGGAAACAACGAGAGCGCACACATGAGCGCCGCTGG
>CAYXQS010000223.1:0-2790 GCA_964466515.1 uncultured Gemmatimonas sp. | reverse complement strand
ATAGCGATTGCCACGCTCGTCTTCGCCCGGCACCAGCTTGATGCAGTTGGCCGGGCAGACCGTGGGGCACAGCCCGCAGGCGACGCACTTGGCCTGGCCGTCCTCGGTCGTGAGCATCCGGTGCGTGCCCCGCCAGCGCGGGGCGAGCTCCCAGCGCTCCTCGGGATACTGCTCCGTGACCGTATGCGGATCGATGAGGTGCTTGAGCGTGAGCGCGAGACCGCTGACGGTCGCGCGCACGTAGCTCACCTCGGTGATCGGCCGGTCCATCACCTTCACGTTGATCGCCATCTCAGCGGATCTCCTCGGGGGACAACGACGTGTGGCTCGCCGCGCGGCCCTGCAGCTCGGCCATCCGCGCGGGGCTCTGCCGCTGGGACGCGGGGCTCACCAGGCGCCCGCGGTCGAACACCCAGAAGAAGAGCACGGCGAGGACCAGGTTCAGCGCACCCATCGCGTAGCCCTGCATCGGGCCGCGCCCCACGCCCATCGCGTCGAGCCCGAGCAGCGCCGACGCGACGATCACGATGTACGCCAGCGCCGTCGGGAGCAGGATCTTCCACCCGAGCGACATCAACTGGTCATAGCGGAAGCGCGGCAGCGTCCACCGCACCCAGATGTAGAAGAAGACAAAGAAGACCACCTTCACGGCGAACATCCCGAAGGTCGCCACGGCCTTGCCCACCGTCGCGGGCCCGAAGTTGTCCCAGTCCGTGAACGGGATGTCCCAGCCGCCGAGGAACAGCGTCACGAACATCGCGCTCGCGGTGATCATATTCGCGTACTCGGAGATCGGGAACATCGAGAACTTCATCGCGCTGTATTCGCTGTGGTAGCCCGCGACGAGCTCCGCCTCGGCCTCCGGCAGGTCGAACGGCACGCGGTTGGTCTCCGCGAAGGCCGCCACGAGAAAGAGGAACGCCGCGATCGAGAGGATCATCGCGTTCCATCCCATATGGACCTGCTGGTTGATGATCTCCGGAAGCGAGACGTTGCCGGACACGAGGAGGACGCAGACGAGGCTCAGCCCCATCGTGATCTCGTAGCTGACCATCTGCGCCGAGGCACGGAGGCCGCCGAGGAGCGAGTACTTGTTGTTGGACGCCCAGCCGGCGAGCACGAGGCCGTACACGCCGAGCGAGGTGATCGCGAGCGTGAAGAGGAACCCGATCGGCAGGTTCGCGACGACGAGGTCGATCCTGCCCCACGGCGTCGGGAGCGGCGCGCCGAAGGGAATCACCGCCCACGCGAGGAAGGCGGGGACGAAGGCGAGCATCGGCGCGAGGATGAAGAGCGGCTTGTTCACGCCGCCCGGCATCGTCTCTTCCTTCATAATGTTCTTCACGCCGTCCGCGAGGACCTGGAGCAGTCCCCAGGGGCCGACGCGATTGGGGCCGTGGCGGTCCTGGATCCAGCCCGAGACCTTCCGCTCGGCGAAGGTCGTGTACGCCACCCCCACCATATAGATGGTGAAGATGATCACCATCTTGATCGCCGTGAACACGACGAACGGGAGCGTGGCGGGCGGCAGCTGCATCGGGTCGAGCGGCGGCATCAGCGGGCCCCCGCCACCGGCGCGGCGCCGGCGAGTGGGGCGCCGAGCAGCCCGAGCGACTCGTAGCTGAGCCCGGCAAACGCGCCTTCGCTCCTGGCCATCGCGGCAAAGACCGCGCCCGGAAGGAGGTACTCGGACGGAATGCCCAGCGACGCGTTGAGGTCCGCGAGCGCAAACCAGCTCGGCCGCGCGAGCCCCGGGGCCGCCTTCGCCTGCAAGAAGCGCTGGACGCGCCCGCGCAGGTTGGTGAAGGTCCCCTCCTCTTCCGCGACGTTCGCGATGGGGAGCACCACGGCCGGCGTGGGGATGCCGACGGGCAACGCCGTGCCGATGACGATCACCGCCGAGGCCTTCTTGGCGGCGTCCACGTTGAGGCCGTGCAGTTCCTCTTCCGCGAGGATGAGCACGTCGCCATCGCGCAGGCCGCCGAGGACGTCCGCGTCGCGCCGCGTGAAGCCGAGGAGCTCGGCGCCGTTCACGTTGGGCGCGCGGTCCGCGCGGAGCGAGAGGTCCGGCACGCCGGGGAGCGGCGCCTCGGGGCCCGTCTCGCAGCGGAAGACGCCTTCGCCCTTGGTCTTGGTGATGACCTGCTTGAGGAGGAAGAGCGCCTCGTTGGAGAGCTTGGGGCTCGCCACGACATAGGCACGCTTGCCGTCCAGCACCTTCTTCGCCTCGCCATAGGCAATCTCCCAGTCCACCGGCGAGAGCACGTCGTGCAGGCGGATCTTCGGCGCCTGCATCCGGTCGGGGCGGTTCATCCAGCGGTAGTCGAGGCGCCCCTGGTCGCAGAGGTAGTAGTGGTTCACCGCCTCGTTGGAGCGGGGCTTGGTGCGGACCACGACGTTGTCGCGCGTCTCGAGGATGCTGTTGCAGCCCTGCGAGCAGCCGGTGCAGATCGACGCCGTGCGGTCGAGCTCCCAGGCGCGCGCCTTGTTCAGGAAGTCCTTGGAGACGAGCGCGCCCACCGGGCAGAGGTCGACGACGTTCGCGGCCCACGGCTGCGTGAGGTCGGCGTCGCTCGCCTTGCCGATGACCGCGCGGTCACCGCGCTCGGAGACGTTGAGCACCGGCGCCTGGTGGACGTCGTCCATGAAGCGGACGCAGCGCGTGCAGAGGATGCAGCGGTTGGTGACGTAGAGGACGTCGCCGCCGAAGTCCTCCACCGGGTTGAAGCGCTTGGGCTCGTGGTACCGCGAGTCCGCGCGCCCTTCCTGGAAGGTGAAGTCCTGCAGTTC
>CAYXQS010000222.1:0-2883 GCA_964466515.1 uncultured Gemmatimonas sp. | reverse complement strand
TCGGCGCCGCGACCGAGAGCGAGATGAAGGAGAAGAAGGCCCGCGTCGAGGACGCGCTCCACGCGACCCGCGCGGCCGTCGAGGAGGGCATCGTCCCGGGCGGCGGCGTCGCGCTCATCCGCGCGCAGTCGGCGCTCAAGGGCCTCAAGCTCGACGCCGACGAGCAGGTCGGCGTGGACATCATCCGCAAGTCGGTCGAGGAGCCCATCCGGATGATCGTGCAGAATGCCGGCGGCGAGGGCTCGATCGTGGTCGAGAAGGTGCGCGCGTCGAAGGACAAGAACTTCGGCTACAACGCGTACTCCGACACCTACGAGGACCTCGTCCTCGCCGGCGTCATCGACCCGACGAAGGTGACCCGCACGGCATTGCAGAACGCCGCGTCGATCGCCTCGCTCCTCCTCACCACGGAAGCGCTGATCGTCGAGAAGAAGGAAGATCGTCCGGCGCCGGCCCCGCAGGGCGGCGGCGGAATGGGCGGGATGTACTGACCCGCCGGTCGATGCGGGAACGAAAGGGGGGCGCCGATCCGATCGGCGCCCCCCTTTCTCCTGCCGCGGCCATCACGACGGCCATCAATTGGTCGGCAGTCGCTCCGCCGCTTCCGCCACGCTCGAGATGTTCTCCACCACCCGGCCCACGAGGCCGGTGCCGATGTCGTACACCCACCCGTGCAGCAGCGGTCGACGCCCGCGGGACCAGGCGTCGAGGATCGTCGGCGTGCGGCTCAGGATGCCCACCTGCTGCATCACATTGAGCCGCGACAGCAGCGCCAGGCGGTCCGCGTCCGTCGCGCAGGCGTCCAGTTCCTCCTGGTGCCAGCGCACGGTGTTTCGGATGTCCGCCAGCCAGTAGTCAAGCACGCCCGACGCCCGGCCGCCGAGGGAGGCCTTCAGCGCCCCGCAGTTCGAGTGGCCGCAGACGATGATGTGCTTCACGTCGAGCATCCGCACCGCGAAGTCGATGACCGCGAGGATGTTGATGTCGGTGCTCCACACCTGGTTGCCGATGTTCCGGTGCACGAACATCTCGCCCGGCAGCGCGCCCGTCATCAGTTCGAGCGGCACGCGGCTGTCGGAGCAGCCGATCATCAGGAAATGCGGCTCCTGCAGGCCCTCGCGCTTGGCGAAGAACTCCGGGTCGAGGCGCATCATCTCCTCGGCCCATTCCCTGTTGTTGCTGATCAGATGGTTCAGGTCGTCCACGAAAGATCCGGCTGGAGGTTCAGTGGTCGCCCGCGCCACCGGCGGGCATCGGGGGGATGGCCACGAGGCGGTAATCTATCCGCCGATCCCGCGCCGCGACCGTGAAATTGTGGATCACCTCGAGCGCATCGAGGTCGATCCGTCGCACCTGGCGGCCGTCGAGCTCGAGTCGGCTCCCGTCGGGGACGCGCTCCAACTCGCTCAGGAGCGCGCCCTTGTTCAGGAAGTTCACGCTGGCGTGCAGCTCCAGCCGGCGCAGGACCGCGCCCGGGGCGCTCACCTCGGTGAAGGGCGGGCTCTTCAGTGTGTCGGCCAGGATGAAGAACGCGCCCACCGCCATCCCGATGGCGATCCCCACCAGGAGGTCGGTGAGCAGGATGGCGCCGACGGTCACGAAGTAGGGAATCGCCTGCGACGGGCCGAGTGCGTACATCCGCCGGGCAATCGCGGGGTGCGCGAGCTTCCACCCGGTGTACAGGAGGATCGCGGCGAGCGCGGCGATGGGAATCCGGTTGAGTGCCCCGGGAATCGCGGTCACGACGGCGAGCAGGATCACGCCGTGCAGGATCGCCGACCACCGCGAGCGCGCCCCGGCCTCGACGTTGGCGGCGGAGCGCACGATCACGCCGGTGATCGGCAGGCCGCCGACCAATCCCGAGAGCGTGTTCCCGATACCCTGCGCAAAGAGCTCGCGGTTGGGTGGGGCCTCGCGCTTGTATGGATCCATCTTGTCCGTCGCCTCGAGCGAGAGCAGGGTCTCAAGCGATGCGACGACCGCCAGCGTGATCCCGATCCGCCACACCGCCGGGTCGACGAACCCGCTCCAGCGCGGCAGGGAGAGCTCCTGCCAGAAGGTGGTTCCGCCGCTCGCGAACGGCAGGTGCACGAGATGCGCGGCCCCGAGCGCCCACGCCGATGCCGTGGCGGCGAGGATCGCGTTGAGCGCGACGCCAAGGAGCACCACCACGAGCGGCGCGGGGAGCATCCGGAGTCGCGCCAGCGGGGTCCGCGGCCACACGGCGAGGAGCACCACCGAGATCACGCTGATGAGCACCGCGCCTGGTGCATAGACGTCGAGGGCGCGCGTGAGCGCGCTGAAGGTGTTCTCGCCGTCCGCCTGGCGGAACGACTGGTCGCCCATCGCGTCGGCGTCGTAGCCCAGCGCGTGCGGGACCTGCTTCAGGATCAACACGAGGCCGATGGCCGACAGCATCCCCTTGATGACCGCCGAGGGGAAGTAGTAGCCGACGAGGCCGGCACGCACGGCCGCGAAGACGAGCTGCAGCGCGCCGGCGATCACGACGGCCGCGAGCAGGGCGCGGAAGTCGCCAAGCTCGGCGATGGCGGCAATGAGGATTGCCGTGAGGCCCGCGGCCGGCCCGCTCACCATCAGGTGCGACCCCGAGAGCGCGCCGACCACGATCCCGCCGATGATGCCGGCGATCAGTCCGGCGACGAGCGGCGCGCCCGAGGCGAGCGCGACGCCGAGGCAGAGGGGAAGGGCAACGAGCGAAACGACGATCGCGGCAGGCGCGTCGTGCCGCCAGGAGATGCCGTGGGTGGGATGCATCGGCTGGGTGTCGGCTGGCATCGCCACACTATACGTGCGGGACCGCCTGGACGTTGGGGGTGAAACTGAGCTCGAGCTGTGGCGCGGTGGTCCGCGCACCGGACGATC
>CAYXQS010000221.1:0-2899 GCA_964466515.1 uncultured Gemmatimonas sp. | reverse complement strand
GCCGAGGGCGACGACGACCCGCCGTGCGGCCTCGGCGTTCCCGTTCGACTGGCCGCTGGTCGCGCTGGCCGCGCTCCTCACGGCGTGCGGCGTCGCGATGGTCTACTCGGCGGGGGAGACGGACGTCCCGACCTTTGTCCACGGGCTTTGGCGCACGCAGGTCCTCTGGTTCGTGCTCGGCGTCACGGCCGCGTGGGTAATCTCGCGGCTCTCGGGGCGGCTCCTCGAGTGGGCCGCGCTCCCGGTGTATCTCGCCTCGGTGCTGCTGCTGTTGCTGCTGCTCTTCATCGGGGAGGGCGCCGGGACGGCGGCGAGCACCAAGAGCTGGCTCGCCATCGGCGGCGTCCGGCTCGGGCAGCCGTCGGAGCTCGCGAAGATCGCCGTGGTGCTGATGCTCGCGCGCGTCCTCTCGGGGCAGGGCGCGGCGCCGACCTCGCTCTTCGCCCTCTGGCGGCCGGCGCTGATCGTCTTCATTCCGTGGCTCTTCATTATGGCGCAGCCGGACCTCGGCACCGCCATCGTGTTCCTCGGCATCTTCGGCGCGATGCTCTTCTGGAGCGGCGTGTCGTGGCCGCTCCTCGTGATGGCGGCGAGTCCCGCGGTGAGCCTCATCCTCGCGTTCAGCACCGGGCTCTGGGGCGCGTGGTTCCTCCTCCTGCTCGCGCTGGTTGCGTGGAAGCGCCCCACCTGGCTCGAAGGCGTCGTCCTCATCGGTGCGAACGTCGCGATGGGCGTCGTCGCGCCGGTCCTCTGGGAACGGCTCAGCCCGTACCAGCAGCGCCGATTGCTTGTCTTCCTTGACCCCTCGGCCGACCCGCGGGCATCGGGCTACCACCTCATCCAGTCACAGGTGGCCATTGGCTCCGGCGGGATCTTCGGCAAGGGGTTCACCGACGGGTCGCAGAAACGGCTCGCCTTCCTCCCCGAGCAGCATACCGACTTCATCTTCCCGGTGGTGGGCGAGGAGTTCGGCTTTCTCGGCGTGTCGGTTGTCCTGTTGCTCTTCTGCGTCTTGCTGCTGCGGACGGTGCGGGTGGCGGGGCGGGCGTCGAGCCCCTTTGCGTCGCTGGTGGCGTTCGGGCTTACTGCGGCCTGGATGACACATATCGTGGTCAATATCGGGATGACCCTCGGGTTGATGCCCATCACCGGCATTCCCCTGCCGTTCTTCTCCTACGGGGGGTCGTTTATGCTGGCCAGCTGGATGGCGGTGGGGATCCTGGTGCTGGTCTCGTCCGAAGGCCGCGGCAAGGCCGACGGACTGGTGATATAGGGCGACGGGCATCACTTTTCGCCTATGGCTTGGTTCCGGAAGGATAAAAAGCCGCGCCAGCCGCGGACGCAGCGCCTTGAGATCCCGGCGGACGCCTGGGAGAAGTGCGAGGCGTGTGGGCATACCGACCTCCGCGAGAAGTTCGTGCGGAACCTCAACGTCTGCCCCAGTTGCGACTATCATCGTCGGATTCGCGCGCACGAGTACGCGGCCATCCTCCTCGATGAGGGGTCGATCGACGAGAAGGACATCGAGCTCAGCTCGGTCGATCCGCTCGAGTTTCCCGAGTATCCGGCGCGCCTGAAGAAGGCGCTGACCAACGCGGGCGAGCACGACGCCATCCTCACCGTGTCCGGGTTGATGGACCAGGTCCCGGTGAACATCGGGGTGATGGACTTTGCGTTTATGGGTGGCTCGATGGGCTCCGTGGTCGGCGAGAAGATCGCGCGGCTCGGGCAGCGCTCGCTCGAGAAGAAGTGGCCGCTCATCATCGTCTCCGCCTCGGGCGGCGCGCGGATGCAGGAAGGCGTGCTCTCGCTGATGCAGATGGCCAAGTCGTCCGCGATGCTCGCGCAGCTCGCCGAGCGGCGGATCCCCTATGTCTCGATCCTCACCAACCCGACCACGGGCGGCGTGAGCGCGAGCTTCGCGATGCTTGGCGACGCCATCCTCGCCGAGCCGGGCGCGGTCATCGGCTTTGCGGGTCCGCGCGTCATCAAGCAAACGTTGGGGCAAGACCTCCCCGAAGGGTTCCAGACGGCGGAGTTCCTCCTCACGCACGGGATGGTGGACCGCGTGGTGCATCGGCAACAGCTCAAGCGCACGGTGGGCCAGCTGCTCCGCCATATGAGCGGCAAGCCCGCGGCGGTCGGGTGGTCGTCCAACTGAGCGACGCCGAGTACCGGGCGGCGCTCGAGGCACTCTTCGCCCGCACGACAGGACAATGGAAGCTTGGGCTCGACCGCGTGGAGGCCTTCCTCGCGGCACTCGGCGATCCCCACCGACGCCTGCGCGTCCTCCACGTGGCCGGGACCAACGGCAAGGGCAGCGTGTGCGCGATGCTCGAGACCGTGCTGCGCGCGCGCGGGCTGCGCGTGGGGAAGTACACCTCGCCGCATCTGGTGGATTTTCGCGAACGCTTTCAGGTCAACGGCCACGCCGTGGACGACACGGCCATCGCCGCCTTCCTCGGACGGTGGACGCCGACGGTGGAGCGCCTCGGCGCGACCTTTTTCGAGGCAACCACCGCAATGGGGTTCCAGCTCTTCGTCGATGCGGGCGTTGACGTGGCCATCGTGGAGACGGGCCTTGGCGGGCGGCTCGATGCCACCAACGTCGTCACCCCGCTCGTGGCCGGGGTCTCGGGCATCGGGATTGACCACACCGAGTGGCTCGGTGCCACCCGCGAGGCCATTGCGCCGGAGAAGGCGGGGATCTTCAAGCCCGGCGTGCCGGCCGTCGTGGGCGAGCCGGACCCCGGGATTCGCGCGCTGCTCGCCGCCGAGGGGCGTCGCCTCGGTGCGGACCCGGTGCGGGTGGTGGCGGAGGAGGGGCGCGCCGAGGACATCCGAGTGACCGGGGCGGGCACGCGGTTCACCTGGGTACGCGGCACGGCGCGGTACACGG
>CAYXQS010000220.1:0-2900 GCA_964466515.1 uncultured Gemmatimonas sp. | reverse complement strand
CCCGCCGCACCGTCGCCTCCCGCCGCACCATCGCCTCCCGCCTCACGCATCCCCTGCGCCGCTCGCCGCTCGTACCGCCTCCCCCCGTACGCCGGACGCCTCACGCACGGTGTACACTGACACCCGCCCACACCACGCAACGTCATCCCCAAACCCCTCCCTTCTCAGCGCCTCCGCGTGAGGCGAGCGTGTCATCACCTCCGCGACGAGACGCCCGCACGACACCCACTCCTCCCGCACCGCCCTCGCCACCGGATCACACGCAGGCTCACGCACCGCACCGAGCGCCAGGAGCCGATCCACCATCGCCCCCGCGCAGCACGAATCCTCAAGTGTTGCGTGCCCATCCTGCCCCGCGCAGAGGAGCGTCACCGCGCGGCCTCCCTGGAGCGCACGCGCACACGCCGCGACGATGGCATCGAGATTCACGAACGCCCCAATCATCACCTCGCGCGCCGCGCGCGCGGCGCGCAGCGCCTGCGTGCCGTTGGTGGTGGTCGTGAGCACGACGCGCCCCGCGACGCGTTCGCGCGTGTATTCCGCCGGGGAGTTGCCGAGATCGAACCCATCAATGCGCCGCGCCTGACGCTCGCCGCCGAGGACCACGTTGCCGCGGCCGAGCTCCGCGGCGCGGGCCAGCGCCTCGTCAGGCGTGGCAAAGGCCTCCACGCGCGCGGCGCCGTGATCGAGCGCGGTCAGCGCCGTGGTGGACCAGCGCAGGATGTCGAGGATGACGACCGTCCGGGCCTCAAGCGAGGAAGGAGGGCAGGATTGCCAGGTTTGGACGACCGTCAGTGGGTGAGGCACGATTTGTGAGGTGCGCCGTCAGGCGTCCGGCGTACGGCGGGAGGCGGTACGAGCGGCGAACGGCGGTCGGGAGGCGTAAGGCGGGAGGCGATGGTGCGGCGTGATGCGTCGGAGGTCGGGGGGAAGGAGTGTGCCCAAGAGCGGCCCCACCCCCGACCGACCGCGGCACAGACCCGGCCGTACACGCCTCACAACACCTCACGCCGACATACACCGCCCAGCAGCACTCAAGTCGGCACAGCAAACAGATCCGCGCCTTCCTTCTCGAGGAACTTCGTGTGCACATCCCCCGCCACGAACTTCGGGTGGTCCATCAACTTCCGCAGGAACGGAATCGTCGTCGTCACCCCTTCCACCACGAACGTATCGAGCGCCAACCGCATCTTCGCGAGCGCCTCGCCGCGGTCGCGGCCGTGGACAATCAGCTTCGCGATCATCGAGTCGTAGAACGGCGGCACCGCGTACCCCGTGTACACGTGCGTGTCCACGCGAATGCCGTTCCCACCCGGCATATGAAACGTCTCCACGCGCCCCGGGCTCGGCTGGAAGTTGCGCGCCGGGTCCTCCGCGTTCACGCGGCACTCGATCACGTGCCCGCGCAGCTCCGGCGTCTTGCCGATGGACAGCTTCTGGCCCGCCGCCACGCGGATCTGCTCCTTCACGAGATCCACGCCCGTGAGCATCTCCGTCACCGGATGCTCCACCTGGATGCGCGTGTTCATCTCCATAAAGTAGTACGAGCCGTCCTCGTCGAGCAGCATCTCGATCGTGCCGGCGCCGACGTAATCGATGGCCTTGGCGCCCTTCACCGCGGCGTCGCCCATCTTCTTGCGCAGGTCCGGGGTCATCACCGGGCACGGCGCCTCCTCGACGAGCTTCTGGTGCCGCCGCTGCACGGAGCAGTCGCGCTCGCCGAGGTGGATCACGGTGCCGTGCGTGTCGCCGAGGATCTGGAACTCGACGTGGCGCGGCCGTTCGAGGTATTTCTCGACGTACACGCTGCCGTTGCCGAACGCGCTGAGCGCCTCGGAGCGCGCGAGCTGGAACGAGCGCGCGAAGTCGTCGGCGTCGCGCGCGACGCGCATCCCCTTCCCGCCCCCGCCCGCGGCGGCCTTGATGATGACGGGGAAGCCCATCTTCCTGGCGTACTCGAGCGCCTCGTCCACATCCTCCACCGGGCCCGGCGTGCCGGGGACGACGGGGACGCCGTTGGCGATCATCGCGGCGCGCGCGGCCGCCTTGTCGCCCATCGTGCGGATCTGGTGCGGCGTGGGGCCGATGAAGGCGATCCCGCTCGCCGCGCAGGTTTCCGCGAACTCCGCATTCTCCGCGAGGAAGCCGTAGCCCGGGTGGATCGCGTCGGCGCCGGTGATCTCGGCGGCGGCAATGAGGCGGGGGATGCGCAGGTAGGAGTCGCGCGCCGGCGCGGGGCCGATGCAGACGTCGTCGTCGGCAAAGCGCACGTGCAGCGACTCGCGGTCGGCCTCGGAATACACGGCGACCGTCTCCACGCCAAGCTCGCGGCAGGCGCGGACGATCCGGAGGGCAATCTCCCCCCGATTGGCGATCAGGACACGCTTGAACACCTACTTCGCATCCTGCTTGACGGCATCCCAATCGCCGTCGCTCGTGCCCGCGACGCCCTGCACCTTGAGCGCGAACTCGCTCGGTGTGGACGACGCGAAGAGGGCGGCCTCGTACGAGATGGTCCCCTGCTTGTACCAATTCATCAGCGATTGGTCGAAGCTCTGCATCCCGTACTGCACCGTGCCTTCCTTGATGAGGTCGGGGATGTTGAGCGCCTTGCTCGCGTCGCGGATGTTGTCGGCGACGGCGGCGGTGTTCACGAGGATCTCGCACGCGGGGATGCGGCCCGGCCGGTCCACGCGCGGCACGAGGCGGAGCGAGATGACAGCCTGCAGCGCGGTCGAGAGCTGGAAGCGGATGTCGGCCTGCTCGTTGGGCGGATAGAACGAGAGCACGCGATTGATGGTCTGCGTGGCGTCCATCGTGTGGAGCGTCGAGAACACCATATGGCCCGTGTCGGCCGCCTTGAGCGCAATCTCCAGCGTCTCCTGGTCGCGGATTTCGCC
>CAYXQS010000219.1:0-2906 GCA_964466515.1 uncultured Gemmatimonas sp. | reverse complement strand
ACTGGCGGATCACCGGCGTGCCGCCGGCATACTTGAGCGCCACGCGGAGCACCTTCTTCCCCTCGGCCGTCTCAAGTGTCTTGTAGTCGGTGATGAAGCTCGTCTCCTTGAGGAGCCGGGCGATCTCCACCTTCATTCTGGACGCCGGGATATCCACGCGCCGATGCTTCGAACCGACAGCATTCCGGATCCGCGTGAGCATATCGGCGATCGGGTCGTTCATACTCATTGGCTTCTGCTCGCTCTCTCATTGTGGATGTAGTTCCCGGCACACGGTGCGCCGGGCGTGCATCCGTTCAACCTGCTACCACGACGCCTTGCGCACACCCGGAATGAGCCCCTGCAGCGCCATTTCGCGGAACGCGATGCGGCTCAGGCCGAAGTGGGCGACATACCCGCGGCTGCGGCCGGTCATCTGGCAGCGGTTGCGGACGCGGATGGCGGCCCCGTTGCGCGGGAGCTTCTGCAGCGCCACCTGCGCGGCGCGCTTCTCCTCGTCGCTCGCCTTGGTGCTGCGGACGGTGTCCGCGAGCGCCTTGCGCTTGGCCGCCTGCCGCTGCGCCATCTGCCGGCGCCGCTCGTTCTTCTCGATCGTGCTCTTCTTTGCCATAGCTCCTCAGCCCTGCCCTTGAACGACGATCGGCTTCTCGTCGCCGCGGAACGGCATCCCGAGCTCCCGGAGGAGCGCGAAGGCCATATCGTCGCGGTTGGTGGTGGTGACGAACGTGATGTCCATCCCGTGGATCTGCTCGACGAGGTCGTAGTTGATCTCGGGGAAGATCATCTGCTCCTTGACGCCGAGGCTGTAGTTGCCGCGTCCGTCGAAGGAGCGGGTGGAGAGGCCGCGGAAGTCGCGGATGCGCGGGATCGCCGTCGACACGAAGCGGTCGAGGAACTCCCACATCCGGGCGCCGCGCAGCGTCACCGACACGCCGATCTCCTGGCCTTCGCGCTGTCCGTAGTTGGCGATCGACTTCTTCGCCTTCGTACGGACGGGCTTCTGCCCGGTGATCGTCGCCAGCTCGTCGACGATGGCGTCGAGGACCTTGGGCTGCTTGATCGCCTCGCCCATCCCGACGTTCAGCGTGATCTTGGTGAGGTTGGGGACCTGGTGCGTGTTCTTGAGGCTGAACTGCTGCATCAGGCGCGCGCGCACGGTCTTCACGTAATGCCCGTGCAGGCGCGGCGGCGGGACCGGCAGTCCGGCGCCCGCGTGGTCCTTGGGGAGCATCGAGGCGCGCTTCTCGCCACTCGGCCCACCGCTCTTCTTCTGTTGGCCCTGCGTCTTGGTCGTTGCCATTGGTCGGTCCTATGCGGTCAGCGGGAGTGCGGGATCGCCTGCCCGCTCTTCGCGCTCACGCGCTCCTTCGTGCCGTCGGCGTCGATCCGCGCGCGGATGCGCGTCGGCTGCCCCGACTTCGGGTCCAGCAGCATCACGTTCGAGACGGCGAGGGGGGCCGGCATCTCGATGATCCCGGACTGCTCCTCGGCGCGCCGCGCGCGGCGATGCTTCTTGACGATGTTGATGCCCTCGATGGTCACGCGCCCGGTCTTCAGGTGCACGCGGATCACCTTCCCTTCCTTGCCCTTGTCGTCGCCGCGCAGCACGCGCACGGTGTCGCCGCGCGAGACGTGCATCGTCGTGCGCTCGGCGTTCCGCCGGTGCCGGGTGACGTTCTTCTTCCCGCGGGTCTTGCGATGGGTCAGGATACGCATCTTACAGCACCTCGGGGGCCAGGCTGACGATCTTCATATAGCGCTTCTCGCGGAGCTCGCGGGCGACGGGCCCGAAGATGCGCGTGGCGCGCGGCTCGCCCTTGTCATCGATGATGACGATGGCGTTCTCGTCGAACTTGATGTAGCTGCCGTCCTTGCGGCGGGTCTCCTTCACGGTCCGCACGACGACCGCCTTGGCGACGTCGGACTTCTTCACGGTCCCGTTGGGGAGCGCGTCCTTCACCGCCACGACGACCTTGTCGCCAAGGCCGGCATAGCGACGGCGCGTGCCGCCGAGGACGCGGATGACGAGCGCCTTCTTGGCGCCCGAGTTGTCCGCGACCTTCACGACGGATTCCTGTTGGATCATTGGTCGGCTCCCTTAACGCGCACGTTCGACGATCTCGAGCAGCCGCCAGCGCTTGTCCTTGGACAGCGGGCGGGTCTCGACGATCCGGACGGTGTCGCCGACCTTCGCGCTGTTGGCCTCGTCGTGGGCCTTCAGGCGCTTGGTCTTCGTCACCATCTTCCCATAGACGGGATGCGGCACGCGACGCTCGATCGCGACCACGACGGTCTTGTCCATCTTGTCGCTCACGACGAGCCCCTGGCGCGTCTTGCGCGCGGTGCGGTCGTTCAGCGCAGTCTTCACGGTCTCAGCCATTAAGTCTCCTCGCGCGCGGTCAGCGCGCGGCCTCCGTCGTGCGCGCCTGTTCGGCGAGCACCGTCTGAAGCCGCGCGATATCGCGGCGGATGGTCCGCAGCCGGAGCGGATTCGTGAGCGTATCGGTGGCGCCCCGGAACTTCAGGTTGAAGCGCTCCCGTTCCAGCTCAGCGAGCCGCGCGCGGATATCGTCCGCGTTCAACTCCCGGATCTCCTTAGCCTTCATCGCCAAGCGCCTCCTCGCGCGCCACGAACTTCGTCTTCACGCCCAGCTTCGCCGCAGCCAGCCCCAGCGCCTTCTGGGCGATCTCCTTCGACACGCCTTCGATCTCGAACAGGATGCGGCCCGGACGCACGACCGCCACCCAGAGCTCCGGCGATCCCTTGCCCTTGCCCATCCGGGTCTCGGCCGGCTTCTTCGTGACCGGCTTGTCCGGGAAGATCCGGATCCAGACCTTGCCGCCGCGCTTGATGTGACGCGTCAGCGCCACGCGCGCGGCGGCAAGGTCTGGATCCGGATCTTCCC
>CAYXQS010000218.1:2213-2926 GCA_964466515.1 uncultured Gemmatimonas sp. | reverse complement strand
CCTCACCGACGGGCTCGATGGCCTCGCCGCGGGGCTGATGGCGATCGCGATGCTGACGCTGGCGACCTTTGCGTACGTGATGGGGCGCTTTGACGCGTCGGAGTACCTGGGGCTGATCTACCTCCGCGGGGCGGGGGAGCTCACGGTGTTCTGCTCGGCGGTGTTCGGCGCGGCGATTGGATTCCTCTGGTACAACGCGCATCCGGCCGAGGTCTTTATGGGCGATACCGGCTCGCTGGCGCTGGGCGGTTCGCTCGGCGCGGTGGCCATCCTGCTCAAGAGCGAGTTCCTCGTGCTGATCCTCGGCGGGGTCTTCGTGGCGGAGACGCTCTCGGTGATCGTGCAGCGCGGCGTCTTCAAGTGGCGGAAGCGCACGTATGGGATCGAGTATGCGCAGCGGCACCGCGTCTTCCTCCGCGCGCCGATCCATCACCACTTCGAGCTGAAGGGGTGGCCCGAGACGCAGGTGGTGGTGCGGTTCTGGATTGTCGGGATCCTCTGCGCCTTCGTGGCGCTCTCGACGCTGAAGATCCGGTGACGCTGCCGTCCGCGTCGGTCGCCGCACTCGCCCCGCTCGTTGCGACGGGCGAGGTGGCGGTGGTCGGCCTTGGGCGCAGTGGCACCGCGGCGACGCAGCTGCTCACGGCGGCGGGCGCGCAGGTGTACGGGAGCGACAGCCAGGTGGGCGCGGGGCACGATCTCGCGCGCATCGC
>CAYXQS010000218.1:0-2203 GCA_964466515.1 uncultured Gemmatimonas sp. | reverse complement strand
CCCGATGCGCCGCCGTTGCGCGCGGCGCGCGCGGCGAAGGTGCCGGTGGTGAGCGAGATCGAACTCGCGCTCCGCGCAATGCCCGGCGTACCGTACATCGCGGTGACCGGGACCAACGGCAAGACCACGGTGACCGCGCTGGTCGCGCACCTGTTGCGCGCGCTCGGCCTCGACGCCGTCGAGGCGGGGAACATCGGCACGCCGCTCGCGGAGATCGCGCTCGCGGCGCGCTGGCCGGCCTGGCTCTCGCTCGAGCTCTCGTCGTTCCAGCTGCACGACACGCCGTCGGTGGCGCCTGCGGTGGCGGTGCTCACCAACCTCGCGCCCGACCATCTCGACCGCTATCCGTCGCTCGAGGCGTACTACGCCGACAAGGACCTGCTCTTCCGGAACGCCACGCCCGCCGCGGTGCGCGTGGTGAACGCCGACGATCCCGCCTCGCTCCAGCGCACGGCGGCGGTGCCGGGCATCGCGCGGACCTTTGGGGTGGCCGCGCGGCACGCCGATGCGTGGTACGATGCGCCGCACGGCCTGCTCACGCTCGACGGGACCCCGTTGCTGGAGCGCGCGCTCCTCCCGCTGCTCGGCGACCACAACGTGGCCAACGCGCTCGCTGCCGCGCTCGCGGTGTGGCAGGCGCTCCCCACGGAGCGCACGCCCCACGGCCGCGCCCGACTGGCGGGTGGGCTCCGGAGCTTCCGCGCCCTCGCGCACCGGCTCGAGCCCGTGGGGGAGCGCGACGGCGTGTGCTGGATCAACGACTCCAAGGCGACGAACGTGGGCGCGGCGCGCGTGGGCATTGCGGCAATGGACCGGCCGACGGTCCTGCTGCTCGGCGGCCGGCACAAGGGCGAGCCGTACTCCGGGCTCCTCGACGCGATGCGCGATCGGGTGCGGCAGGTGCTGGCGTACGGCGAGGCGGAGGCGCGGATCGTTGCGGACCTCGACGGGCACGTGCCGGTGGAGCGCTGCGGATCGTCATTCCCTGCGGTCATTGCCCGCGCCCGCGCGCTCGCGCGGCCGGGGGACACCGTGCTGCTCTCTCCGGCCTGTTCGAGCTACGATATGTTCACCAACTACGAGGAGCGCGGGGCGGCCTTCCGTCAACTCGCGCTGGGCACCTGACCGCCATCGGCGACCTCTTCTCGTCCGCGTCGTCCGCGGGGGCGGGCGCCGTGCCGCGCGCGACGACGACCTCGCGCGTGCGCTGGCGGATGGGGCTCGAGGCGAAGCTGCTCGTCATCCTCACCGCGGTCATCCTCGTCTTCGGGCTTTCGACCCTCTACTCGGCCAGCGCGATCGTCGCGATGCAGGCGGGGCGGCCCAGCTGGCACTTCCTCCTGCGGCAACTGACGGGCGTCGCCGTCGGGATCATCGCCTTTGCATTCCTCGCCAAGTGGGAGGCGGAGAAGTGGCGCGCGCACGCCTGGACGCTGATGGGGGTCGCGACCCTCGCAATGCTCCTCACGGTGCTCCCGTTCACCGAGTCGATTGCGCCGCCCATCAACGGCTCGCGGCGCTTCCTGCTGGGGGGGTCCATCCAGCCGTCGGAGTTCGGCAAGCTCGCGCTCGTCATCTGGACGGCGGCGCTCATCGTGAAGAAGGGCGGGGAGGAGGGGCTGCGGCGGCTGAGCAAGGGCCTGTTCCCGTTCCTGATCGTCCTCGGCGTGCTGAGCGTCCTCGCGGTGCTTGAGCCCGACCTCTCCGTCCCGCTCTTCTACGCGCTCGTGATGGGCGTGATGCTCTTTGCCGCCGGCGCGCGCATCGGCCACTTCGTGGTGCTTGGGCTGCTCGGGATGCCGCTGGCGTGGCGGGAGATGCACCGGCTCGAGTATGTGATGCGCCGCATCCTCGGCTTCGCCGGCGCCGCGGGCGCCGAGGCCGAGGTCAACTATCAGCTGACGCAGTCGCTGATTGCCGTCGGCTCGGGCGGACTCCTTGGCGTGGGATTCGGGCAGGGGCGCCAGCAGTATGGGTTCCTGCCGCTCCCGTACAACGACTTCATCGGCAGCAACATCGGCGAGGAGTGGGGCTTTGTGGGGATGACGGCGCTGATTCTCGCGTTCACGCTCTGGGGCTACCTCGGGGTTCGCATTGCGAAGGGCGCCCGCACGCCGTTCCAGCAGCTGGTCGCGCTCGGGCTCACGGTGACGATGATCGTGACGGCGTTCCTGCACATCGGCGTGGTGATCGGGCTGCTGCC
>CAYXQS010000217.1:0-2947 GCA_964466515.1 uncultured Gemmatimonas sp. | reverse complement strand
GATGACCGGTTCCTTGGCCGTCGGGAGCAGCGTGGCGATGGCGGGCCGCGCAATCCCCTCGTGGAGCCGGAGGATGAAGGTCGAGGCCGCCATCTGCGCGCCGGTGTTGCCGGCGGAGACAAAGGCGTCCGACTTCCCCTCCGCCTGCAGGCGGATGCCGAGGGCCATCGAGGAGTTGGGCTTCCCGCGGATGGCGACGGAGGGCTTGTCGGTCATCAGGACGACGTCGGGCGCATCGATGATCTCAAAACGCGACGCCGCTGCGACCATCAGGGCCGGAGCGGCGGCAAGCTGGCTGGCGAGCTCGTCACGGATGACGGCCGCCTGTCCCACCAATTGGATCGTGTGCTCGGCGCCGAGTTCAGCGGCGGCGAGGAGCGCCGCCGCGACCGGGGCCTGGGGCGCGTGATCGCCCCCCATCGCGTCCAGCGCGATGCGGGTCATCGCTACGCTTCGCGCGCCGCGACCCGCTGCTCGCCGGCATAGAACCCGCATTCCGCACAGACGTGGTGCGGACGCTTCATCGCGCCGCACTTCGGGCACGCCTGGATATTGATCTTGGGCGCCACCTTGTGGGTGTTGCGCGCGCGCTTCTTGCGCTTGGAGGTACGGCGCTTCGGGACGGCCATCGGAGTCTCAGGTCAGCGGTAAGGGAAACGGGCGAACAGGGCGGTCAATTCACGGCTTCGGCGAGCTTGCAGGCGCAGGGACCGGCGTTCAGGTCCGCCCCGCAGGTAACGCAGAGGCCCTTGCATTCGGAACGGCACAGCGGGAGGTCGGACGCGTCGAGGATCCACTGCTCACGGATGGCGGGGCGAAGGTCGACCGTGCTCCCGAGTTCGCTCAGGGGATACACGTCCGGCTCGTCCGCCGTCTCGTCGTCCGCATCGGCGAAGATCAGGTGGGTTTCCCCTCCGATCGTGAACTCCACCGGCACCAGGCACCGTCGACACTCCCCCGCCGCGCGTCCTTCGAACGTGCCGCTGAAGTAGAATCGATCGCTGCCGGCCCCGCTCAAGCGTCCGGTGACTCGGATGCCTGAGACGGGACGAACGTCGCCCTCCAGCCAGACCGCATCGTCAGAGGCGAGGTCCGCTTCGACCTCGAGTGCACCCTGGGACAGGGACCGGATGGGGAACGACAGCATAGCACTGAAAACTATGCGCGGCCAAGCGCCCGGTCAAGGGTCCAAATCTCTGTGGGAACTTGACTTAGCCGCACGGACGACGGAGAAGCGCCCGAGCGCTCCCGGTGGTTCAGAGACAGTCGGCCTCGGCGAAAAAGAAGCGGCTTTCACGCACCGCGTTCTCGTCCGAATCCGAAGCGTGGATGGCGTTCTTCCCCTTCGATTCGGCAAAGAGCTTCCGCACCGTGTGTGGGGCGGCCTCGGCGGGGTCCGTGGCGCCGATTGCCTCACGCAGCGCCGCCACGGCGCCGGCCTTCTGCAGGATGCACGGCATACAGGGCGCCGAGCTCATAAAGGCGACGAGCTCGTCGTAGAACGGACGCCCGCGGTGTACGGCATAGAACTCCTCGGCCTGCTGCCTGGAGAGCCGCATCACGCGCGCGGCCCTGAGGACGAACCCCTGCCCTTCGAGGTGCGCGAGGATCTTCCCCGCCTTCGCCGCGTTGAAGGCGTCGGGCTTGATGATCGAGAACGTGTAGTTGAGCGACATCTGTGTTGGTCCGATGTGAATGCGGCGTGCGCTACGTGAGACGTGCCTGGATCAGCTCGACGAAATCCTTCGGCCGCTTCGCGATGCCCATACCGGCCGCCGCGAACGCCTCGAGCTTCTCGGCCGCCGTACCCGACGAGCCGGAGATGATGGCGCCCGCGTGCCCCATCCGGCGGCCCGGCGGGGCGGTCTGCCCGGCAATGAAGCCCACGACCGGCTTCTTCATATGCCGCTGGACGTACTCGGCGGCCTCCTGCTCGTCCGTCCCGCCGATCTCCCCCATCATCGCGATGGCCTTGGTGTTCGGGTCCTTCTCGAACGCCTCGAGGCAGTCGATGAAGTTGGTGCCGTTGATGGGGTCGCCGCCGATGCCGACGCAGGTGGTCTGGCCGATGCCCGCGCGCGTGAGCTGGTAGACGACTTCGTACGTCAGCGTGCCGGAGCGCGAGACCACGCCCACGGGACCCGGGAGGCAGATGCGGCCGGGGATGATGCCGACCTTCGACTCGCCCGGCGTGATGAGCCCCGGGCAGTTGGGGCCGAGCAGGCGGACGCCGCGCTCCTTCACGAAGGGATAGACCTTCGTCATATCGAGCACGGGGACGCCTTCGGTGATGCAGACGATGAACTGGACGCCGGCCGCGGCCGCTTCCATCATCGCGTCGGCCGCAAACGGCGGCGGCACGTAGATCACGCTCGTGTTCGCGCCGGTGGCCTGCACGGCGTCGTACACCGTGTTGAAGATCGGCACGGTGCCCTCGAACCGCTGGCCGCCCTTGCCCGGCGTGACGCCGGCGACGACCTGCGTGCCGTACTCCATCATCTGCCTCGTGTGGAACGAGCCGTCGCGCCCGGTGATGCCCTGCACCACCAGCTTGGTACCCTTGTCGATGAAGATGCTCACGCGGCCTTTCCTCCCTTCGCCAGCGCGACGGCCTGCTGGACCGCCTCGTCCATATCGCTCGAGGCGGAGAAGCCGTTCTCCTTCAGGATCTGCATCGCGATCTCTTCGTTGGTGCCGGTGAGGCGGATGACGATGGGCACCTTGAGCGGGTTGGCCTTCGTCGCGGTCACGATCCCGTTGGCCACGTCGTCCGTGCGGGTGATCCCGCCGAAGATGTTGAAGAGGATCGCCTTGACGTTCCGGTCCGCGGTGATGATGCGGAGCGGTCGCCCGGCACGGGCGATTGTGCACCATCGGCCCCCCGCCGGCGTCGGTGGCTCCGGCACCGGCCCCGCCGACGCCCGACCCGTCCGCTCACATCGTGGCC
>CAYXQS010000216.1:0-2950 GCA_964466515.1 uncultured Gemmatimonas sp. | reverse complement strand
CCCGACGCCGCGGATGCGCTCGTGCTCCGCGATGCGGGGAAGGTCTATGCACCCACCGAACTCGGCGGGATGATGGGCTACCTGACGGCGGTCGAGGAGTATCTCTCGGTGATCGAGGGCGTGCCGTTTGACGTGGCGACGCTGGTGGTGGCGGCACGTCGCCTGAAGGGCGCCGGGTTCGATGCCACCGAGCGCGTGATTGCGGGCGGGTATCGCGAGACCTTTGAGGATGCAGTCACGGCGTTGCACGCGACGTGAGGCTTGACGGATTGCCGGAAGGCGCATAATGTACAGCCACAACCGAAGCCGTGGTCATTTGCCGCGATTGCCGCCACGTAAAAGAAAGTGCTAAACACGCGAAACGCCCGCGGCAGCCCCGTGGGCCTTTCTTTTTCCACGACGGTTGCCCTGCGCGCGCTCCCAGCGGCCCTCTCCCCGGAGAGGGCTTTTGCGTTCCGCGGTCCTCCCTGGCCGGAACGTCCCGATGTCGAAGCGCTTCATCTCCGATCCCGTTGCATCCCCCGAGGTCCGGCGGATTGTCCTCCCGTCCATTCCGCTCGAGTGCGGCGCCGTGCTGCGCGACCCGGTGGTCGCCTTCCGGTTCCACGGCGCGCTGAACGCGACGCGCGACAACGTCGTCCTCGTCCTGCACGCGCTGACGGGGTCGTCCGACGCGGCGGGGGGGTGGTGGAGCGGCCTGATCGGCCCCGGGGCCGTGATCGACACCGACCGCTTCGCCGTGGTCGTGCCTGACCTCATTGGCTCGTGCCACGCCGGTGTGGGGCCCCGCGTTGGCGGGGAGCCGTTTCCGGCCATCAGCACGCGCGACCAGGCGCGGGCGGTGGGCGTCCTGCTCGAGGCATTGTGCGTGCCGGCCGTGGAGCTCGTCACCGGGGGGTCGCTCGGCGGAATGGTCGCGCTCGAGTTTGCCGCGAGCTTCCCGGGCCGGGCCGCGCAGGCCGTGGTCTTTGCGGCGCCCGCGCAGCAGACGACGTGGGGCATCGGCTGGAACGCGGTGCAGCGGGAGTTGGTGTCCCGTCACGGCGCGGCCGGCCTCGGGCTCGCGCGCGCCGTGGCGATGCTGACCTACCGCACGCCCATCGGCTTGCAGCAGCGCTTTGGACGTCGCGGCGATCTCATCACGGGACAGTCCGAGATTGCGGGATGGTTGGGCGCGCACGGGGAACGGTTGCGCGTGCGGTTTGATCCCGAGAGCTACCTGACACTGCTCGGCGCGATGGATACGCACGACGTCGGGCGGGGGCGCGGCGGGGTCGGGGAGCGCCTGCGCGCGAGCGGGACGGCCATCACGGGCGTCGGCATCCCCGGCGACCAGTTGTATCCGGCGGCCGAGATTGCGGCTTGGGCGCGCGAGAGCGGGGCGGCGTACCGGGAGATCATCTCGGACCACGGGCACGACGCGTTTCTCCTCGAGCGCGGGCAGGTCGGCGACGTGCTGGCGCAAGCGCTCGGGCGCGCCGCCCGACGGGCGGCGGTCGCGTGAGCGCGCCGCTGCGGGTGGCGCTCGCCGGATGCGGGACGGTCGGGGGCGCGCTCCTCGACCTTCTGGCCCAGCACGCACGGGATCTGGCCTGGCGCTCGGGACTTCGCATTGAGGTCGTGCGTGTCCTCGTGCGCGACACGACGCGCGCGCGCGGCCCCCGCGTGCCGCGCACGCTTCTGACGGACGACCCCTCGGCATTTCTCGCCACGCCATCGGATGTGGTGGTCGAGGCCATTGGCGGCACGGCAACGGCCGGCCGGATTGCGCGCGAGGCACTGGCGACCGGGCGGCGATTCGTCACGGCCAACAAGGCCTTGCTGCGTGCCGCGGGGCCGGAGCTTGCCGCGCTCGCGCACTGGCATCGCGGCTCCGGTGCGGCGCTCGACTTCGAGGCCGCGGTCGGCGGCGGGGTGCCGGTCGTGCGCCTGCTGCGCGAATCGCTCGCGGGGCAGGGACTCATCTCCCTGCGCGGCGTGCTCAATGGCACGACCAATTTCATTTTGTCGCGGATGGCGCGTGGCGCGACCTTCGCGCGTGCCCTGCACGACGCGCAGCGCCTGGGCTTCGCCGAGGCCGATCCGTCGCGCGACCTGCAGGGCATTGACGCCGCAGACAAGATTGCGGTGCTCGCCTGGCTGGGGTTTGGCGCGGATCCCACGGCGCTGGACGTGCGGGTGCGCGGGCTCGATGCCGATCCCACCCGCCTGCTGGAGCGGGCGAGGCGCCGCGGGCGCGCGCTGCGCCTGGTCGCCACCGCACGACGGGTCGGCGACGCGGTCTATGCGCACGTCGCCCCATCGTTCCTGCCGCTCACCCATCCGCTCGCGCGCGCGCAGGACGAGGAGAATGTCATCCAGATCGTGACGGAGTCCGCGGGACTCGTGACGGTCTCCGGCCGAGGGGCGGGCGGTTCCGCCACCGCCTCGGCGTTGCTCGCCGACCTTGTGCGGGGGGCGGCGCCGCTCCCCGCGCCCATCGCCGCCTGAGGCCCGATCGCAATGCCCACGCCCAACACCCTGCATCCCGAGACGCTCGCCATTCGCACCCAGGTGCCCGTGTCCGCGGCACGCGAGCACTCCGTCCCATTGTTTCTCACCTCGAGCTTTGTTTTCGACGACGCCGAGCAGGCCCGCGCACTCTTTGCCGAGGAGATCGAGGGTGCCGTGTACAGTCGATACTCGAACCCCAACACGGACGAGTTCGTCCGCAAGCTCTGCCTGCTCGAAGGCGCCGAGGACGGGATTGCGACGGCCTCAGGGATGGCGGCGGTCTTCACGGCCATCGCGTCGCTCGTGTCCACCGGAGACCATATCGTTGCCGGGCGTGCGCTCTTTGGGTCCACGCACCAGCTGCTGACGCGGGTCTTTCCGCGCTGGGGCGTTACGCACACCTACGTGGATGGCGACAATCCGGACCACTGGGCCGCCGCCATCACGCCGGCCACCA
>CAYXQS010000215.1:0-2955 GCA_964466515.1 uncultured Gemmatimonas sp. | reverse complement strand
GGCGCCCGATGACCGCCACGCGGAGCACGTCGGGGCCCGCGGTCTCCGGGACGTCCGGCAGCTTGGCGACGATCGCGTCGAGCAGGTCGCCCGAGTTCTTGCCGTTGGTCGCCGACACCGGGACCGGGTCGCCGGCACCGAGGTTGAAGAACTCATAGAAGTCCGTCTTGCCGGGATCGTCCACCTTGTTGGCGACGAGCACCCAGGGCTTCCGCGAGTTGCGCAGGAGGTCCACGATGCGCGCGTCGCTGGGATGCAGCCCGGCGATGGCGTCCACCGTGAGGAGCATCAGGTCCGCCTCGGCGATCGCCTCCTTCACCTGGTTGCGGATCGCGACGTCCATCGGGAGGTCGGAATCCTCGACGAGGCCGCCGGTATCGACCAGCCAGAAGGCGCGCCCCTGCCACTCGCAGCGCGCGAAGTGGCGGTCCCGCGTGGTGCCCGCCTCCTCGCTCACGATGGCCGTGTTCTCGCCGATCAGGCGGTTGAAGAGCGCGGACTTCCCCACGTTGGGGCGCCCCACGAGGGCGACCACGGGCATATCGCTCATCGGCCCGCTCCCACGGCAGCGCCTTCCTGCTCCAGCACATCTATAAAGTCGTAGGACGGGTACACCGGCATCGGCATCGCCTCTCGGACTGCAATGAAGCTCTCGTCGTCGAGGAAGATCCCCGCGTCGTTGATCGTCTCGGCGGGGATCAGCGCCAGGTCCAGATCCGTGCGGTCGGCGAGGGCGCGACGGATGTCCGCGCCCACCAGCAGCCCCGCCGTCGTTACCGTCGGCCCAAAGAGCGAGTTCACCATCGGGATCATCTCGAACTCCGCGCCGGTCCGCGCGCGCAGTCCCTGCAACAGCTCGGGCATCACCTGCTGCATCGCCAGGCCCGTCACCACGCCAATCCGGCGGCCGTCGAGCCGCGGGAGCCGTTCGAGCCCCGCCGCCACGCGCCCGCGCAGCGAGGTCACCGCGCCCACGCCGTTCTCGATCTGCCCGAAGTCACCGTAATGCTCCGGCCCGGGGAGCTCGCGCTGCGCGAGCATATAGAGCTCGTCCGAGCCGACCACCCACCGGATGCCGCGCTCCCGCAGCGCCCGCTCCGCCCAGCGCTCCGCCGTCGCGAGGATCGCGCGCGCGTTCCCGACGTCCATCGACTTGGCCGTGTACAGGTGCGAGAACTGCGTCACGCCCACCGGCACCAGCGCCACGGACAGGCAGGCGTCGCCAAACGCGTAGAGGTCCGCGAGCGACTGCTCGAGGACCTCGCGGTCGTTGAGCCCCGGCACCACGACCATCTGGCCGTGGAACTGGATCCCGCCCTCGACCAGGCGCGTGAGCTGCGCGATGATGTTCGGGACCTTCGGATTGTTGAGCAGGACCTTCCGGGCCTCCCACGGCGTCGCGTGGACCGACACGTACAGCGGCGACAGCCGGTACTCGAGGATGCGCTCGAAGTCGCGTTCCTTGAGGTTGGAGAGCGTGGCGAAGTTCCCGTAGGCAAACGAGAGGCGGTAGTCGTCGTCGCGGATGTACAGCGGCTTGCGGAGCCCCTCGGGGAGTCCCTCGATGAAGCAGAACTCGCAGCGGTTGGCGCAGCGGCGCACGTTGGGCGGCTCGAGTTCCACGCCCATCGGCTCGCCGCCGTCGCGCTCGATCTCAAAGACCACGTGCTCGCCGTTGGCGAGCCTGGCCTCCAGCTCGAAGGCGTCGACGGCGGTCAGGAACTCCCAGTCGAGGAAGTCGGCGAGCTTGCGTCCGTCCACGCTCAATAGCTCCGCACCCGGGGTGAGTCCCAGTTCGGCGGCAATGCTATTGGGTTGGACCTTGAGGACGCGGACCATCGGGGACTGAGCGGCTGGAAGGGACAAAAAAAGCCGCGCGCGGCGGTTCACTCAATGTATCAGGAGAGTGCCCCGAAGGCAATGTGCGACAGTCAGTTGCGTGCGGCATCCCTCACCGCGTCCGCGATCTCGCGGAGCGGTCGGCCGGTGGCCTCCGCCGCGCGCTGCACGTCGTCCGCCTCGGGCTTGGCGCGGGTGGTGCCATCGGGGAGCGTCACGACCTTCACGCGGATGCGCTGGCCGTGGACCTGGACCTCCTGTTGCGAGCGCGGCAGCGCGGTCCGGCGGACCTCGTGGCGGCGCACGCCAATCGTCGTGCCCTGCCGGAACAGCATCGCCTGGAGCCGATCCGCGTCGCCGGGCACGGAGAGGATCTCGATCCGCACGCCGGGACGGCCCTTCTTCATCACGGTCTGCAGCAGGGTGACGTCGAGCGCGCCCGCCTCGCGGAGCAGCTCGGCCATGGCGGCAATCTCCTCGCCGGTGCTGTCGTCCAGATCGGCGGCGAGGACCGTGAGCGTCTCCGTGGTGCCGGCGCCGGACGGCCCCGCGTGAGCGAAGTCCCCGAGGTGCGCGGGCTCGGCGTCCGCAATGATGATTCGCAGCGCATTCGCGCGATCCGTGAAGTCCTTCGTCCCTGCCCCGAACCCGCTCGCGCGCGGCGTGAACACGGCCGGCGGCGGGCCGGCGCCCAGCACACGCACGAGCGCGGCGCCCGTGGGCGTGACGAGTTCGCCGCTGCCTTCCGGCCCGGGACGCACCGGCAACCCTTCGAGCAGCCGCATCGTGGCGGCGGTCGGTACGGCCATCCGGCCGTGTGCGGTGTCGACGAAGCCGTCGCCGAGGGGGATCGTGCCGCAGTGGACGCGCTCGACCCCGAGCTGTTCGAGGCCCCAGATCGTCCCGACGATGTCGAGGATCGCGTCCACGCTGCCGACCTCGTGGAGATGCACGCGCTCCACCGTTGTGCCGTGGATCGCCGC
Organism: uncultured Gemmatimonas sp.; assembly: GCA_964466515.1. GTDB lineage: Bacteria > Gemmatimonadota > Gemmatimonadetes > Gemmatimonadales > Gemmatimonadaceae > Pseudogemmatithrix. The sequence goes on along the minus strand of CAYXQS010000215.1, from coordinate 133 downwards.
CTCGCACTCGGTGATCAGCGTGAAGCACTGCATTGCCCTTGCCTTCACGCGCTCCGGCGCGGGCGTGGCCTCGACGATCGCCTTGATGTGCCTGAGGTGCCGGCCGTGCGGCTGCGGCGGGATCGTGAAGTCG
>CAYXQS010000214.1:0-3031 GCA_964466515.1 uncultured Gemmatimonas sp. | reverse complement strand
AGGATGGCCGGGTCGAACGTCGGCGCCCCCTCGTCCGTGACGGAACTCGGCCCGCCCGAGAGGATGATGCCGTCGGGCTTCCACTCGCGAATCCACGCGAGCGACCGTGTCGGCGGATGGATCTCGGAAAACACACGCGCCTCGCGGACGCGCCGGGCAATCAACTGCGTGAACTGCGACCCGCAGTCGAGGATGAGGATCCGGGAACTCACGTCTTCCACTCCGCCCCATCGAGCTTGATGAACTCGACGTGCTTGGTCTCCAGGTCGATGATCGCGGCCGACGGGGCGCCATAGAGCCAGCCGCACGCCTCGCCGGGGTTCACGATCAGGGTGTCGTTGCGCGTCTTCATCTCCTGCAGGTGCGTGTGCCCGTGCACCACCACCGCGTGCGCGAGGACCGACCGCTCGACCACGTCGCCGATGTCGTGCACGATGAGCACCTTCTGCTCGTTGAACTTGATGCTGTGCGGCGACTCAAAGAGCTCCTGGCCCATCCCCTGCGCGGCGGCGGCGCGGATGCCCTCCGGGTCGCCGTCGTTGCGCCCGAAGACGCCCGCCATCGCGATCCCGTGGTCCTGGAACGGCTTGAGCGCAAACGGCGCGCAGTAGTCGCCCGCGTGCAGCACGAAGGTCACGCCGCGGGCCGCCATCTCGCGCAGGAGCGCGTCGACGGCCGGCACACGGTCGTGGGTATCCGCCATCAGGCCGATCCGCATCATTCCTCCATCCAGCGGGGGGTCGAGGACTCCAGTCGGACCAGGTCCTCGTACGTCTCGCGCGCCGTCACCACGGCCCAGCGCGACCCATCCACCAACGCCTCGGCCGCGCGCGGCCGGGCGTTGTACTGCGAACCCATCACGTAGCCGTACGCGCCCACGGTGTGGACCGCGAGCAGGTCACCCGGCATCACGTCGCCGATCTCGCGCCCGAGCGCGAGGAAGTCGCCGCTCTCGCAGACCGGCCCGACGATGTCGACCACCGAGCGGCCGGCCGGGTCGCCGACCGGCTCAATCCGATGGTACGCGTCGTAGTGCGAGGGACGCAACAGCTCGGTCATCCCCGCATCGCACACCACGTACGTCGTCCCGCCATTCACCTTGCGGTACAGCACGCGCGTGAGGAGGACGCCGCTCGCCGCCACGACAAAGCGGCCGTGCTCCACCACGAATTCCACGTCGCCGAGCGTGCGTGCGGCATCGCGCAGGATCCGGCCGTACGCCGCGAGGTCCGGTTCCTCCTCGTCGCCGTAGGGCACGGGCAGCCCGCCACCGAGGTCGAGCACGCGGATCGGTACGCCGTCACGCCGCAGCGCCTGCGCGAGCTCCACGAGACGCGCCGTGCCCTCGCGGTAGGCGTCGAACGTGTGGAGCTGCGACCCGACGTGCATATCGAGCGCAACGAGCGAGATCCCCCGCAGCGCCGGCGCGAGCCGACCCACCGCGAGCGCCTCGTCGTACGCAATGCCGAACTTGTGCGCCCGGGAACCCGTGGCGATGTAGCGGTGCGCATTGGAGACGGCGACGCCGGGGTTCACGCGGAGCCCCACGGGCGCGACCACGCCGCGCTCGTGTGCGATCTCGGAGAGTGTGCGGAGCTCGGCCTCGGACTCCACGTTGATGAGGCCCACGCCGGCGTCGAGCGCCTCGACCAGCTCGCGGCGCGTCTTGCCCACGCCGCCAAAGACGATCTGCTCGCCCGTGAACCCCGCCTGCTGCGCGCGATAGAGCTCGCCGCCCGAGACGACATCCACGCCGCAGCCGAGTTCGCGGAGCACCGCGAGGATCCCGCGGTTGGCGTTGGCCTTGAGCGCGTAGTGCAGCCGGTGCGGCACGCCCTCAAGGGCCGCGCGCAACCGCGCCACGCGCTCGCGCACGATGCCGGCGCTGTACACGAAGGTCGGCGTGCCGACGACCGCAGCGATGCGCGCCGCGGGGATCTCCTCGCAGTGGAGCGCGCCGTCGCGACGGGGGAACCCCGGGGCCATCAGTACGCCTTGGCCCACAGCACCTCGTGCTTCGCCTGCTCCCCGGTCACCATACAGGTGGCGGGCGCCGTGGGCGAGCGGAACTCGGCATCGGGGATCACGCGGATCGTCGCCTTGGTCTCCTCCTTCACCTTGGCCTCGATGGCGGGGTCGCCGTTCCAGCCGGCGTAGACAAACCCGCCCTCGCCGTCCATCAGCTCGCGGAACCTGTCGTACGACATCGGTTCGCGGTACGTGGCCGCCTCGCGACGCGCCTTGGCGTCGGCAAGCATCTGCGCCTGGATCGTCTCGAGGAGCTTGGCCACCTGCGGCGCGAGGTCGTTCATCGAGAGCGCGGCCTTCTCCCTGGTGTCACGACGCGCGGCCATCACGCTGTGCTGGTCGAGGTCGCGGGGCCCGAGCTCGAGACGCAGCGGCACGCCACGCATCTCCCACTCGTAGTACTTGGCGCCGGGCTTCATCCCCTCGCGCGCGTCGACGCGCACGCGGAGGCGGTCGGATGCGCCGCGCCCCATCCACGCCACCAGCCCGTCGCGCAGCGTGTGCGCCGCGCCCACCACGCGGTCGCGCTCCTCGTCCTTCCGGAAGATCGGCACGATGACGACCTCGATGGGCGCGAGCCGGGGCGGCACGCGCAGCCCGTTGTCGTCGCCGTGCGTCATCACCAGCCCGCCCACCATCCGCGTCGAGACGCCCCACGAGGTGTTCCACGCGTACGCCATCTCCCCCGCCTCGTTCTGGAACTTGAGGTCGAAGGCCTTGGAGAAGTTCTGGCCCAGGTGGTGCGAGGTGCCCGCCTGCAGGGCCTTGTTGTCCTGCATCATCGCCTCGCAGGAGTAGGTCCGCAGCGCGCCGGCAAAGCGCTCGCTGTCGGTCTTCTGCCCCGTGATCACCGGCATCGCGATCCACTGCTCCATAAACTCGCGGTACAGCCCGAGGATCATCCGCGCCTCGGTCTCCGCCTCGACCTCGGTGGCGTGCGCGGTGTGCCCTTCCTGCCAGAGGAACTCGAGCGTGCGCAGGAACAGCCGCGTCCGCATCTCCC
>CAYXQS010000213.1:0-3078 GCA_964466515.1 uncultured Gemmatimonas sp. | reverse complement strand
TGGCTATGCGGCGAGCGATCCGGTGAACAACTCGGATCCGTTCGGCCTCGCAACTTTCGTGCAGTGCCGCGATCTGAACCTGCCCTTCAGTGGTGGCGGCAATTCTCATTGTGCCATTCGGGTCAAGAATAAGGAGCTCAACATCGACGTGATGATTGAACTTGTGCCGACGAACAATATGAACAAGGTCTACTGGAGGCTGGGAGCCGAGGCGGCATTCGGAGCGTCGGGTTCGGTTTATTTCGCGGAGCAATGGAAGGAAGTCATACGTCCCGACGGTGTCAGCGAGGCGGAGTTTGACCGTGCAGTGCTCAACAGCGCGCTAGCCACGGCCGCCCAGATGGACGACAGAGAATACACGTCGGCGGGAGAAGGAAACTCGAATCGCTTCGTATATGAAGTGATAAGGGGAGCCGGTGCCAGGCCTCCTGGTACCGCCATTCATAAAGACAGAGAAGCTCCGGGCCTCTGCGGTGGCCGAGGAATTCACACCGGCGATGATTGCAATCCGCGACCAAAACCCAAACGACCGCAATCGCGCTGACCACCCCTCACAAGGAGCGAAGATGACGCGCAGTTTACTTTGGACTTTTGGCGTTGGTGCCCTGCTAGGCGGGATTGTCTGCGTTGTGTTCCAATGGCCACCTTGGAATCCACCAAGCAGCGGTGACGCCCTCATCGGCAGCTATTACTGGCTCACATACGCGAGCTACCCGCTCTACATCATCACAGGATCACTCGCACACGAACTCTCACGGGCCGCTGATGGCCCGCTTGGTATGCGCTTGATCCTTAACATCCAAGTTGTGCTCAACTTCGCAGTCTTGGCGCTTATCGCTGCCGGCACGCTCCGCGTCATACGTGCTGTCCACAAGCGCTACGCCTTACCACAGACGAAGAGCGCTGAGCCCCGAGTCTAGGTCTGGCGAGTCCCACGGTTCGACAGCGGCCGGCTCTTTCGCATCGGACCTCCATCCCCTCGACGGGACTGGCGTTCACGGTGCGGTCGCGCGCGGAGGCGGCGGGCGTCGACTCGTTCTTCTACGGCCCGGCGGGCCTCGCCACCGGGCAGCGGACGGCACGCGGGCACGCATCAGCCAGATGTAGTTGCACGATGCCGCCGGACGCCTGGTCGCCCGGGTGATCCCCGAGGTGCGGTACGCCGTCGAGTCCTGCGGCGACTGCACGAGCGCCGCCACGGGGTTCGCGCCGATCGCCTTCCCCTACTTCCCCACCAGGCTCCCCGGCGGGGGCATCTCGCCGGACGTCATCCTGCCCGGGGACGTCGAGCTGTTCACCTACGACGCCGGCGGCCGGCTGCTCACCGCCGACAACCGGCACGCGCGCGTCTCCCGCGGCTACGCCCCCAACGGCGCCCTCACCCGGGACACCCTGCGGATCCGCCAGTACGACCCCACCGAGATGGCCTCCGGCACGCCGTTCAACGACCACGTGTTCGCCATGGCGAACAGATGGTGGCGATTGCTTGTGATGCGCGCCGGGGTTCAAGGTGCGAACACGCTGCGAGCTACTCGGGCCGTGCTAGCATTTAGCGATCCATCGGTGTGGATTTGTACCACAACGCGGTACAGGCCACGAAGACGAAATACCAGAAACTCAACTCGCACTTGCTCGCCTTCAGCAATGGTTTTCGGTGGTATCAGCAGACTGCGGTCGACCATTTCAATGAGTCGAGATTGAAATTGTTCCCGATCCCATTGATCTGTACTCAGGATCAGTTGATCTTCGTGAACAGCGCCGGAAAATACAAAGAACTCGGTGATTCCCTCTGCTGTGAGAGGGTAAGGCGCGACGTGAGGAAGCCCTAAAGTGTTCCATGCCCTCGCTGCGCTCGTATCGCTCCAAACCACAGCCGTGTCTGACGGACCGAGAAGGACTGTTGCGAGTGCAGGACGCCCGATGTGCAGTGTAGTCGCGTCCCCGCCAGAAAGCCTGATGCCTTGAGCGCGTATCAGCGGTGCACGAGAGTACAACCGTTCTGGGCCCGCAAGAACTAGGGTCTGGCCCGCTTCAGGACGTAAGACGGGCGTGACGTAAGGTGCGAGTGCTTCTGGCGCTGGGACAGTCTCGATATCCAATGAGTTAACGCTACTAGACGGCTTGCACGCATTGGCAATGAGTATCCCAACGAGACCAAGAGCGAGCGCAAGGCGCTTTCTGCAAGTTACAGATGAGCTAGCATTTCGCATTCGAGACTCCTGCTTCTTGGGCAAGTTGGTTGCACAACTGGGAAGTATATGCCTCTCGCTGGACGCGCGTAGTCAGCGCGTCGAATGCTGGCTGATACATTGCTCGCGCCTCCTTTCTGCGGTCCCCTCGTAACCCAGTATAGATCGGGCGGGCGCTCATCATTGCTGTGACTTCATCGGCCGCTTGGCCGCGAACATCCTCCCTTAGCCTACTCTCTTGGCCGAAATGGAACCACTCGTGTGCAATGGTGACGGCGAGTACCCCCGCGGCATCGTCTGAATTGAGATGCATAGTGAGTTTGCCCTTGAGACACCCTCGCTCGGTTCCGCCCTCACAGCTTGTGCTTACAGCCGCACCTCCGCCGAGACTAACCAGAATATTGTTTGCAACGATTCCAGCGATCACGTTCTGTCCACGCTTGCCAGTTCCATCAAGCGCTATCCACGCAGCACCAATATTCGTGCTGCCATCACAATCCTTGACGTTCGCGTCGGTAGGTGGGCACAGGCCAAACGGATCGCTCCGATTACACATCTACCGGCGATCGCTAGCATTTCCCGCATCCCCTTTCCAGGAGGCGGGCGATGCGAGCGCAGCGACCGGAGGAGCGGACCGAGGCCCGGGCCAAGTGGGCCGCCACGTTCAAGGTGCACGTCGGAGTAGATGCGGGGAAGACCGCGCACCAGTGGGTGCACGGTGGGCCGGATCGGGTGCGGCTCCCCGCCGAGCGCGTGCCCGTCAGTCGCGCGGGCTTCGAGGCGGCCGTGCAGGCGCTGCTCGCGCAGCATCCGGGCGTGACGTCGGCTGACGTGCTCGTCGGCATCGAGTACGGCGGCCATCACGGGATGACCTTCGCCGCGTTCCTGC
>CAYXQS010000212.1:2717-3083 GCA_964466515.1 uncultured Gemmatimonas sp. | reverse complement strand
TCGTCGAACTGAGTCCCGCCTTCTTCACCATCCTGGAGAAGCACGCGGAGCGTCTCGACATCCCCCTCATCGATCGGGCGCTGCGCTACTCGGCGGAGGCGCATCGGGGGCAGAAGCGGATGAGTGGCGAGGACTTCGTCGAACACTCGATCGCGGTGGCCTCGATCCTGGCCGGGTTCCTGGTCGACACCACGTCGATCTGCGCAGCCCTGCTGCACGACGTGGTCGAGGACTCGCACATCAGCACCGAGAACATCGCCACCGAGTTCGGAGCCGAGGTGGCGGGTCTGGTCGATGGCCTGACCAAGATCTCCAACCTCTCCTTTCGCTCCTCCGCCGAGGAGCAGGCGGAGAACTATCGCAAGC
>CAYXQS010000212.1:0-2707 GCA_964466515.1 uncultured Gemmatimonas sp. | reverse complement strand
TCATCATCAAGCTGGCGGACCGGCTGCACAACATGCGGACGCTGGCCGCCCTGCAACCCGAACGCCGTCATCGGATTGCCACCGAGACGCGCGAGATCTACGCGCCGCTGGCCCACCGCTTCGGCATGGCCCAGTTGAAGGCTGAGCTGGAAGACCTGGCCTTCAAGTTCCTGGAACCCAGCGAGTATCCCCAGTTGGCGCAGCAGGTGGCGGCCAAACGGGCGGAGCGGGAGCAGATGATCGAGCGGATGCGCACGCCGCTACTCGCCGAGCTGACCCGCGCCAATATTGCCCATTCCGACGTCAGTGGTCGGCCCAAGCACCTGTGGTCGATCTACCAGAAGATGCGCAAGCGGAACAAGCCGTTCGAAGAGATCTACGACCTGATGGCCATGCGGGTGATCGTCGAGACGGTGCCCGAGTGCTATCACGTGCTCGGCATCATCCATCACCGGTGGACGCCGCTGCAGGAGCGCATCAAGGACTACATCGCCTCGCCCAAGTCCAACGGCTACCAGTCGCTGCACACGACGGTCTTCGGCCCGCGCGGGACGCTCTTCGAGATCCAGATCCGCACGCGCGAGATGCACCGCACGGCCGAGTACGGCATCGCGGCGCACTGGCTCTACAAGGAGGAGGGGAAGGGCGGGACCCGCGACCTCGACCGCCACCTCACCTGGTTCCGCCAGGTCCTCGAACTCCAGCTCGACGCGGAGACGCCGGACCAGTTCCTCGAGTTCCTCAAGCTCGACCTCTACCAGGACGAGATCTTCGTCTTCACGCCGAAGGGCGACGTCATCCAGTTGCCCAAGGGCGCGACGCCGATCGACTTCGCCTTCGCGGTGCACACCGAGGTGGGACTGCACACGCACGGCGCGCGGGTGAACGGGCGCATCGTCCCGCTCTCGCGCGAGCTGCGGAACTCCGAGACGGTCGAGATCATCCGCTCGCCCAATGCGCGGCCGAGCCGCGACTGGCTCGCGCACGTCCACACGGGGCGCGCGCGGCATCGCATCCGCCAGTGGCTGCGCAACGAGGAGCAGAAGACCTTCGTCACGGTCGGGCAGGAGATCCTCGACCGCGAGCTGCGCCGCCGCCGGCACGCCAAGCTCACCGACGCCGAGCTCGCGCGCGGCGCCGACGCGCTCAAGCTGATGGGGGGCGAGCACGTCCTCGCGAGCATCGGCCAGGGCGACATCACGGTCACGCAGCTCCTGAAGGCGATCTATCCCGAGCTCGACGAGTCGGTGGAGACGGCGCTCAAGCCGAGCGCGCTGGAGCGGCTGATGGACCGGATGCGGCGGCCGGGGACGTCGCGCGGGCTGCGGATCCAGGGTGCCGACGGTCTCCTCGTCCGGTACGCGCAGTGCTGCCAGCCGGTCCCGGGCGACCACGTGGTCGGCTATGTGACGCGCGGGCGTGGCGTGAGCATCCACCGGCACGACTGTCCCAACCTGCTGCACCTGGTACACGAGCCGGAGCGCCGGCTGGAGATCGACTGGCAGGAGACGGCGGGGGAGCGCTTTATGGTGCGCCTCTCCATCGAGGGAGTGGACCGCCGCGGCCTGTACGCGGACCTCGCGGCGGCGATGAGCGCCACGGGGACGGACATCCGGTCGCTCGAACTGCGCACCGTGGACGGGCGCGTGAACGGCGCCGCGCTGGTGGAGGTCGAGAACCTCGCCCACCTCGAGAAGATCATCAAGGCCGCGCGCCGCGTGAAGGGCGTGAGCGAGGTCGCCCGCCGCGAACGGCTGACCGCGGACGAGGAGTAGGGTATCGCGCGGGGCGGTTGAGTATCTTTGGAGGTTCGCTCCCCTCCCTCTTCCCGGCCTCCCCCTATGTACGTAGCGATCCTGCAGACGCACAACATCCTTCGGTGGGCGATCCTGATCCTCGGCGTGCTCGCCCTGGTCAAGGCGGCACAGGGCCTCAATGGCGCGCGTCCGTACGCCGCCGCCCGGCGCGTCGGCGTCTTCTTCGTGGGCGCGCTGCACGTGCAGCTCCTGCTCGGCCTCACGCTCTTTGCCATCAGCCCGTTCATCAAGGGTGCGATGTCGGATATGCGCGCGACGATGGCCGACGCCGCCACGCGCTTCTTCGTGGCCGAGCATCCGACGCTGATGGTGCTCGCGACGATCCTGATGACGGTCGGCGGGATCGTGGCGAAGAACGCGTCCACCGACGCGGCGCGGCACCGGAAGGCGGTGGTCTTCATCGGCATCACGCTCGCGATGATCCTCGCCGGCATCCCGTGGCAGCGGGCGTTCCTCTGACGGCGTCGGCCGACTTCCAGCTCCAGGCGCCGTTCGCGCCGGCCGGTGACCAGCCGCGGGCCATCCGCGAGCTGGTCGCCGGGCTCGGGCGCGGCGACCGGTTCCAGACCCTGCTCGGCGTGACCGGGTCCGGGAAGACGATGACGATGGCCAACGTCATCGCGCAGTTCGGCAGGCCGGCGCTCGTGCTCTCCCACAACAAGACGCTCGCCGCGCAGCTCTACGGCGAGCTGAAGGGCTTCTTCCCGCAGAATGCGGTCGAGTACTTCGTCTCGTACTACGACTACTACCAGCCCGAGGCGTACGTCCCCTCGTCGGACACCTACATCGAGAAGGACGCGTCAATCAACGAGGACATCGACCGGCTCCGGCTCCGCGCGACCTCGTCGCTGATGGAGCGCGACGACGTGATCATCGTCGCGACCGTCTCG
>CAYXQS010000211.1:0-3110 GCA_964466515.1 uncultured Gemmatimonas sp. | reverse complement strand
GCCAACACCGTGCGCGCGGCGCAGCTGTCGCTCGGGGGCACGGCGTCCGCGTGACCGGGCCGGGCGCGACGGCGGCCGACGCCATCAGCGTCGCGGAGCTCACCGCGGAAGCGAAGGCGGTGCTCGAGGGCGCGTTCCCGAAGCTCTGGGTGCGCGGCGAGGTCGCGGGACTCAGGATCTACCCCAGCGGCCACTGGTACTTCACGCTCAAGGACGCCACGGCGCAGTTGAGCTGTATGGTGTGGAAACAGGCGACGCCGCGGATTCCCGCCAAGCCCACCGAGGGGATGCAGGTGATGGCCTACGGCCAGCTCGGCGTGTGGGCGGCCAAGGGGCAGATGCAGTTCTCGGTCACCGCGCTCGAGGCCGACGGCGAAGGGCTCTGGAAGAAGCAGTTCGACGAGACGCGCGCCAAGCTCGAGCGCGACGGGTTGCTCGACCCCGCGCGCCGGCGTCCGCTCCCGCGCTATCCGCGCACCGTGGCGGTCATCACGAGCAGCGAGGGCGCCGCGCTCCACGACATCACCTCGGTGATCGCGCGGCGGCATCCCGGCGTGCACGTGGCCGTGATCCCGGCACTGGTGCAGGGCGAGGGCGCCCCCGAGTCGCTCTCGGCGGCGCTCGCGCGGCTCGACCGGTGGGTGCGCGGCGACGCGACCTGGCGTGGCGAGCCGTTTCCCGCGCCCGAGGTCTTGATCATCGGCCGCGGCGGCGGGTCACGCGAGGACCTCTGGGCGTTCAACCACGAGAGCGTCGCGCGCGGCATCGCGGCCTGTGCGATCCCGACGATCTCCGCCGTGGGCCACGAGACGGACGTGACCATCGCGGACCTCGTGGCCGACCACCGCGCGGCGACGCCGAGCGTGGCCGCGGAGCACGCGGTGCCGGTGCTCGCGGAGGTGCGGCGGCAGGTGGCCGTGCTCGCGGGCGCGATGGCCGACGCGCTGCAGGACCGCGTGTTGGTGGGCGGACGCGAGCTGCATCGCCGCGCCGACGGGCTCGCGCTGCGCGCGCAGCGGGTCACGGAACGTCGTCGCGCCCGGGCACAGCAGCTCATCGCACGCGTCGCGCAGGCCGCGCCGCGGCTCGTCGAACGCCGCAAGGCGCTGCTGCGCACGCTCTCCGGCCGGCTCGCCGCGCTCTCGCCGCTTGCCGTGATGGCTCGCGGCTTCACCGTGGCGCGCGGCACGGACGGCGCGCCGCTCGCGCACCGCGAGGACTTCCGGCCCGGCCTCCGGTTTGACCTGTTGCTCCACGACGGCCGCGTCCGTGCCACGGCCGACGCCGTGCACGCCGACGCCCCCCATCTCCCGAGCACGCAATGACCTTTGAGCAGACTCTCGCGCGGCTCGAGGAGATTGCCGCCGCGCTCGACCGCGACGACCTCCCGCTGGAGCAGGCGCTCCAGCTCTTTGAGGAGGGCATCGCGCGCCTCCGCGAGGCCTCGGCGTCGCTCGCCGACGCCGAGGGGAAGGTGCGCACCTTGATTGAGCAGGCCGACGGCGTGTTCGGAACCAGGGAGTAGCGTGGCCGCGGGTACCGCCCCCGTGGATTTTGCAGCGGACCGCGCGGCGGTCACCCGCGCGCTCGACGCGCTGGCCGTGCACGCGCTCCGGGACGTGCGCGGCCCCGTGGCCGACGCCATCCGCTACAGTCTCGCCGGTGAAGGGAAGCTCCTGCGGGCCATTCTCGTGATGGCGGCGCATCGCGCGGCCGGTGGGCAACACGACGTGAGCGGCCTCGCCGCGGCGGTGGAGGTGGTGCACGCCTATTCCCTCGTGCACGACGATCTCCCCTGTATGGACGACGACGATATGCGCCGCGGCCGCCCGACGGCGCACCGCGTGTTTGGCGTGGCCACGGCCACGGCGGCTGGAATGGCGATGGTGCCGCTCGCGGCGCGCGCGGCCGTGGAGTCCGCCGCCGCGCTCGGGCTGCCCGAACGCGTGCAGGGCGAGATCGTGCGCACGCTGATGCACGCCTCCGGTGCTACGGGGATGATCGGCGGGCAACTGCTCGACCTCGAGGGCGAAGGACTCTCGCTCGACCTGGGGCAGCTTGAGCGGATCCACCGCGCCAAGACCGGCGCGTTGATTGAGGCGGCGCTGGTGATTGGCGGCCTCGCCGCGGGTGCCGATGCCCGGACGCTCGATGCCCTCGCGCGCTACGGCGCCGCCGTGGGGCTGGCCTTCCAGATTGCCGACGACATCCTCGACGTGACCGCCACCACCGACGAGCTCGGCAAGACGGCGGGGAAGGACGTGCAGTTCAAGAAGAGCACGTATCCCGCGCTCCTTGGCGTCGAGGGCGCCAAGACGCGCGCCGCCGCACTCGCGGACGAGGCCTGCCGCGTGCTGCGCGAGCAGGGGGCGCTCACGGCCGACCTTGCGTCGCTGGCCCGTTTTATCGTCGCGCGGCGCTCCTGAACGCCCCGGGCGCGAGGGGGCGCCATCGGGCGTCGTATCGCCTATCTTTGTACGGTCCTTAACCTTTCCGGCAATGAGTCTTCTCGAACGCGTACAGAGCCCCGCCGACCTCCGGCGGATGACTCCGGCTGAGCTGACCCGGCTCGCCGAGGAACTGCGCGCATTCCTGATTGCGACCTGCTCGGTGACGGGTGGACACATCGGGGCGGGGCTGGGGGTCGTCGAGCTGACCATCGCGCTCCACGCCGCCTTCGACACCCCGGACGACAAGCTCGTCTGGGACGTCGGCCACCAGGCCTACCCGCACAAGGTCCTCACCGGCCGCCGCGACCGGATGGGGACGCTGCGCCAGGAGTCCGGACTCTCCGGCTTCCTCAAGCGCACCGAGAGCGAGTACGACACCTTCGGCGCGGGGCACGCGGCCACGTCGATCTCGGCCGCGCTCGGAATGGCCGCCGCGCGCGACCTCAACGGCGAGTCCTTCAAGGTCGCGGCCATCATCGGCGACGGCTCGCTCGGGTCCGGCCTCGCGTACGAGGCACTCAACAACGCCGGCGCCTCGGACAAGGACTTCATCGTCGTCCTCAACGACAACGAGATGAGCATCGCGCCCAACGTGGGCGCGATGCACAAGTATCTCACCTCGGTGCAGCGCAACCCGATCTACAACCGGCTGCGCTCCGC
>CAYXQS010000210.1:0-3134 GCA_964466515.1 uncultured Gemmatimonas sp. | reverse complement strand
CCGGCGCCGCGGGCACCGTGCCCTTCCCCGACGTGATCGAGGAGCCGCGGCACCTCGTGGACCTTTCCGTGCGGCTGCCACTGGGCGAGCGGTGGTCGTGGAAGGTGGACGCGCGCAACCTGCTCGACGCGCCGTACCGGCTGACGCAGGGCCCGGTCACGCGCGAGTCGTATCGCACGGGCCGCCTGCTCTCGCTCGGCGTCCAGTGGCGCTAGGGGCAGTGACGCGACCGTGACAGAGTGGTCGCGGGACGATCACAAAGGACCGATAGGATGAGGGTCAGTGCGCAAGCGCCGGCCCTCTTTCTGTTCACCTCCTTGAACGAGTTCACTATGTCCCTCGTCCGTTCCCGTCGGGTCACTGGGTTCCTCGCCCTCGCCTCGCTCGTCTTCGTCACCGCGTGCGAGGACGACGGGCCGACCGGCCCGGCCACGCTGGTCGCTCCGGCGACCCTCACGGCCGTCTCGCCCGGCCCGACGAGCGTCACCCTCACCTGGGCGGCCGTCACGGACGCCGGCGCGTACGAGGTCGAGCGCGCCCCCGGCGTCGGCGGCGCCTTCGCCAGCATCGAGATCACCAACACGCTCAACCACACGGATACCGGGCTCGACGCCGAGACGGCGTATCGCTACCGCGTCCGCGCCATCCGCGGCCTGGAGACGGGCCCCTACTCGGTCGAGACCAGCATCACGACCTCCGATCGTCCGGTCGTGCAGGTGACGGCGGACGTCACGACCAACACGACCTGGCTGGCGAGCAACATCTACCAACTGACCAAGGTGATCTCGGTCGCGAACGGCGCGACGCTGACCGTCGAGCCGGGCACGCGGATCATCGGCGCGCCGATCACGGCGGGCGTGGCCCCGGCGGTGACCGCGCTGATGGTGCTGCGCGGCGCGCGCATCGAGGCGGTGGGCACCGCGCTGAACCCGATCGTGATGACCTCGTCGGCCCCCGCGGGCACCCGCGCGCCGGGCGACTGGGGCGGCCTGATCATCGTGGGCAACGCACGGTCCAACCGCACCGGCCGCACGGTCGTCGAGGGCCCCGCGCCGGCAGACACCGTGAGCTGGGACGGCGGCAACCTCGACAACGACAACTCGGGCTCGCTCGTCTACACCCGCGTCGAGTTCGCGGGGGCGGCGGCGATCCTCAACGTCGAGCTCAACGCGTATTCCTTCTACGCCGTCGGCAGCGCCACCCGCAACGAGTATAACCAGGCGATCCGCGGCCTCGACGACCAGTTCGAGTGGTTCGGCGGGACGATGGACGGGCGCTACCTCGTGTCGTACGAGGCCGGCGACGACCACTTCGACTCCGCGGAAGGCTATCGCGGCCGCAACCAGTTCATCATCGCGCTGCAGACGGGTCCCCGGGTCCCGCCGCGTGCCGGCAACCCCGGCGCGCTCTCGGGCGAGCAGAACGGCTTTGAGAGCGACGGCTGCGGGGCGGCCGCCGGCACCTGCGCCGCGGGCTTCAACTCCACCCCGTACTCGCAGCCGGTGTTTGCCAACTTCACCATCCTCGGCCCGGGCCCCGGCGTACTCCCGGTCCGTCCCAACGGCGACGGTGGCGTCGGGATGCTCATCCGCCGCGGTGCGGGCGGCGTCTATATGAACGGCGTCGTCGGCCGCTGGCCCGAGGCCGGCCTCTCGATCTTCGATCCCGAGACCGATGCCCGCATCACCGAGGACTCGCTCAACATCCTCAACACGCACTTCCTCGACAACCCGCGGACGTACGACACCACGGGGATGACGAACCGCTACGGCACCGAGGCCAAGTTCGCCGGCAACGGCATCACTTCCTCGGCCGACGCGGCGCACACCTTCTTCACGAACGTGCCGACGGCGGCGACCGTCATTGCCAACGGGGCCGTGTTCGACTGGCGTCCGGCGGCGGGCGTCGCCATCCGCACGGGCGGGACCGGGGCCACGCTGCCCGGCCTCGTGCCGAACCGCGTGGCCAGCTTCTTCGGCGGCACGCTCGCCGGCACGACGTATCGCGGCGCCATCGAGCCCGATGCCGCCACCCAGTGGTACGCCGGCTGGACCACGTATTACCGCAACTGACCCAACGCTCCTGGTGCCGGGGGATCGGGGACGCTTCGGCGGCCCCGGTCCTCCGGACCTCTTTCTGCCCCGAGGAGTCTGAGATGTCGCTTCGCATTCGCTCGCTCGCCCTCCTCGCGTCCGTGATGGCCGCCGCCTGCGGCGGGGACCGCGCGCCCGACACCACCGGCCGCCAGCCAGTCCCCGAGGGAATCGACCCGCGGATGGTCGAGTGGCGCGCCGACGGCGTGCTCATTGCCTCGCAGGACTCGCTCCGCAAGACGCCAGGCTACGTGATTGACAGCGTCTTCACCCCGGAGGAGAACCTGCGCCGCTTCCAGGCGACGGTGGCCGGCGCGCCCCCCGCGGCATTCACGGGCGGGGCACGCTCCACCGACGACCTCCTGCGCCGCTACTGGGCGCTGCTCAGCACCGGGGACACGCTGGCGATGCGCCCGTTGATCGTCACGCGCGCCGAGTACGCGTACCTCTACTTCCCAGAGAGCGGCGAAGGCGAGGCGGGCATCCCACCGGCCATCGGGTGGGAACTCCTCCTCGCGCAGACGGGGCGCGGGCTCACCCGGGCCCTCGGAGCCGCAGGACGCGCGCCGTCGTCGGTGGTGGCCACGGTCTGCTCCGCCGTCTCGCAGCGCGCGGGCCGCAGCACCATCTACGGCCCGTGCGGCGTGGTGATTGTCCACCCGGGCAGCGCCGCGCGCGACACGGTCTGGGTGGTCAAGACGCTCATCGCGCGCGACGGCGTCCACAAGTTGATGGGGCTCCAGAACGAGCTCGGCGGCTGAGGCACGGCGGCGCGCGCCGCGCCCCGTTGCCCGCGCGCGCGCGCTGACCCAACTTCGAGGGCGTCGCACGCTTCCCTCTCCCGACTGCTGATGCCCGCACCAAGATCCGGCGCGTTCCTGCGCGGGGTGGCGATCCTCTGGATCGGCCTCCTCGCGGGCTTCGCCATTGGGATCGAATGGATCCGCAGCCGCCCCGAGCTCCCCCGCCCCTCCGGCGGGATCGACCTCGTGGGCGCTGGCGCGACCTTCGCGTACCCGCTCTACCGCCGATGGTTTGCCG
>CAYXQS010000209.1:0-3136 GCA_964466515.1 uncultured Gemmatimonas sp. | reverse complement strand
GGCTTGTTGCCGCCCACGCGCTCGATCTCGCGCGCCTCGATGGCGCGCAGCAGCTTGGCCTGCGCCTCGGGCGAGAGCTCGCCCACCTCGTCGAGGAGGAGCGTGCCGGTGTGCGCGAGCTCGAAGCGGCCGATCCGCCGCTCGGTCGCGCCCGTGAACGAGCCGCGCTCGTGGCCGAACATCTCGCTCTCGACGAGGTCGCGCGGGATCGCGGCGCAGTTCACGCGCACGAACGGCTTGTCGCGCCGCGGGCTCTGCGCGTGGATTGCCGCAGCCACGAGCTCCTTTCCCGTGCCCGACTCGCCGCTGATGAGGACGCGCGCATCGCTCGGCGCCACGCGCGCGATCATCGTGCGCAGCGCGGCCATCGCCGGGCTCGCGCCCACGAGCTGGCCGGCGAGCCCGAGGTCCGCGCGCAGCGCCGTGCGCTCGCGCCGCGCCTGCCGCAGCTCGAGCGCGCTCCCGATGGCGAGGAGCACGCCTTCGGGGGTGAGCGGCTTCTCGAGGAAGTTCACCGCGCCCAGGCGCGTGGCCTTCACCGCGTCGGCGAGTCCCGCGCGCCCCGACATCATCACCACCGGGAGGTCGGGGAATCGTTCGCGCAGCCGTTCGAGGAGGTCGAGCCCGTCCGTCGGGCCCGGCATCATCAGGTCGAGGAGGACGAGGTCCGGCTCCACCTCGCTCGCGCGCACGAGTCCCGCGGCCGCGTCCGCCGCATCGTGGACCTCGAACCCTTCGGCGCCCAGCAGCGCGCCGACCATCCGACGGATGTTCGGTTCGTCGTCGACGATGAGGACGGACGGCATCAGCGGCTCCGGACGGGGGCGGTCACGGGCGGTCGGGCGGGAGCGCGGCGCGCGCGGTCTCGCGGTCCGAGAGGAGGCGCGTCACGAAGCGCTGGCCCTCGGAGATCCGCTCGATCTCCACGGCCATCGATTCCAGCGCCATCTCCATCCGCGCAAGGCGTTCCGCCGTCGCGGCCTGCAGCGGTGGCGGCGTCATCTCGCGGCGCCTCGCCCAGGCCCGCACCAGCGGAATCCCGAGGCCGAGGACGATTGCCGTAATGAAGAATCCGCTGATGAAAAGAATGTCCTCGTCCATCACTCCTCCACGGGGGTCTCGCCGGCCGTCGCGGCCGGCAGGTGCAGGCGAATCTCGGTCCCGGTGCCCGGCGCACTGACCGCGTCCACGCGGCCGCCGTGCGCGGTGATCGTCTGCTTGACGATTGCGAGCCCGAGTCCGGTACCTGCCGTCTTCGACGTCACGTAGGGCTCCCAGATCCGGTCGAGCGTTGCCGCCGGGATGCCGACGCCATCGTCCCGTACGGAGAGTGTCGCGGTGCCGTTTCGCGTGGTGATGTGGACCGTCACCCGCCCCCGCCCCGACGTCGCGTCCGCCGCGTTCAGGAGGACGTTGGCCAGCGCCCGCATCAGCGCGTCGTGCTGGCCCATCACCATCGGCGTGTCGCCCTCGATGGTCACCTCCTCGCGCATCGTCGGCGGCAGATTGGCGCGGATCGTCTCCCGCGCGAGGTCGGCGAGGTCAACCACGGAACTCGGCCCCTCGGGCAGCCGGCCGAACTGCGCGAAGTTGCGCGCCATCGACTCCAGTCGCGCCGATTCCGCGTCGAGCACCTCCACCGTCTCGCGCAGCTCGGGCGTCACCTTCTGCTTGAGCGTGGCGACCGCGAAGCGAATGGGGGTGAGCGGATTCTTCAGCTCGTGCGCCACCTGCCGCGCCGACTCGCGGAACGCCTCGAGCCGCTCGGCCTCGATGGCGGCGCGGCGGCCCGCCTCGAGGTCCGCGGCCATCACCCGCATCCGGTCGCGGAGCATCCCGAACTCCGGCGCGCCCCGCGCCTCGGTCTCCGACGGGAGCGGGAGCCGCTCGCCGCGCGCGATCCGGTCCGTCCACCCCACGAGCTCGTCCAGCGGGCGCGAGAGCTGCCGCGAGAGATGCCCCGCCACGCGCGACGCCACCAGGGTGAGGAACGCGAGGACGACGAGCCCGAGGGTGGCGAGGACGAGCGCCGAGCGCTGCGCGAGATAGCTGAACCGCCGCGCCTGGACCCGGGACTCGCCAAGCTGCTCCTGGTGTGCCCGCAGCGCCGCCTCGGCCGCGGTCGAACCCGGGTGCTCGCGGGCGGCGCGGATTGCGGCCTCTCCGCTCGCGGCCACCTGCTCCCACGCGCCGATCCCGCTCATCCGCGGCAGGATCCGCGCGGCCATCCCCGCCCACCCCAGTGTCAGCAGGATGGCCGGGACGAAGGCGAAGAGCGCCAGGATGGCGAAGAGCCGGGTGCGGTAGCGCGGTTGCGGCAAGCGGTTCGGCCGGAGGACGCAGGGTCAGGACGGGGGGTACCCCCCAAGTTAACGGCCCTGGCGACCCCCGCGCAGGAGCCGAAGTCGTGCCCCCACTGACATTTGCACCATTTGGCACTACATTAAATGCTGGGATGCGCTTAGCGCGTCGATGATCTGCTGCCCAAGGCGCACACCATCGGCACGCCGGGCGCTAAAAACCCCACAGCGGGCGAGTCGTCCGCGCCAGAGGCGTCCTCCGGGCCACACAGCTTTGCCCGGACGAGTCGGTGAGCGCGTTCGCTCGAGGCCATTCGGCCCCGCGACCACTCTACCGGCCATACCGGCCAGGACACGATGCACGGACGTTCCAATCTTTCCGCGAGCGCGCGCCCCGCGCGCGCCGCGGTGGCCCCGCTCCACCGGGGGCCGCAGGCCAACACCGGCTCCAGCGCCCACGCGCCCAACGCCGCCCTCCTCATCGACTTCGACAACGTCACGATGGGGATCCGCTCCGACCTTCAGACGGAGCTCCGCAACCTCCTGAGTTCCGCCATCATCTCCGGCAAGGTCGCGGTCCAGCGCGCCTACGCCGACTGGCGCCGCTATCCGCAGTACATCGTCCCGCTCAGCGAGTCGTCCATCGACCTCATCTTCGCCCCCGCCTACGGGTCGTCGAAGAAGAACGCCACGGACATCCGCCTCGCGGTCGACGCCGTCGAGCTCGTCTTCACGCGCCCGGAGATCGGTACCTACATCCTCCTCTCGGGCGACTCCGACTTCTCGTCCCTCGTGCTCAAGCTCAAGGAGTACGGGAAGTACGTGATCGGCGTCGG
>CAYXQS010000208.1:1817-3185 GCA_964466515.1 uncultured Gemmatimonas sp. | reverse complement strand
CCGCGAGGACCGTCCGCCAGGCCGCGAGCACGTCCGGCGCGGTGATGAGACAGTCGTCGAGCGCAAAGACCGCCTCGGGATCGTCGAAGGCACGCAGCCCCGCGAAGACCGCGCCCGGTGCGGGCCGACGGATGGCGAGCGTCAACGACCGCCGATACCGCCACGGCGCGGCGCCGTGGATGTCGGGGAGCGCGACCTCGCGCTTGGCGATCCGCTTGAACGCGTCACGCACGATGGCCCGCTTGGCCTCGCGTTGCGCGGTGATGCCCACCTGCTGCCACTGACAGCCGCCGCACCTGTCCGGCGCGGCAAAGTGCGCGCACTCCGGCGCGACGCGCGCCGCCGCCGGTTCCTCCACGCGCAGCAGCTTTCCGCGGCCCACGCGCCCTTCGACCGTCACCTCGGCGGTGATGCGGTCGCCCGGCGCGGTGCGCGGCGTAAAGATCACCAACCCCTCGTGCCGACCGACGCCGTCGCCGCCGGCGGAAAGGGAGTCGACCGTGAAGGACACCGCGGACGCGTTCATTCGCGGAGCCCCTCTCGGCGCGCGAGCGCTGCCCAGGTCGATTCCGCGTCCGACGCTCCCCGCGCGGCGGGCATCGCCGCGCCCGCGCCGGCGGCCGGACGCCCGCGCTTGTCACGGTCCGCAATCAGCGCCGCCGCAATCGCCGCCGCGCGGCGCGTGGCCTCCGGGGCCTCCCGCGCGAGCAGCGCCGGGAGCCGCGACTCGAGCCACTGGATGTCCACGGCGCCGCGACGGTACTCGTCGTCCGCCATCACGCGCAGGTGGAACTCCCGCGACGTCTCCACGCCGTCGATCACCAGCTCCTGCAAGGCACGCTCCATCCGCGCGATCGCGAGTTCGCGCGTCTGCGCAAGGACGATCAGCTTGGCGAGCATCGGGTCGTACGAGAGCCCGACCACGTTCCCCGTCTCGATCCCGCCGTCCCAGCGCACGCCCGGGCCGCCGGGCAGGTGCAGGTACTCGATCCGTCCGGTCGAGGGGAGGAATCCGTTGGCCGCGTCCTCGCTCGTGATGCGGCACTCAATGGCCCACCCCGTGGGCTCGGGCGCCTCCGTCCACGGGAGCCGTTCCCCCGCGGCAATGCGCAACTGCCACTGCACGAGGTCGATCCCCATCACCAGCTCGGTGACGGGATGCTCCACCTGGATGCGCGTGTTCATCTCAAGGAAGTAGAACTCGCCGTTCGTGGCGAGGAGGAACTCGCAGGTGCCGGCGTTCACATAGCCCGCGGCCTTGGCGGCGGCGACGGCCGCATCCCCCATCCGCCCGCGCAATGCCGGCGACACCGCCACGCTCGGCGCCTCCTCGATCATCTTCTGGTGGCGGCTCCATCCAGCGCCGCC
>CAYXQS010000208.1:0-1807 GCA_964466515.1 uncultured Gemmatimonas sp. | reverse complement strand
CAAGCGCCATACAGGTGCCGTGCGCGTCCGCGAGAATCTGGATCTCGATGTGGCGCGGGCCCTCGATGTACTTCTCGACGTACACCGCGTCGTCGCCGAACGCGTTCTTCGCCTCGCGCTGCACCGCACCGAGCGCGGCGGCAATCTCCGCCTCCGCACGCACGATGCGCATCCCCTTCCCGCCGCCGCCTGCGGCGGCCTTGAGGAGCACCGGGTAGCCGTACGTGCCGGCGATCGCCGCGGCGTCCGCGGCGTCACGCAGCGGTTCGGTGGTCCCGGGCACCACGGGCGTACCCGCCTGCACCGCCAGCGTCCGCGCGGCCGTCTTCGAGCCCATCGCCGCAATCGCCTCGGCCGGTGGGCCCACCCAGATCAGCCCCGCGTCGCGCACCGCGCGCGCAAACCACGCGCGCTCGGCCAGGAAGCCGTAGCCCGGGTGGATGGCGTCCGCGCCGACCGCCTTGGCGACCTCGATGAGATGTTCGCCGCGGAGATAGCTCTCGCTCGCCGGCGCCGGGCCAATGGGCACCGCCTCGTCCGCCGCGCGCACGTGCGGCGCCTCGGCGTCGGCGTCGGAATAGACCGCGACGGACTGAATCCCGAGTTCCGCGCAGGCGCGGACGATGCGGAGCGCGATCTCTCCGCGGTTCGCGATCAGGACCTTCCTCACAGCGGGATGCTGCCGTGCTTCTTGGCGGGATTCTTCTGGCGCTTCCCCTGCAGGGCATCGAGCGCGTCGATGAGGCGCGGACGCGTGTCGCGCGGGTCGATCACATCGTCGACATAGCCGCGGCCCGCGGCGATGTACGGGTTGGCAAACTTCTCCGTGTACTCGGCCACCTTCGCGTCCATTGCCTGCTGCGGGTCCTTCGCCTCGGCGATCTCCTTCCGGAAGAGGATCTCCACCGCGCCCTTGGGCCCCATCACCGCAATCTCGGCCGTGGGCCACGCGAGGTTGAGGTCGCCGCGAATGTGCTTGGAGCTCATCACGTCGTACGCGCCGCCGTACGCCTTGCGCGTGATCACGGTGAGCTTGGGGACCGTGGCCTCGCAGTATGCGTAGAGGAGCTTGGCGCCGTGCTTGATGATGCCGCCGTGCTCCTGCGCGACGCCGGGGAGGAAGCCCGGCACGTCCTCGAAGGTGACGAGCGGGATGTTGAACGCATCGCAGAAGCGGATGAAGCGCGCGGCCTTGACGCTCGCGCCGATGTCGAGCACGCCCGCGAGCACCGCCGGCTGGTTCGCGACGATCCCGACCGAGTGGCCGCCGAGGTGCGCGAAGCCGCAGAGGATGTTGCCGGCGTAGTCCTTCTGCACCTCGAGGAAGTCGCCGTCGTCCACGACGCGCCGGAGCACGTCGTGCATATCGTAGGGCTTGTTCGCGTTGTCGGGGACGATGTCGAGCAGGGCCTCGTCGCGGCGGCCGCGTGGATCGGTCAGTGCCCCGCGCGGCGCGGCGTCAATATTATTGCTCGGGATGAAGCCCACCAGGCGGCGGATCCCGTCGAGACACTCGAGCTCCGACGCCGCGGTGAAGTGCGAGACGCCCGAAGTGGCCGCGTGCGTATCGGCGCCGCCGAGCTGCTCCATCGTCACGTCCTCGTGCGTGACCGTCTTCACGACGTTGGGGCCGGTCACGAACATATACGAGGTGCCGCGCACCATATACACGAAGTCGGTGATGGCCGGCGAATACACCGCCCCGCCCGCGCAGGGGCCGAGGATCGCGCTGACCTGCGGCACCACGCCCGACGCGAGCGTGTTGCGCAGGAAGATGTCCGCGTAGCCGCCGAGCGACACCACGCCT
>CAYXQS010000207.1:0-3194 GCA_964466515.1 uncultured Gemmatimonas sp. | reverse complement strand
CGCGACCTCGCCGCCGTGGGCGTGGCGTGGAAGCTGGCCCTCGCCGTCACGCGCCTCCTCGGCGGCGACGAAGCGATGGTGTACGACCAGCTTCCGCTCGTTGCGCTCGCGACCGTCGCCGACGTGGCCCCGTTGCGTGGCGACAACCGCATTCTGGTCAAGGAAGGACTCCGGCGAATGGCTGAGGCGCCGAGCGTCGGCTTGCGCGCGCTGATCCGCGCGTCGCGCACGGACGAGAAGCGCCTCACCGCCGGCCGACTCGGCTTCACGCTCGCGCCGCGGCTCAATGCGCTCGGGCGGCTCGGCTCCGCGTTGCGCGGGGTGGAGCTGCTGCTGGCCGACGATCCGTCCGCGGCCAACGCCATTGCGCGCGAGTGCGAGGAGCTCAACGAACGCCGCCAGGCGATGGACCGCCGCATCCTCGACGAGGCCCGGCGCACGGTCGATGCCCTGGACCTCAACGCGACGTATGGCATCGTGCTCCACGCCAGCGACTGGCACCCCGGCGTGATTGGGATCGTGGCGTCGCGCGTGGTGGAGCTCACGCATCGCCCGGCGATGCTCATTGCCGTGACCGACGGGGTGGGGAAGGGGTCGGGGCGCTCGATTCCGGCGTTCGACCTGCACGCCGCGCTCGGGGCGTGCGCGGACCTCCTGATGAGGCACGGCGGCCACCGGGCGGCGGCGGGCCTCACCATTGCCGAGGCGCAGGTGCCGGCCTTCGCCGAGCGGTTCAACGCGATTGCGCGCGAGCGGCTGACGGCGGAGGACCTCGTGCCGCAGCTGCGCACGGACCTGGAGCTCGACCTCAACGAGGCGGACGACGCGCTCGAACGCGCGCTCCGGCATCTCGAACCGTTTGGCGTCGGAAATCCGGGGCCGGTGCTGGTCTCGCGCGGGGTGACGGTGGCATCGTCGGTGCGGCGCGTGGGCGCGGACGGGGTGAAGATGCAGCTCGCGACGGCCACTGGTTCGCTCGAGGCGGTGGGGTGGGGCCTCGCCGCGCGCGCCGAGGGGCTGAAGCGCGATGCGCGCGTGGACATCGCCTACCGGCTGGGCCGCAACGAGTACCAGGGACAGGACACGCTGCAGGCGACGCTCCTCGACGTGCGAGCGGCCGCCGATGCCTGAGCTGCGCATCGTCGCGGGCGAGTGGCGCGGCCGGCGGATTGACGTGCCGGACGGCCCGGTGCGTCCCACGGCGGACCGGGTGCGCGAGGCGTGGCTGAGCATCGTGCGGCCCGCGCTCGACGGCGCGCGCGTGGTGGACCTCTGCGCGGGGTCGGGGGCGCTGGGGCTGGAGGCGCTCTCGCGAGGCGCCGCGCACTGCGACTTTGTGGAGCAGTCGCCGACGGTGCTGCGGACCCTCCGCCGGAACATCGAGGCCCTCGGCGCCGAGGACCGCGCGACCGTCCACCGGGACGAGGCACTGGCCTTTGTGGAGGTGCACGCCGAGGCGCGTGCCACGGGGGAGGGGCCGGCCTGGGCGGTGGCCTTTGCCGACCCCCCGTACCGCGAGGGGGTCGCGGAGAAATTGGCCCAACGCTGGCTCCGCGCCCCATTCGCGACGATCTTTGGGGTGGAGCACGAAGTGGCGCTTACGCTTCCGTCGATGCCCGACGGCTCGCCCGCCGATCGCCGGGTGTACGGCGAGACCGCAGTGACCTTCTACCGATGGCCAACCTGACGATGCCGAAAACGGCGCTCTACGCGGGAAGCTTCGACCCGATCACCAACGGGCACGCCGATCTCATCCGGCGCTCGTTGCAGTTCGTGGACAAGCTCGTGGTGGGCGTGGCGGTGAACGTCGCCAAGGAGCCGCTCTTCAGCGAGGAGGAGCGCGTGGCGCTCATCCGCGCGGCGCTCGACGACGACCCGCGGGTGGAGGTGCGCGCGTTCCGGGGGCTGATGGTGGACTTTGCGCGGCACGTCGGGGTGAGCGTGGTGCTCCGCGGGCTGCGTGCGGTGGCCGACTTCGAATACGAGTACCAGATGGCGCTGATGAACCGCCACCTCGCGCCGCAGATCGAGACGATGTTTATGGTCCCCTCGCTCGAGGTGAGCTACCTGAGCTCCTCGCTGGTGCGCGAAGTGGCCCGCTTCGGCGGCGAGATCGACGCCCTCGTGCACCCGAAGGTGGCCGAGGCGTTGCGCG
Source organism: uncultured Gemmatimonas sp. (assembly GCA_964466515.1). Taxonomy (GTDB): domain Bacteria; phylum Gemmatimonadota; class Gemmatimonadetes; order Gemmatimonadales; family Gemmatimonadaceae; genus Pseudogemmatithrix. The sequence continues at coordinate 1,039 of CAYXQS010000207.1, read as the reverse complement.
CCAAGTTCCCGCCCTCATCTTTCCCTGCGAACGTTCCCCCGAGCAAGCCGAGCAAGCAATGAGCCTCCACGTCTCGCACCAGCAAGGCGTCGTCGTCATCGAGATCGAAGGGCAGTTGATCGTCAGCAACCGCCAGGAGCTCAAGCAGCGCGTGCTCGACGAGGCGGAGACGGGCGCGCGGAAGATCCTCGTGGACTTCGGCAAGACCGGCTACATCGACAGCTCCGGCCTCGGCGTGCTCGTGTCGCTCGCCAAGCGGCTGCGCGAGCTGGGCGGCGACCTGCGGCTCGCCAACCTCAACGACGACCTGCAGACCCTCTTCGAGCTGACGAAGCTCGACACCCTGTTCCAGATCGCCGACAGCCGCGAGCGCGCCCTCGAGACGTTCTGAATGGGCTCGTCCGGCGCCCTGGACCTCCGCATCCCGAGCGACGTCCAGCACATTGAGGGCATCGTCGCGCAGGTGGTGCGCCGCTGCGCGGAGCATCGCTTTGCCGGGCGCCAGCTCGCGCTGAATGTGCCCGTGGCGCTGACCGAGGCGTTGAGCAACGCGATTCTCCGCGGCAACGGCGACGACACGGCCAAGGAAGTCCGCGTGCGCGCCGAGATCGTGGACGGCCAACTCGTGCTCGAGGTGGAGGACGAGGGCGGCGGCTTTGACCTCGAGGCGTGTACGGGCGACCCGACGACCGCCGAGAACATCGGGCGCGAGGATGGCCGCGGGCTCTACCTGATGCAGGCGCTGATGGACCGCGTGGAACGGTTCAGGGGGCCGGGGAACGTCGTGCGGCTCACGCTCCTCAGGCGTTGAGCGCCGCGCCGATGAGCGACCTCGCCAAGGTGCTCGGTGCCTTCAGCGATGCGTACGGCTGCGGGGCCGTGCTCTGGACGCAGGGCGCGCCGGGCGCGCCGCTGGAGGTTGCGGCGACGTCGGGCGGGGACGTCACGCCGCCGGAGCAGTTTGCGCGCATCGAGGGGCCCGAGCCCACGCGGCGGGAGACCGCCCTCGGCCAGCAGTTGGTGATGCGCATCCCCGGAC
>CAYXQS010000206.1:0-3231 GCA_964466515.1 uncultured Gemmatimonas sp. | reverse complement strand
GGGCGCCCGATGACCGCCACGCGGTCATCGGGCGCCCGAACGTCGGCAAGTCGTCGTTCATCAACCGGCTCCTCGGCGAGGAGCGGCTGGTGGTGAGCGATATCGCGGGGACCACACGCGACTCGATCGACACGCCGTTCAACTACCACGGCCGCCCGTTCATCTTCGTCGACACGGCGGGGCTCCGCCGCCAGTCGAAGATCGACGACGGCGTGGAGTTCTATTCGTCGCTGCGCACGCGCCGCGCGATCGACCGCTCCGACATCTGCCTGCTGATGATCGACGCCGTCGAGGGCCTCCACAACCAGGACCTGAAGATCGCCACGCTCGCCTGGGAGGCGGGGCGGGGGATGATCATCATCGTCAACAAGTGGGACCTGAAGGACAAGGACGACAAGACGTCAGCCAAGTTCCAGAAGGAGTGCGTGGAGAAGGCGCCGTACCTGAAGTTCGTGCCCTTCCTCTTCACCTCGGCCGTCACCGGGCAGCGCGTGACGCGCGTGCTCGACGAGATCCTCAAGGTGGAGGCCGAGCGTTCCAAGCGGATCACGACGTCGGAGGTGAACGACGTGCTGGGCGAACTGCTGGCGCGCCGCCAGCCGCCGCAGGCCGCGGGGCGCGAGGTGAAGCTCATCTACGCCACGCAGGTGGAGACGTCGCCGCCGGCGATCGCCGTCTTTGGCAACCATCCGGAGCTCGTGCAGGAGCATTACGTCCGGTACCTCCACAACGGGTTCCGCGAGAAGTGGGGATTCTCCGGCAACCCGCTCAAGGTGCTGATGCGCTCCAAGGGCACGAGGAACTGAGATGCATCCCGCCGCGGCGATGGGGCTGGCCTACCTCGCGGGATCGTTCCCGACGGCGTATCTCGCCGGGAAGCTGCTCAAGGGCGTGGACCTGCGGACGGTGGGCTCGGGCAACCTCGGCGCGACGAACGTCTACCGGACGCTGGGGACCTGGCCGGCGGTGGCCGTGATGGTGATTGACGGGCTCAAGGGCGCGGTCCCGGTGGCGCTGCTGCCGTCGCGGCTCGACTGGGCGATCCTGCGCGACGCCGACTCGATGCTCTGGTGGGCGCTCGCCATTGGCGTGGCGGCGATCCTCGGCCACACGCGTCCGGTCTTCCTGCTGTGGAAGGGGGGCGGGAAGGGCGTGGCGACGGGCGCCGGGGTCTTTGCCGCATTGGCCCCCGTGGCGTTCGGCGCCGCCCTTGTGGTCTTTGCGGTGGCCGTGTGGACCAGGGGCGTTGTGTCGCTCGCGTCGCTGCTGGCGGCGTGGACGATTCCGGTGACGGTGCTGGTCACGCGCGGCGCGACCTCGCCGGTCTTTTTTGTGTCGGTGCTCGTGGCGGCGTACGTGACGTGGTCGCATCGTGCGAACGTCGCGCGGTTGCGCGCGGGGACCGAGCCGCGGACCTTCCGCCGCCCATCAGGGGGTGCCGAGTGAGGATTGGGGTCGTCGGGGCGGGCGCGTGGGGCACCGCGCTGGCCAACCTGCTCGCCGAGAACGAGCACGAGGTGATGCTCTGGGCGTACGAGCCCGACGTCGCGGAGGGCGTGAACGCCGCCAACGAGAACCGGCGCTTCCTCAACGGCGTGCCGCTGCACCAGGCGCTCCGTGCGACGAACGTGATCGAGCAGGCGCTCGAGGGCGCGGCCCTGGTCTTCTTCGTGGCCCCTTCGCACGTGCTGCGCGGCGTGGCGGCGTCGGCCGCGCGCGCCGCCGACGCGGACGCCCCGCTCGTCGTGGCCACCAAGGGCATCGACCGCGAGCGGCTCTCGCTGATGACCGACGTGATCGACGAGGAGATTCCCGGGCACCCCATCGTCGCGCTGAGCGGGCCGAGCTTTGCCATCGAGGTGGCCAACCACCTGCCGACGGCGGTGGTCGCGGCCTCCGCGGACGCCGCGGCGGCCAAGCGCACGCAGCAGGCGCTGAGCACCTCGGCGTTTCGCGTCTACACCGAGGCGGACGTGGTGGGCGTGGAGCTGGGCGGCGCGCTCAAGAACGTGATGGCGGTGGCCACCGGCATCTCGGACGGGCTCAACCTGGGCTTCAATGCGCGCGCGGCGCTGATCACGCGCGGGCTGGCGGAGATGACGCGGCTCGGCGTGAAGATGGGCGCCGACCCGGCGACCTTTGCCGGGCTCGCGGGTGTCGGCGACCTCGTGCTGACGTGTACCGGCTCGCTGTCGCGCAACCGCTCGGTGGGCATCGAGATCGGCCGCGGCGCCACGCTCACCGAGGTGCTGCAGGCGCGCGAGACCGTGGCCGAGGGCGTGACGACGACGGAGAGCGCGCGGGCGCTGGCGGTGAAGCACGGCGTGGAGATGCCGATCGTGAACGCGGTCCACCGCGTGCTCTTCGAGCGGCAGCCGGCGCGCTGGGCGCTGGTGGAGCTGATGACCCGGGACCTCAAGGGGGAGCGCGACTGATGGCGGGGACGCCCGAACCGGTCCGCGAGTTCTTCTCGATCGGGGACGTCTGCGAGCTCACGGAGCTGAAGCCGCACGTGCTGCGCTACTGGGAGAGCCAGTTCAAGTTCCTCAGTCCGTCCAAGAACCGCTCGGGCAACCGCGTCTATACGCGGCGCGAGGTGGAACTGGTGATGCTCGTGAAGCACCTGCTCTATACCGAGAAGTACACGATCGACGGCGCGCGGCAGAAGGTCGACGAGCACCGGAAGGCCGGGGGCGTGAAGCCCGCGGCGCGGCAGGGCCTGGACGTCGGTTCGGTGCAGTTGCTGGAAAAGGACCTGCAGGCGCTGCTGGGGATTCTCCACGACGACGGAACGGCCGACTGATGCGGATTCTCTGCAGCAACGACGACGGGATCCTGGCCCGCGGGCTCGACTGCCTCGAGCGCGCGGCGCGGCCGCTGGGCGAGGTCTGGGTGGTTGCGCCGGACCGCGAGCAAAGCGCCACGAGCCATTCGCTGACGCTCCACCACCCGCTGCGCCCCATCCGGCTCGGCGAGCGCCGGTGGCAGGTGGACGGCACGCCGACGGACTGCGTGATGCTCGCCATCGAGGCGCTGCTGCCCGCGCGCCCGGACTTCGTGCTGAGCGGCATCAACCACGGGCCGAATATGGGCGAGGACGTGCTCTACTCGGGCCACCACGCCCATCCCGCCCACGGCGAGCTTGCGTGCCGGATCGAGCGCCGGCGGGCCGAAGTGGCTCCGCACGAAGAACACCGGCGTCGGCGTGACGAGGCGATCGAAGAACGCGCT
>CAYXQS010000205.1:0-3238 GCA_964466515.1 uncultured Gemmatimonas sp. | reverse complement strand
GCTCAGCGGCTATGTCCCGCACGGGCTGTCGCCGGCGGACGCGGCGGCGCTGCGTGCGCGCGACCCACAGGACTACGTGCGGCGGTCCACCGCGAGCGCGGTGGCGCACGTGCGCGCGATGCGCGCGATGCAGGACCGGGGGGCCATCGCGTTCGACTACGGCAACAACATCCGCACGGTCGCGCTCGACGCGGGCCTCACGGATGCGTTCAGGATCCCCGGCTTCGTGCCGGAGTACGTGCGCCCGCTCTTCTGCGAAGGGAAGGGGCCGTTTCGCTGGGCCGCGCTCTCGGGCGACCCCGCCGACATCGCGCGCACGGACCGGCTGGTGCTGGAGATGTTCCCGCACGACGCGCATCTCAAGCGCTGGATCACGATGGCGGCCGAGCGGATTCATTTCCAGGGGCTCCCCGCCCGCATCTGTTGGCTGGGGCAGGGCGACCGCGCGAAATTCGGCGTTGCGCTCAACGATCTCGTCGCGACGGGCGAACTCCGGGCGCCGATCGTCATTGGCCGCGACCATCTCGACACGGGCAGCGTCGCCTCCCCGTTCCGTGAAACGGAAGGGATGAAGGACGGCACCGACGCGGTGGCCGACTGGGCGATCCTCAACGCGCTGCTCAACGTGGCGAGCGGCGCGAGCTGGGTGAGTTTCCACCACGGCGGCGGCGTGGGCATCGGCAACTCGCTGCACGCGGGGCAGGTGATCGTCGCGGACGGCACGCCGGAGATGCGTGAGCGGCTTGAGCGCGTGCTGACGAATGATCCGGGCATTGGCGTCGCGCGGCACGCGGACGCCGGATACCAGGACGCGCGGGATGCCGCGGTCCGTGCGGGCATCCAGATCCCGATGCGGTGAGGCGAGCGGCATAATGCCCACGCTCTTCGTCAACGCCAGGGAACTCCTCACCGCCGCCGGTCCTGCGCGCGCGCGGCTGGGGCGGGAGATGTCCGACGCGGGGCTCCGCACGGGCACGGGCGTCGCCGTCGGAGACGACGGCCGCGTCGCGGACGTCGCGCCGGACGCCGAGCTCCGCGCCAAGTATCCCAACGCCGAGGAGATCGACTGCGCGCAGGGCGTCCTCACGCCGGGCTTTGTGGATTCGCACACGCACGCCATCTTCGGCCGTCCCCGGCACGAGGAGCAGGAGATGCGCGCCGCCGGCGTGGGGTATCTCGACATCGCCAAGCGGGGCGGCGGGATCCATTCGTCGGTGCGCGACCTGCGCGCGCGGTCCGAGGACGATCTCGTGGCGCTGGCGGCGACGCGGCTCCGGCGGCTCGCGGCGCACGGGACGACCACCGTCGAGGTGAAGTCGGGCTATGGGCTCTCGCTGGAGTCGGAGTTGCGCACGCTACGCGTCATCCGACGGCTCGCCGCCGAGCTGCCGATTCGCCTGGTGCCGACCTTCCTCGGCGCGCACGAGGTGCCGTTGGAGTACCGCAGCGCCCTGCGGACACGCGCGGAGTATCTCGCGCTTGTCGTTGACGAGATGCTTCCGGCGGTGGCCAAGGAAGGGCTCGCGCGGTTCTGCGATGTGTTCTGCGAGCCGGGCGTGTACACCACCGCCGAGTCGCGGCGACTGCTCACCGCGGCGCGCGGACTCGGACTCGGGCTCAAGCTCCACGCGGACGAGTTGGAGAACGGCGCCGCGGCCGAACTCGCGGCCGAGCTGCGTGCCACCTCGGCCGACCACCTGGCGGCCATCTCGCCGGCGGGAATCACCGCGCTGGCGGCGTCCGGGACGGTGGCCACGCTCCTGCCCGGCACGATGCTGTTTCTCGGCCGCACCAAGCAGGCCCCGGCGCGTGCGCTCATCGAGGCCGGCTGTGCCGTGGCCCTCGCCTCGGACTTCAACCCGGGGACGAGCCCAACTGTCAACTTTCCGCTCGTTTTGACGTTGGGCGTGAGCCAACTCAAGCTGAGTGTGGGGGAAGTGTTTATCGCCGCGACAGTCAATGGGGCGGCCGCGCTGGGGCTCGCGGGCGAGGTGGGACAGATTGCCGTCGGCTTCCAGGCGGACCTCGCGCTCTTCGACGTGGGGGACCACCGGGAGATTCCGTACTGGTACGGGGATCGGCGCTGCGTGGGAAGCTGGGTTGGAGGACGTCCCGCGCACGGGGAATAACGCGCCCAAACGCTTGTCTGACCGAGGGTTCGCGGCGTACCTTTCGGGGCATTGTGCCCCCGGCACTCTACAGTAGTCCTTCTCGCGCCCGCCGCCCGCCCCACGAATGGCCGACATCGTCAAGCTCAAGAAGAAAGCGGCCGACTTCGAGGCCAAGAAGCAGCTCGACAAGGCCCTCACGGTCTATCGCGAGATCATCGACGCGTACGAGGCGGGCGAAGAGGACACGGTCGACATCCCGTTCTACAATCGCGTGGGCGATCTCCTCCAGAAGGCGGGGAATCTCTCGGACGCGGTGTCGATCTGGGAAAAGGCCGTCGATCACTACACCGAGGGCGGGTTCTACAACCCGGCCATTGCGCTCTGCAACAAGATCCTGCGCGCGTCGCCCGGCCGCACGGTGATCTACTACAAGCTCGGCAAGATCAGCGCGGAGAAGGGCTTCAAGGCCGACGCGCGCCAGAACTTCCTCGAGTACGCGAGCCGTCAGCAGAAGGCGGGGAACCTCGACGAGGCGTTCCGCACGCTCAAGGAATTCGCGGATCTCGTCCCCGATCAGTACGACGTGCGGTTGATGCTCGCCGACCAGCTCCTCAAGGCGGGCAAAAAGGACGAGGCGATCGGCCAGTTGCAGGTGGGCTACGCGCAGGCGACCGCCGACGGACACGGGTCCGACGCGGACGCCTTTGCCGCGAAGATGAAGGAGATTGACCCGGCGATCGAGCCGAAGGCCGATGGCTCCGCGAGTGCCTCGGGCGGCGGCGGCCTCGTCTTCCTCGACGTGGAGCCCTCGGGCGCGGCACGGCGGTCCTCACGCGGCCAGACGCCGCTCGACAGCAAGCGGATGTCGAAGGCGGTGCAGGGGCTGGAGCTCATCGATCCGGGGGTGGACGACCCCCCGACGAAGCCCACCGCGGCACCGGCCAAGCCCGCTGCGGCCGCCGCGCCCGTGGCACCGAAGCCCGAGCCGACGCAGGAAGCGCCTGCGGATATCCCCCTCCTCGAGATCGAATCCACGCACGCCGCCACCGAGGCGCCGCCGCCGCGCGGGTCGCTGGCGGGCCTGGAGGCCACGAGCTTCGCCGACGAAGTCGCGCCGCCCGAGGGTG
>CAYXQS010000204.1:0-3256 GCA_964466515.1 uncultured Gemmatimonas sp. | reverse complement strand
CTGGCACGCGGCCGAGGAGCTCGGCCTGCTGGGCGCCGCGTACTTCACGGACCATCCGACGGTGCCGCTCGACTCGGTGGTCGCGCAGTTGAACCTCGATATGGTCGGCCGCGGCGGCGTGGACGACATCGTCGGCGGCGGTCCGCAGTATGTGCAGCTGGTGGGCTCGCGCCGGCTCTCGCGCGAGCTGGGGGATTTGGTCGAGGCGGTGAATGCGCGCCGCGCGACGCCGTTCACGTTTGACTACGCGCTCGACGCCGACGGCCATCCCGAGCGGATCTACTGCCGCTCGGACCACGCGATGTACGCCCGGCGCGGCGTGCCGGTGACCTTCTTCACCACGGGCCTGCATCTCGACTACCACCAGGTCACGGACGAGCCGCAGTACATCGAGTACGAGAAGATGGGCGAGCTCACGCAGTTCGTCGCGGACGTGGCGAAGGAACTCGGGAACCGGGCGGCGCGTCCACGGCTGGACGGGCCCAAGCCCGACCCGACCGCCGCCTGCCGCCAGTAGGCGTGGTGGAGCGCCCGGGGCCTATCGGCCCCGGCGCCTGCCCCCGCCACGCGTCGCGGGCCGTGCGGCCGCGGCGTGCCCCGCCTTCTCGCGCCGCTCGGCCTTTGCCTTGGCCCGCGCACGGTCCTCGGCCTTCCGCGCACGGATGGCCGCGATGCGCTCGGCAATCGGCACCTCAAAGCGCTCGACCGGCGTGTGCGAGTAGTTGAAGCCCTCGACCGTGCGCCGCGGCAACTTCCGGCCGATGGCCTTCTCGATGGCGCGCAGGTCGGCTTCCTCGTCCGGTGACACGAGCGTGAACGCCTCGCCCTTCGCGTCGGCGCGCGCGGTGCGGCCCACGCGGTGGATGTAATCCTCCGGCACGTGCGGCACGTCGAAGTTCACCACGTGTTCGAGCGCCTCGACGTCGATCCCGCGCGCCACGATGTCGGTGGCCACGAGGACGCGGACCTTCCCGCCCTTGAAGTCGGCGAGCGCCTCGGTGCGCTGGTTCTGGCTGCGGTTGCCGTGGATCTTGGCGTTCGGGATCCCCGCGTGCGTGAGCACGTCCGCGAGCCGGTTGGCGCGGTGCTTGGTGCGCGTGAAGCAGATGACGTTGCCAATGGTGTCGGCCCGCAGGAGCGCGATGAACAGATCGGCCTTGAGCGCCTCCTTCACCGGGAACACGGCCTGCTCGATGCCCACGGCGGGCTTGGAGACGCGCTCGACGTTGATCCGCACCGGCTCCTTCAGCATCTGCTGCGAGAGCGCGACGATGGGCGGCGGGAGCGTCGCGCTGAAGAAGAGCGTCTGCCGCACCTTCGGCACGTGCGCGAGCACGCGCTTGATGTCGGGGAGGAAGCCCATATCGAGCATCCGGTCGGCCTCGTCGAGGATCAGGATCTCGACCTTGCTGAAGTCGACGTACCTGGCGGGCTGGCCGAGGTGGTCGAGGAGGCGGCCCGGCGTGGCGATGATGACGTCGGTGTGGCGACGGAACGCCGCTTCCTGCGGCCCCATCCCCACGCCGCCGAAGATCGCGGCGCCCTGGACCTTGGTGTGCACGGCGAGCGCCACGAGGTCGGCGTGCACCTGCGCCGCGAGCTCACGCGTGGGCGTCAGCACGAGCACCCGCGTGGCCCGCGTCGGCCGGTCGCTGATGCGCTGGATGGTCGGGAGCAGGAACGCGGCGGTCTTGCCGCTGCCGGTCATCGCGCAGGCGAGGACGTCCTTGCCGTCGCGCGCGGGTGGGATGGCGTCGAGTTGGATGGGGGTCGGCTTGGTCCAACCGAGTTGGTGAACGGCGCGCTGGAGCGCGGGAGCAAGACCGAGGGAGCTGAAAGGCATCTGGATGGGCAAAATGAAGGGCGCACGTGGCGTGCGCCCCTCGAAAGCTAATGGGTCGGCGCCCCCGGAGTATGCGCGGCGCTACTCGTAGCGCAGCGCCTCGACCGGATCGAGCCGCGACGCGCGCGTCGCCGGGAGCATCCCGAAGAACACGCCGGTCAGCGCCGCCGCCGCCAGCGACATCACGATGGCCGAGAACGGGATGCTCGCCGGGATCGTGGTGTTGGCGCGCACCACCCACGCGAGGAGCCCGCCGAACACCAGCCCGACGAGCGCGCCGAGGCTGGTCATCGTCGCGGCCTCCACGAGGAACTGCCACAGGATGGTCGCGCGCGTGGCGCCCAGCGCCTTGCGGACGCCGATCTCGCGCGTGCGCTCGGTCACCGAGATCATCATAATCGCGACCACGCCCACGCCGCCGACCATCAGCCCCACGGCGGAGAGCCCGAGGCCGACCATAAAGATCGCGCCAAAGAGCTGGTCGAAGACCTCCATCATCCGGTCCTGCCCGACGAGGAAGAAGGTGTTGGGCTGGCTCGGCCGGAGCCCGCGCATTCCGCGCAGCGTGGCCGTCACGGCGTCCATTGCGTCGTCGCGCGTCACGCCCGCGGCGGGGCGCACCATCACCATCATCCCCCGACGCCAGACGTTGAGGCGCCGCCACGCCGTCATCATCGGCAGCACCATACGCGGCGTGTCCGGCCCGCGGCCGTCCATCGACTTGAGGAACCCCGCCTTGGTGTGGTAGACGCCGATCACCACGAAGCGGGTCCCGTCCATCTCGATCTCCTTCCCGATGGGGTCGGAGTCGCCGAACAGCTCCTCGGCGAGCTTGGCGTTCACCAGCGTCACCTGCGCGGAGGCGTCGTGCTCGGCCTGCGTGAAGGTGCGCCCCGGCTCGATGTCGGCCTGGTCCGTGTCGATCCACTCGGTGCTCTGCGCGTCGTAGCCGACGTTCTTCACGATCCGGTCGCGATACGTCACCGTGCCCTGGCCAAAGAGCCACGCCATCGCGCTCCCGACCTCGGGGAGCTCGCGGAGCGCCTTCCACTCCTCGAGGTTGGGGCCGGGGTAGCGGCGCTCGGGGCACTCGTCCACCGAGGGGTCGCAGGAGTTGAACCCCGGGTTGCGGCGGCGCACCTGGAAGGTCTCCGCGCCAAACTCGTCGAGGTCCGACTGGAACGACATCCGCACCCCGTGTACCGTGGCGCCCATCGCGACCACGACAAACACGCCGACCGCGACGCCCGAGATCGTGAGGAAGGCGCGCACCTTGTTGGCGCGGAGCGAGTCGAGGGCGATGAGGACGCCTTCGAGGCTCATCAGGATTCGGTCCCAGAGACGCATCGCTACTCCTGCCGCAGGGCGGCGATGGGGTCGAGGCGCGGGCGTCGGCATCGTGGCGGGGATCTA
>CAYXQS010000203.1:0-3267 GCA_964466515.1 uncultured Gemmatimonas sp. | reverse complement strand
CGGCTTCGTGAACCGATAGCGGTGCAGGATGTGGCGATGGATGACGAGGTAGTCGCCCTGGAGAATCGGCAGGTCGCCGTACTGCGTCTCCAGCGTGCCCTCGCCCTCGGCCACGTACACGACCTCGTCGCCCTGCGCATTCCGGTAGAAGTGCTCGTCCTGCCGGTCCGGCGCGCAATAGAGCATCGCGATGTCGTCGTTGAAGAGCATCGGGATGCGGTCGAGCGTGGGACTGCCGCCGCGCGGGACGGGCGCGGTCCGGAAGTGGCGGTGCTTGAGCGTGCGGTCGGTGTCGGCCTCGTACGGCGTCTCGCGCAACCGTTTGGCCGACTTGACCGTCGTCGGGGGATGGACGTGGTAGAGCAGCGACGCGGGACCGGTGAACCCCTCGATCCCGACGAGCTGCTCGTTGTAGATGCCGCCGCCCGGCTTGGGAAACGCGATGTGCCGCTTGCGCGGGATCGTGCCCAGCGTGTGATAGAACGGCATTTACAGATTGCCCCGCAGTTCCTGCTCGCGCTCAAGGCTCTCGAACAGCGCCTTGAAGTTGCCGGCGCCGAAGCTCTTGGCGCCCTTGCGCTGGATGATCTCGAAGAAGAGGGTCGGACGGTCCTGCACCGGCTTGGTGAAGATCTGCAGGAGATACCCCTCATCGTCGCGGTCCACGAGCACGCCGAGCTCGGCGAGCGGCGCGATCTCCTCGTCGATCTTCCCCACGCGGTCGAGCACCGTCTCGTAGTACGCCTTGGGGATCGAGAGGAACTCCACGCCCCGCGACTTGAGCGCGCGCACCGTCTTGATGATGTCGTCCGTGGCCACGGCGATGTGCTGCACGCCCGGGCCGCGGTAGAAGTCGAGGTATTCCTCGATCTGCGACTTCTTCTTCCCGGCCGCCGGCTCGTTGATGGGGAACTTGATCCGCCCGTTCCCGTTCGACATCACCTTCGACATCAGCGCCGAGTACTCGGTGGAGATGGTCTTGTCGTCGAACGACAGGAGGTTGTAGAACCCGAGCACGCGCGAGTAGAACCCCACCCACTCGTTCATCTTGCCGAGCTCGACGTTCCCGACGCAGTGGTCCACGTACTTGAGCCCCGCCGACTCCGGCTGGAACGGCGACTCCGCGGCCCGGTAGCCGGGCATAAAGAGTCCCGTGTAGTTCCTGCGCTCGACGATCGAATGGATCGTGTCGCCGTAGGTGCGGATCCCGGCGACGATGACCTCACCGTGCTCGTCGCGCATCACCGTGGGCTCCTGCACCGACACCGCGCCGCGCTCGACGGCCTTGCGGTGCGCATCGCGCGCGTCGTCCACCCAGAACGCCATATCGCGCACGCCGTCGCCGTGCGTGGCGACGTGTGCCGCGATCTCCCCCTCGGGGCCCATCGGCGTGGTGAAGAGCAGCCGGATCTTCCCCTGCTCGAGGAGATAGCTCGCGCGGTCGCGGACGCCGGTCTCGGGGCCGCGGTAGGCCACGAGCCGGAAACCGAAGGCCGCGCGGTAGAAGAGCTGCGTCTGCTTCGCGTTGCCGACCCAGAACTCGATGTAGTCGGTTCCGTTGATCGGGAAGGTGTCGTGGGCTTCGGTCGGGTGCGCTGCCGCCGCGGACTGGGCGCTGATCGTGGCCATCGGAAGACTCCGGACTCGGGTTCTACTTCAATATACCAACATACAGGGCGAGGGCGGCGGGGTTCGCCAGTGCGTCCGTGTTGCGGACCGGTCGGCCGTGGATGACCTCGCGAACGGCGATTTCGGAGATCTTCCCGGAGATCGTGCGCGGGATGTCCGCCACCTGGAGGATCACCTTGGGGACGTGGTGCGGGCTCGTCCGCGCGCGGATCGCCTGGCGGATCCGGTCGCGCAGCCCATCGTCGAGCGTGAGGCCCTCGCGGAGCCGGACGAAGAGCACGATCCGTACGTCCTTCCCTTCCCCCGCCATATAGTCCTGCCCGACGACGATGCTCTCGACGATCTCCGGCAGCTGCTCCACCTCGCGATAGATCTCCGCCGTGCCGATCCGGACGCCGCCCGGGTTGAGCGTCGCATCGCTGCGGCCGTGGATGACGAGCCCGTCGTGCGCGGTAATCTCCGCCCAGTCGCCGTGACGCCACGCACCGTCGAAGAACTCAAAGTAGGCGCTGCGGTACTTCGCGCCGTCGGGGTCGTTCCAGAACCCCACGGGCATTGACGGGAACGGACGGGTGCAGACCAGCTCGCCCGCCGCACCGCGCCGCGGCGCGCCCGCCTCGTCCCACACATCCACCGCCATCCCGAGCCCGCGGCACTGCAACTCGCCGCGCCACACCGGCAGCAGCGGATTGCCGAGCGCAAAGCACGAGATGATGTCCGTCCCGCCCGAGATGCTGGCGAGATGGACGTCGGGCCGCACGTCGGCGTAGACGTAGTCGTAGCTGTGCTCCGCGAGCGGACTCCCCGTGGACAGGATCATCCGCAGCGCGCCGAGGTCGTGCGTGCGTACGGGCGCGTGGCCGGCCTTTTGTGAGAGCGCGAGGAACTTGGCGCTGGTGCCGAAGTGCGTCACCCGCTCCTCGGCGACGAGGTCCCAGAGCAGCGACGTGCGGTCGGCGGGCATCGGTGCGCCGTCGTAGAGCACGATCGTCACCTCGGACGCGAGCGCGCTCACCAGCCAGTTCCACATCATCCACCCGCAGGTGGTGAAGTAGAGCATCCGGTCGCCCGCGCGCAGGTCGCAGTGCAGGCGATGCTCCTTGAGATGCTGCAGGAGCGTGCCCCCCGCGCCGTGCACCATACACTTGGGCAGTCCGGTGGTCCCGGAGCTGTACATCACGTAGAGCGGATGGTCGAACGGGAGCGGGGTGAACGTCGGCGCGCCCGCCGCGTCCCCGAAATCCTCCCACCGGACCGCGCGCCCCTGCCCCGCCGGCAGCAGCCCATCGAGCGCCGCGTCGCCCACCGCGTCGGCGAGAAACGGGACCACCACCACGCAGCGCACCGCCGCGATCTCCGCGGCAATCTCCCGCGCGCGCCCCAGGCAGTCGAGCGATTTCCCCGCGTAGGTGTAGCCGTCGGCCACGAAGAGCACCGTGGGCGCGATCTGCCCAAAGCGGTCGAGCACCCCGCGCGCGCCGAAGTCGGGTGAGCAGGACGACCACACCGCGCCGATGGCGCTGGCGGCGAGGGCGGCGATCACCGCTTCGGGGATGTTGGGGAGGAATCCGGCCACGCGGTCGCCGGGCCGTACCCCCTCGGAGCGCAGCGCGCGGGCCACGCGGCCCACCTCCGCCG
>CAYXQS010000202.1:0-3272 GCA_964466515.1 uncultured Gemmatimonas sp. | reverse complement strand
CGTCGACCCGTGCCCGGTGTGTTTCCAGCACCGGAAGAATCGGTTGCCGAACTGATAGCCTCCCGTACACGGCGTGGGCATCTCGTCGTCGATCTTGACCAGCCCCTCCTCCATTGCGACGATCGCGGTGACGAGCTTCCACGTGGAGCCCGGCGGATACGTGCCCTTGATGGCCTTGTTGTAGAGCGGGCGGCGCGGATCGTTCTGCAGCTCCTCCCAGTACGAGCGCGGGATCCCGCCGATGAAGCGGTTGGGGTCGAACGTCGGCGCGGAGTGCAGCGCGAGCACCTCGCCCGAGCGCGGCTCCATCGCCACCACACCGCCGATCAGCGAGTCGCCGAAGAGGTCGTGGACAAAGCGCTGCAGGTCGAGGTCAATGTTGGTGTAGAGCGGGGGCGGCCCTTCGGGCGCGAGGTCCTCGCGCGCCTGCGGGCGCACCACGCGGCCGCGGGCATCGACCTCGACAAACCGCACGCCTTCGCGCCCGCGCAGGCGCGCCTCGTACTGCCGTTCGATCCCGTCCTTGCCGACCTGTTGCCCCGCCTTGTACTCGGCGTAGGGCGGGAGGGCGAGTTCCGCCTCGCTGATCTCGCCGGTGTAGCCCACCAGCGCGGAGACCGCGGGGCCATCGGGGTAGTGGCGCTTGGGCGCCGACTGGATGATCAGCCCCGGAAACTCCGTGCGGCGCTCCTCGAGGATCGACACCAGCTCGAACGGCGCGTCGCCAAAGAGAACCGTCGGGCGCGTGGGCTCCCGGCGATGCCGACGCACCGCGGCGCCGATCTGCTCCGGAGTCACCGTCACCACCGTGCCGATACGCCGCATCATCACGCGGAGCGAATCCTCGTTGCGCGCGAGCAGCGAGATCGCGTACCCCGGAAGGTTCTCGGCGATGATCTGGCCCGTGCGGTCGTAGATCACGCCACGCGGCGCAGGCAATGGCACCTCGCGCAGGCGGTTCTCCTCGGCCTTCAGCGCATACTGCGTGCGGTGCAGCACCTGTGTGCGAAAGAACGCCGCCCCCAGGACGAGAAAGACGCCGAAGACGATCGCCGACGCCACCCGCGCCCGTTGCTGCACGGCATTGGGATGGAAGCTCATCGCGCGCGGCGCTGCTCGAGCGCGGGCCGGACGATGGCGATAAGCGCAAGGCCCACGAGCGCCGTCACGAGCGCGGCCAGCGGCGTCCAGAGCACGAGCTGCGTGACGAGCGCGAGCCCGCCAAGGTGCCCGTCGGCGAGCAGGAAGACCACGTCAAAGAACGCCTTCCCCACGAAGATGAAGACCGCGTTGAGCAGCAGGTCGTCCGCGAAGAACGCCGCCTTGAGCCGCGAGGCGCCGAACCCGAGCAGCGTCATCGCGAGCGCCCCCGCCCCGAGCGATTCCGGCGACATTGCGTCGGCCGCGACGCCGAGCAGCAGCCCGATCACCGCCGCGGCGCCCGGGCGGACGCGCACGGCCACGAGGAGCAGCGCAATCACGAGGAAGTCGACGCCCGCGCGCCAGTCGAGCAGTGGCCGCAGCGTAAAGTGCAGCGCCACGAGCAGCGCAAACACCACGAGCACGGCCACGGTGCGGGCGGCGCTCATCGCGGGCTCCCGGCGGAGTCGGCGCGGACGCGGTCGGCCTCGCGCGCGCTGTCCGCGGCGGCGCGCGCGCGGTGTGCCGCGACGCTGTCCGCCGCCCCACGCACGCGACGCAACAACGACTCCGCCGCCGGCTGCCACACGCTCTCCACCCCTTCGGCGCTCCGTTCGGGCGCGAGGATCATCACCGACTCCACGTCCGCAGGGCGCACGGCCGGTCGCACCAGATACGTGCGCGCCCAGCCACTGCCGGTGCGCAGGTCGCGCACCACGGTGCCAATGAGCACGCCGCGCGGGAAGACGCCGCCGAGTCCCGAGCTCACGATCGGCGCGCCGGCACGCAACTGCGCGCGATACGGCACCCCGTGGAGCTCGAGGAGGTACCGGTCCGCCCCGCTCCCCTGGTGCGCCGTGACGATCCCGAACGCGCTCCCGTCGAGACTCACCGCGCTCACGCGGAAGTCCGCGTGCGGCCAGACAATGGCGATGCTCGTGGTGGGATCGACCTGTCGCACCATCCCCACGAGGCCGTCCGCGGTGACGACGGCGCTGAGCGGCTGCACGCCCTGCGCCTCGCCCGCGGACAGGAGGAGGGTGTGTTCCTCGCCAAGGCCCCGCCCCACGAGCGCTTCGGCGGGGACGTAGCCCCAGCGGAGCGCGCGGCCAAGGCCAAGCAACTCGCGGAGACGGTCGTTCTCGGCCACGACGGCCCCGAGGCGCTGCGAGCGCTGGACCACGCTGTCCGCGACGGTCCGGAGGCTGTCGTTGACCACGAACGCGCGGCGCGCGAGCGCGGCGCGCACCTGCAGCGCCGCGAGGGGTCCGACGAGATTGGAGCGGATGGCGCCCGCCACGCGGTCGCGCGGGGCCTCCGGCAGGATCAGGAGGACGAGGGCGAGGAGCACGCACGCCACGGCCACCGCCGTGTCGGCCCTGCTGTCGGCACGCACCCCGCGCGGCACGGCTCGCCGTCCGTCAGGTGCTCAAGACCGACCAGTACTTCGCCTCGTCATCGAGGATGCGGCCGGTCCCACGTACCACGCAGGTCAACGGATCCTCGTCCACGTGGATCGGCAGCCCCGTTTCCTGCGTCAACAGCACGTCGAGCCCGCGGATCAGCGCGCCGCCGCCAGTCATCACGATCCCGCGGTCCACGATGTCCGACGCGAGTTCGGGCGGCGTGATCTCGAGCGCGCGGCGCACCGCGTTCACGATCTGCTGGATCGGCTCCTGGATGGCCTCGCGGATCTCCGCGGAGTGGACGCGCACCGTCTTCGGGATTCCCGAGACGAGATCACGCCCCTTCACTTCCATCTCGCGCTCCTCGCCGAGCGGCGCGGCCGAGCCGATCTGGATCTTGATCAGCTCCGCGGTCGGCTCGCCGATGAGGAGGTTGTAGCTCTTGCGCATAAACTGCACGATGCTCGCATCGAGCTCGTCGCCGCCGGTGCGGATGGACGTATCGGACACGATGCCCGAGAGCGCGATGACCGCGATCTCCGTCGTGCCGCCGCCGATGTCGATCACCATATTGCCGGTGGGCGTCTCGACCGGGAGCCCGACGCCGATCGCCGCCGCCATCGGCTCCGCGACCATAAAGACCTCCTTGGCGCCCGCGCCGAGCGCGGAGTCGCGCACCGCGCGGCGCTCCACCTCGGTGATCCCCGACGGCACGCAGACGATCAC
>CAYXQS010000201.1:0-3301 GCA_964466515.1 uncultured Gemmatimonas sp. | reverse complement strand
AGGGACGTGCGCTGGTGCTCGATGCGAGCGTCACCACGCGCGCGCCGCTGGTCGCGCCGCCCGCGCGGGCAGCCACCAGCGCGTCGAGGATCGGCGCGCCGCTCGCATCGAGCACCAGCGCACGTCCCTCAGGCACGGCGGCAATCGCCGTCTCGAGCGTGGCGTCGGGAAACATCGCCGGCAGCCACGCGCCGCCGGACTGCGCGAGCGCGCCCACCATCCGCGCGCGCGCCTTTTGCTGGAACACCGTCCCCTCGCCGCGCGGCGTCACGTGCCGCGAGCGCCGCCACAGCACCGGCCGCCAGCTCGCCACGCCCAGCTCCGTCGCCTTCTCGGCGAGCCACAGCATCCGGTCGCGATCCGCCACGGGGAGCAACAGGTGGATGGCCGTGCCGGGCTCGCGCTGCTCCGCGTGGTCCACCGCCACGGTGGCGTGGCGCTTGGCGAGCTGCGTGATGGTCCCTTCGCCAACGGTCCCCGCGCCGTCGAGGAGCCGCACGCGCGTGCCGGTCTCGAGCCGACGCACCCGCATATGGTGCGCGGCGTCCTCGCCGAGCGTGATGGTGGACGGCGCGCCAAACGGCTCGTCCGTCACGAAGGTTGCGAGGCTCACGCCGCCATCCCCTGCGCGCGGTCCACCGCGGGACGCACGCGTACGCTCCACCACTGCTCCTCCGCGTCCTCCGCATCCACCACCCAATCGCCGTCGGCGAAGGCACCGAGCATCTGCGCGCGCTCCTCAAGGAGAATGCCGCTGAGGATCGCAATGCCGTCGTCGTCGAGCGACTTCGCGATCACGGGCAGGAGCTCAATCAGCACCGACGAGATGATGTTCGCGAGCACCACGCGCACGGGTCCGACGATCGGCAGGAAGAGCTCGGCGTCGCCCTCGAGCACCGCGACGCGGTCGCCCACGCCGTTGCGCGCCACATTCTCCTCCGCGTTGCCGATGGCGTCGTGATCGTTCTCGATGGCAAAGCAGCGCGCCGCGCCGAGCTTGGCCGCCGCGATCGACAGCACCGCGCTCCCCGACCCCAGGTCGGCGACGGTATCGCCCGTGCGGATCACGCCCTGCATCAGGCGCACCACGCCGCGCGTCGTCGGGTGCTCGCCCGTGCCAAACGCCATCGCCGGCTCAATGACAATGGTGGTGGCGGGATCGTGCCCCGCCGCCAGCCAGGGCGGCGTCACCGTGAGCGCGCCCAGCCGATGCGAGGTGATCCGCTCGCGCCACTTGAGCGACCAATCCACGTCGTCGAGCGCACGCACCGCGGCGAGCAGCGCGGGATCGGCCGCGCGCACCTGCGTCACGAACGCGTCGATGTCCATTGACGCGGCGAGATGCGTGACCAGCGTGTGGCCGTCCTCGTGGACGCCTTCGGCGCCGGCCGCGAACATCGCGCTGGCAACGGCGGCGCGCGCGACGTCGGAACTCGGCGTGACGGCCACGCGCGTCCAGGTCAACCCAGCGCCTCCTTCATCTTGGCCCAGAATCCCTTCTCGCGCTTCTCCGGCGGCTTGACCTGGACCTCGTTGAGCTGCTCGATCAACCGCTCCTCTTCCTTTTCCAGCTTCTGCGGCGTCCAGACCTGGACGCGCACGTGGAGATCGCCCGTGCCGCTGGCGTTCACCCGCGGGAGTCCGCGGTGACGGAGGATGAAGACCTGACCGCTCTGCGTGCCCGGCGGTACGCGCAGCGAGAGCGCGCCCGTCACGCCCGGCACGTCCACATCGGCGCCGAGCACCGCCTGCGGGTAGGTGACCAGCACCTCGCAGTAGAGGTCCTCGCCGTCGCGCTCGAAGCGCTCGTCGTCCTGCACGTCAAAGACCACGATGACGTCGCCGCGCGGCCCGCCGCGGACGCCCGCGTTCCCCACCCCACGCAGGTGCATATACTGGCCCGTCGACACGCCCGCCGGGACCTTGAGGTCCACCGAGTGCTCGCCCCGCTGACGCCCTTCGCCGCGGCACGACTTGCACGGCGACGGGATCATCACCCCTTCGCCGCGGCAGGTCGGACACGGCGCCACGCTCACGAACTGCCCAAAGAAGCTCTGTTGCGAGCGGCGCACCTCGCCCTGGCCGTTGCAGGTCGTGCAGCGCTGCGGCTCCGTGCCCGGTTCCGCGCCCGTCCCCGTGCAGCGCTCGCAGGGGTCGAGGAGCTTGAGCTTCGCGACCTTCGTGACGCCCGTCGCGACCTCGAGCATCGTGAGCGAGAGATCGATCTTCACGTCCGCGCCCGAGCGCGGCCCGCTCGACTGCCGTCCACCGCCGCCGAACATATCGCCGAGGCCGAAGTCGCGCATAAAGATGCTCAGCGCCTCGGAGAGATCGACGTGATGGAAGCCACCGCCACCGCCGCCGCGTAGCCCCGCCTCGCCGTACCGGTCATACGCCGCGCGCTTCTGCGGGTCGCGCAGCACGTCGTAGGCCTCGGTCAGTGCCTTGAACTTCTCTTCCGCGTCCTTCGACCCGCTGTTGCGATCCGGATGGAACTGCATCGCGAGCTTGCGATAAGCGAGCTTGATCTCGTCGTCGGAGGCGGAACGGGGGAGGCCGAGGGTTTGGTAGTAGTCAGACATATGATGCTGGAAGAATAATCGGAATGCTCGCCGTACGGGGTACGGCGTACGGCGGGAGGCGGTGCGTACGGCGGTTGTTCGTGCGAGGGGAGGTGTGTGGTGGGAGGCGGTACGAGCGGCGTGCGGCGGTTGTTCGTGCGGGGGGAGGTGTGTGGGGGGAGGCGGTGCGAGCGGCGTACGGCGATCGGGAGGCGTGAGGGCAGAGAGGCGGTCGTGCGGCGAGAGGCGGCCGTGCGGCGGGAGGCGGCCGTGCGGCGGGAGGCGGCCGTGCGGCGGGAGGCAGGAGGCGGAACTGATGCTTGCTGCGGGGTTTTGGTGATGTGCCTGGGGATGGCACGCGCGATGTTGGCCTATGTCGGAGAACTCGCTCCGGGAGCGGCAGGTGCGGTGGGAGGCGCAGTGCCCGGCGGCACTGACGTCGGACGTGCTGTGGAAGCTCGACACGTACCGGGCGGCACTGTTTCTTGGGTTCTTGGCGGCCGGCGACGCCGCGACGCCAAACGTTGTCGGCGCGGGCGCCGCGTGCAGTCAACTGCGCCAGGCAGCGGGCTCGGTCGGCGCGAATCTGGCCGAGGGCTACAGCCGATCCAGCCGCGCCGATCGCTTGCGTTTCTTCGGCTATGCGTTGGGCTCAGCCCGCGAATGCAGCGCGTGGTACCTGACACTCCGCGGCCCGCTCGACGACGAGACCATCAACGAACGCATCGCACTCCTCGCCC
>CAYXQS010000200.1:0-3390 GCA_964466515.1 uncultured Gemmatimonas sp. | reverse complement strand
AGCGCGCGGAGCGCGCCGATCTCGGCCTTGGGGTCCTTCGCCGAAAAGATCGCGTGGCCCGCGACGAAGGTGTCGGCGCCGGCGCGCCAGCACGCGGCAATGGTCTCGCGCGCGATCCCGCCGTCGACCTCGAGGATCGCGCGGCTGCGCGTCTCGGTGAGCAGCGCGCGGGCACGCGCGATCTTCTCCACGGAGCCCTTGATGAACCGCTGCCCGCCAAAGCCGGGGTTCACGCTCATCACGAGCAGGAGGTCGAGGTCCGCCGCCACCTCGCGCACGGCATCGAGCGAGGTCGCGGGGTTGAGCGTCGCGCCGGCCATCGCGCCGAGTTCCTTGATGCGCGCGACCTGCCGATGCAGGTGCGGCGTCGCCTCGACGTGAATGGTCAGCGTCGCCGCGCCCGCCTTGACGAAGCTCTCGAAGTACTTCTCCGGCTCCACCACCATCAGGTGGACGTCGAGCGGGAGCTTGGTCAGCTTGCGGCAGGTCTCGATGACCTTTGCGCCGAACGTCAGGTTGGGGACGAAGACGCCGTCCATCACGTCCACGTGCAGCCAGTCGGCGCCGCCCGCCTCGAGCATCGCGAGGTCGTCGGCGAGCTTGCCGAAGTCGGCCGAGAGGAGGGACGGCGCGATCCGCACCTTCGCCGCGCTCACGCGGTCCCCCGGCGGCGCAGCCGCGCCGCGAACGACCCGTCCGTGCCGTGGCGCTGCGGGAGCACGCGCAGCCGGCCGGCGTCGAGCACCGACTCCGGCACGGCCCCCGCCGGCGGCGGCTCCAGCGTCCACTCGGCATTGTCGCGCAGGAACGCCTCGATCTGCCCGTCGTTCTCCTCCGGCTCGAGCGAGCAGGTGGAATAGACGAGCAACCCGCCCGGCGCCACGGCCGCGGCCGCGCCGCGCAGGACCGCGCGCTGCGCCGCCGCCATCACCGCGAGGTCGCTGGTGCGCAGGCGCCAGCGCGCGTCCGGATGCCGGCGGAAGGTCCCGGTGCCCGTGCACGGCGCGTCCACGAGCACGGCGTCGAAGGTGCCGAGCGTCGCCGCATCGCGGGCGTCGGCCACGACGGCGGTGACGTGCTCGAGCTCGAGCCGGTCGATCGTCTCCTGGAGTCGGCCGAGGCGCGCCTCGCTGGAGTCCGCGGCGGTCACGTACGACGCCGTGCGCGCGAGCTCGACCGTCTTCCCGCCGGGCGCGGCACAGAGGTCGGCGACCCTCGCCCCGGCGGGGATCGCCGCGTAGCGCGTGACCAGCGTGGCCGCCGGGTCCTGCACAAAGAACCGCCCCTGCTGGAAGGCGCCGAGCGCGGTGATCATCGTGCCGGGCGCGAGCTGGAGCGAATCCTCGACGAGCGGCGCCTCGGTCACGCCCACGCCGGCGGCTTCGAGCGTGGCCTCGAGCTGCTCGCGCACGATGCCCCAGGGTCGCACGATGAGCGGCGCCTCGCGATTGTTGGCCTCGAGGAGCGCGCGCGTCTCGTCGGCGCCCCAGCGGGCGACCCAGCGCGCCACGAGCCACCGCGGATGCGAGTGCTCGACGGCGAGCGCCTCGACGGGGTCGGCGGGGAGTGCCGGGGCGAGCGCTTCCCCGCGCTCGCGGTCGAGGCGGCGCAGCACGGCGTTGGCCAGCTTGCTCGCGCCAAGTCCGTGGCGCTGCTTGGCCAGCTCCACCGTCTGGGCGATGGCGGCATAGGGCGGCACGCTGCCCATATGGAAGAGCTGGTGTACCCCGAGCCGGAGAAGGTCCGAGAGGTCGGCGTCGAGCCGCGCGATCCCGCCGCGTACACGCGGGGCGAGGAGATGGTCGATGTAGCCGCGCTTGCGCAGCATCCCCCAGACCAGCTCCTGCGTCCACCGGCGATCACGCGCGTCGAGCCCCGCGGTGCGGCGGTCGAATGCGGCGTCGAGCAGCATTCCGGACCTGAGGTCCGCCAGCGTATCAGCGGCCGCGATCCGGGCGTCGGTCACGAGGGCAAGGGAGGTCGGCATACCCTCCAAAGATAGTCACACGGCGCCCCGACGCCCCTCAGGGCGCGATGGCCCAGCGGTCCCCTTGGGCGACGCCGCGCCCCTGCGCCCAGTCGAGCGCGGCCAGCCGGCGCTTCCCCGCGGGATGCACCGTCTCCACGGTCACCGCGCCGCCCCCGCAGGCGATGACCATCCCCATCTCGCCAATCTCCAGCACCTCGCCGGGATCGCCGTGCCGGTCGGGCAGTGGGCGCACCCCAAAGAGCCGCACTTCGCCGTCGCGGAGCACGCCCCAGGCGCCCGGCTTGGGGTCAAAGGCGCGGATGGCGCGATCCACCTCGGTGGCGGACCGCGTGAAGTCGAGCCGCGCGCGCGCGCGGTCCACCTTGGGCGCGTACGTGGCGAGCGCCTCGTCCTGCGGCCGCTCCTTGGCGACGCCGAGGTCAATCAGCGCGAGCGCTTCGATGATGGCCGCGGCCCCCATCTCCGAGAGCTGTTCGGTCAGCTCGCCGGTGGTCTCGTCGGGGTCGATCCCGAGCCGGAGCTCGTGGACGATGGGGCCGGCGTCGAGCGCGAGGACCATCCGCTGGATGCTGACGCCGGTCTCCGCATCGCCGGCGAGGAGCGCGGCCTGGATGGGCGCCGCGCCGCGCCACCGCGGGAGGAGCGAGGCGTGGATGTTGAGCGTGCCGCGCGCTGGGAGGTCGATGACCTCCTGCGAGAGGATGTGGCCGTACGCCACCACCACGCTGATGTCCGGCTCCAGCGCGCGGAGCTCCGCGAGAAACTCCTGGCCGCGCGGCCGCTCCGGCTGGAGCACGGGGATCCCTTCGTCGAGCGCAATCGCCTTGACCGGCGGCGGCACGAGCGTGGAGCGCGAGCGTCCCTGCGGACGGTCCGGTTGCGTGACGACTCCCACGACGTCGTGCCCTTCACCGATGAGCGCGAGGAGGGCGGGGGTGGCGAACTCCGGTGTGCCCCAGAACAGGACCCTCATCGGCTCCGCCTCACATCTGCCGTTCGCGCGGCTTCTCGCCGGCCCTGAGGATCCGGAGCAGCCCCGGATACTTCGCCTTCTCGTCCTCCCAGATCGACATCGCCTGGCGGCGCTTGAGGAAGCTGAGGTGGTCGATGAAGAGCTTGCCGTCGAGGTGGTCGATCTCGTGCTGCAGGCAGACGCCGAGGAGATCGGAGCCCTCGACCTCGAAGGGCGCACCGTCGCGGTCGAGGGCGCGGACCCTCACCCACGCCGAGCGCTCCACCCAGCCGAAGACCTCCGGGATCGAGAGGCAGCCCTCCTCCCAGCGGAGCCTGCCTTCGCGCGCGATGATCTCGGGATTGAAGAGCGCCAGCGCGGTCTCCCCGACCTCGACGACGCAGAGGCGCTCCTCCCGCCCCACCTGCGGCGCGGCGAGGCCCACGCC
>CAYXQS010000199.1:0-3400 GCA_964466515.1 uncultured Gemmatimonas sp. | reverse complement strand
GCCGATACCCCTACTTGACAACGTCCTCAACCCCCGTTAGCATCGTTGTTCAAGCTCTACTGACACACTCAGGATCGAAGCGGAACGGGCTTGCCCCGGTCCTCGAACAGGTACGATGAGCACTTCGCACTTCATTCTCGTACTCGGCCTCCTCCTCGTAGGGCTTATTATTAGCCTCACGAGAGAAGGCGCGTGCGCTGCGAGTGCGGAGTAACTAGAGCACAATAAAGCAGACTGGCCCGGGCCTTCTCAAACGAGAGAAGGCCCGGTTTTTTCTTTTCCCTGCCCGCAAGGAGCTCGGTATGGCGAGGATCGCGATATTCGACACGACTCTCCGCGACGGCGAACAATCGCCGGGCGCGACCATGACGCCGTCGGAGAAGCTCCGCCTTGCCCACCAGCTCGAGGCGCTCGGCGTCGATGTCATCGAAGCCGGCTTCCCGGTCAGCTCGGACGACGACTTCAAGTCGGTGCAGACGATCGCCCGCGAGATCCGTGGCCCGGTCATCACTGGCCTCGCCCGCGCGACCCGTCTCGACATCGAGCGTGCCGCCGCCGCGGTCGAGGGCGCCCAGCGCGCCCGGCTCCATACGTTCCTCGCCACCTCGCCGATCCATCTGAAGCACAAGCTGCGGATCTCGGAGGAGGAGTGTCTCGATCGCGCGGTGGAGGCGGTAAGACTCGCGCGCTCCCTCGTCGACGAGGTCGAGTTCAGCCCCGAGGACGCAACTCGCAGCGACCTGCCCTTCCTCTGCAAGGTGGTCGAGGCGGTGATCCAGGCAGGCGCGAAAATCGTCAACATCCCCGACACGGTCGGCTACGCCCACCCGGCGCAGATCCGCCACACGATGCGCACGCTCTTCGAGAACGTACCGGGGATCGAGGACATCACCGTCAGCGTACACTGCCACAATGACCTCGGCCTCGCGGTCGCCAACTCGCTGGCGGCGATCGAGGCGGGCGTCCGCCAGGTGGAGTGTACGATCAACGGGATCGGCGAGCGCGCGGGGAATACGGCGCTTGAGGAGATCGTCATGGCGCTCGTCGTTCGCAACGACGCCTACCCTTACACGACGGGCATCAACACGCGTGAACTCCACCGGTCGAGCCAACTGCTCACGTACCTCACCGGCATTCATCCGCAACCCAACAAGGCGATCGTGGGTAAGAACGCCTTCGCCCACGAGTCGGGGATCCACCAGGACGGCATGATCAAGGAGCCGTCGACCTACGAGATCATGACCCCGGAGATGGTCGGCGTTCCGGAGTCGCAGTTGGTCCTCGGCAAGCACTCGGGCCGGAACGCGCTCGATCGTCGCTACCGCGAGCTGGGCTACGAGCTGACCAGCGAGAACCTGAACCAGGCGTACAAGCTCTTCAAGCTTCTCGCCGATCAGAAGAAGTCCATACTCGATGAAGACCTCATCTCCATCCTCCACCACGGGACCATGGAAGACGTGCCGCAGCGCTTCAAGCTGCACACGCTCGATGTCGCGTGCGGCAAGCGCCAGGCGGAAGCCGCGGTGAGACTTCTCGACAATGGGGTGGAAACAGAGCTTTCGGTGAGCATCGGCGACGGACCCCTTGCCGCCGCGTTCCAGGCGGTCGACGCTCTCCTGCCGTTCAGGCCGGAGTTGGACGACCTGAACATCCAGGCGAACACCCGCGGCGAAGACGCGGTTGGCGAGGTCAAGCTGCGGCTGAACGTGGAGGGCAAGACCTTCACCGGCCGGGGCGCTTCGCCAGATGTGGTCGACGGCGCTGTTCGCGCCTACCTCCACGCGCTCAACAAGGCCGCCCACGCGCTGACCCTCGAGGCCAGGGCGCTGGAGACACCCGGCCAGGTCCACGGATTCTGATGACGTTCAACGCGACAACCGGTCGATCGGGGATGTCGGCATGAGCCCCAGCTCCCAACGGGCGCGTGTGCGTCTCTACGATACGACGCTGCGCGACGGTACCCAGCGCGAGGGACTCTCCCTCTCGGTCGATGACAAGCTGCGCATCGCCCGCGAGCTGGACGTGCTCGGCATCGACTACATCGAGGGTGGCTGGCCCGGCTCGAACCCGAAGGACGCGGAGTTCTTCCAGCGGGCGCGGTCGCTCGATCTGCACCACTCGCGCATCGCCGCGTTCGGCAGCACCCGGCACGCGACGTCGCGCTGCGAGACCGACGCCAACATCCAGGCGCTCGTTGAGGCCGACACGCCGGTGGTCACGCTGGTCGGCAAGAGCTCGGTCCTGCATGTCGAACGCGTCCTCGAGACCACCCGCGAAGAGAACCTGCGGATGATCGCCGACAGCGTCGGCTACCTCGCCGCGCTCGACAAGGAAGTGATCTACGACGCCGAACACTTCTTCGACGGCTTCCGCGAAAGTCCGGAGTACGCGCTCGCGACGCTCGGCGCGGCGGCGGCGGCCGGGGCCGCGTGCGTGGTGGTCTGCGACACGAACGGCGGCTCGCTCCCCGAGTACGTCGCCGGCACGGTGCGCGTGGTCGGCGAATTCCTGGCCGCGCGCGGCCTTGGCGAGGTCCCCATCGGCGTCCATACGCACAACGACGCGGGGCTCGCTGTCGCCAACGCGATGGCGGCGGTTGGCGCCGGCGCGACCCATGTCCAGGGCACGATCAACGGATACGGCGAACGCTGCGGCAACATGGACCTCGTCCCGCTCATCGCCAACCTGCAGCTCAAGCTCGGCTTCGACTGCGTCTCCGACGAGCAGCTCCGCCGGCTCACCGAGGTCTCGCACCTCGTCGCCGACGTGGCCAACCTCAACCCCGACGCCCACGCGCCCTATGTCGGCCGGAGCGCGTTCGCCCACAAGGGCGGCATCCACGTCGCCGCGATCCACAAGGTCGGCTCCAGCTACGAGCATGTGGACCCCGCGCTCGTCGGCAACGAGACCCGGGTGGTGGTCAGCGAACTCGCCGGGCGCAAGAACGTCCACATGCGCGCCGAGGCGCTCGGGCTCGACATGGGCGGCCGCGAGCGCGCCGTGCTCCAGCAGATCAAGGAGCTGGAGAGCAACGGGTTCCAGTTCGAGGCGGCCGACGGCTCGTTCGAGCTGCTCGTCCGCCGATCGTCTCCAGACTACCGTCCGCCCTTTGAGCTGCTCGACTACACGACCATCGTCAGCCGGCAGGGTGGCGGTGATCCCCGGGTCCAGGCGATGGTCCGGCTGCGCGTCGGCGACGAGGTGATGCACACGGCCGCCGACGCCGAAGGGCCCGTCCACGCGCTCGACACGGCGATCCGGAAGGCGCTGGTCCCCTACTACCCGCGGCTCGCCGACGTCCACCTCGTCGACTTCAAGGTGCGGATCATCGACACGCACATGGGGTCGGCGGCCAAACCGCGCGTGCTCATCGAATCCGCGCGCGGCGACGAACACTGGA
>CAYXQS010000198.1:1784-3408 GCA_964466515.1 uncultured Gemmatimonas sp. | reverse complement strand
CGATCAGCTGATCCAGGCCTCGATGGCGGCGCTACTCAAGGATCGCACGACCTTCGTGATTGCGCACCGCCTCTCCACGATCCGCCGCGCGGGCCTCATCCTCGTGCTGGAGGAGGGGCGGATCGTGGAGCGCGGCACGCACGAGTCCCTGATGCGTGCCGCGGGGGGCTACGCCGATATGGTGCGTCGGCAGATGGAAGAACAGGAACTCAGCGCCGTCCCAGCTTCTCCCGAGTGACCTTGCGCGAGTGCACGTTGGGCGGGTTGCTCCCCGTGCTCATCGTGAAGGCCTTTTCGTAGAGCTCCGTCGCCTTGGCGGCGTCGCCCTTCTTCTCGTAGGTCATCGCCAGCAGGACCACCTGGAACGGATCGTTGCGCATCGTCTCGGTGGTCTTGAGGAACTCCCGCTCCGCCGTGGCGAGGTCGCCGGTGTAGAGCGCGACATAGCCGATGAGGTACGGGAAGTACTGCTCCTGCCCGCTGGCCATCGCGGAGTCGCTGTCGAGCGCCTGCCGCGCCGCGGCGAGCCAGCGCTGCGCCTCGGCCGCGTTGCCGCGCCGGGCGTTGATGCGCGCGAGGCCGTGCGCCAGGCGGAAATCCCAGAGACTGCGCGGATGCGTGCGCGGGGCGGGCTCGGCGTTGCCCAGGTCGCTGCCGCGACGGTACATCCGCTCGGCCTCGTCGAGGAAGCCGTTGTCGATGCAGACGCGCGCGGCCTCGTTGGCCATCTCGCCTTCCTGGTAGTGCGCGTTCTGGGGCTCCGCCTCGCGCCGGGTGACCCAGTACGCAATCACCTGCTCCTCGAGCTCGATCACCTTGGCGCAGTTGCCGTCGTAGCCGTAGGACATTGCGAGCCGGCGCTGGGCGGCCGCCTTGGCCGCGGGGCTCGGCGCGTTGGCGATGAGCGTCTCGAAGAGCGCGCGTGCGGCGGCGTGGTTCCCCTCGGCGTCCAGCCGCTGCGCTTGGCGCAGGCTGTCGGCGCGGGGGTTGGGGGCGCCTTGCCCGCCCTGCTGGGCCGACGCGGCGGGTGCGGCAAGGAGAAGGACAGCCGCACCGAGGGCGGCCGCGGAGAGCGGATTTCTCATCGTGTCACTCGCTGTAGGGGGGACGTGGAACAAGATAGCCCGGGGGCGTTTCCGGCGGAACGTCAATTTAGAACCCCGACCCTCCCCGCAGGAGCCATCTCCGTGGTAGTTTTCCTCCCCTATGGCCCCGTGCTCCCGTGCCCTGCTCCTCGCCGTCGGCCTCGCGGCCGCAACGGCCTGCGCCCCGACCACCCGGGCCGCCCACCAAACGCCCGTGCCCCACTACGAGACGGGCCCTGCGGCGGATCGCGCGCGCGCGCGGGCCGACAGCCTCCGGTACCCGTACACCCAGGCCGACATCGACTTTATGACGGGGATGATCCACCATCACGCGCAGGCGCTCGTGATGTCGCGGTGGGCCCCGTCGCACGGCGCAAGCGACGAGCTCCTGCGCCTGACGGGCCGGATCATCAATGCCCAGACGGACGACATCGTCCTGATGCAGACCTGGCTGCGCGACCGGAACCAACGCCCGCCGACGGTGGACTCCACGGGGGCGGTGGTGATGGATCACGGGGAGCACGCCGGGCACGATATGT
>CAYXQS010000198.1:0-1774 GCA_964466515.1 uncultured Gemmatimonas sp. | reverse complement strand
CGAAGTAGTCGGGGAAGGTCTTGGCCACGCAGCCCGGGTCGGCGATGGCGATGCCCGGGATGCTGACCGACGTGCAGATGGCGGAGCTCGACGGGGCGCGCGGGCCGGAGTTCGACCGCCTCTTCCTGACGTATATGATCCAGCACCATCGGGGCGCGGTGCAGATGGTGCGGACCCTGCTGGCCGCGCACGGCGGTGGGCAGGATGAGCTGATTTTCAAGTTCGCCGCGGACGTCGAGGTGGATCAGTCCACCGAGATCCGCAGGATGTTGCAGATGTTGATCACCCTGGACCCCTGAGAGGACACGCGATGTCATCGGTACGCGCTACACCGTTCACCCGCCGGATCGGCCTTGCGGCCGCGCTGGTCGTCATCGGCGGCTGCGCCGGTCCGACGACGCCGGCCACTCCGGCCCCGGCGCCAAGCCCGGCCGTCACCCCGGCCACGGATCCGCGCGTGGGACTGCGCGCCGGCCTGATGGACGCGGGCGAAGCCACGTCCAATATGAAGGTCGTCGCCAAGGCGGTCTCGCCCGAAGGCTTCCTCGGGATCACGAACTCCGACCTCGCCTTCATCGGCAACTACGCGATCCAGGGCAACTACAACGGCCCCGTGGTCTGGGACGTGTCGAACCCGGCGGACCCGAAGCTCGTCACCGCGTACACCTGCCCGGCGTCGCAGAACGACGTCTCGGTGTACCGCAACCTGCTCTTTATGTCGGCCGAGGCGTTCAACGGCCGCGTGGACTGCCTGCCGGGCGGCGTGCCGGACTCGGTGAGCAACATCCGGATGCGCGGTGTCCGCATCTTCGACATCACGGACATCAAGAACCCGAAGATCATCACGAACGTCCAGACCTGCCGCGGCTCGCACACGCACACGGTCCTCGAGGACCCGAACGACCGCGACAACATCTACATCTACGTGTCGGGCTCGGCGCCGGTGCGCTCGCCCAACGAGATGGCGGACTGCGTGCGCGAGGCACCGGACGAGAATCCGAACTCGTCGCTGCTCCGCATCGAGATCATCAAGGTGCCGCTCGCCAACCCGGCGGCCGCGGCGGTGGTGAACCGCGCGAACATCTTCTCCGGACTCACCCGGACGCCGAGCCACGCGCCGGCGCAGGAGGACCTCGACGCGGCGGCCGCGGCGGCCGCGCGCGCGCGGGCCGCGGGCGGCTTCACGGCCAGGAACCCGAGCTCGGGCCAGGAACTGGTGCTCGGCAGCGGGTTCGTCCGGATGCAGCTCGACAGCATCGTGAAGTTGCGTGGCGGCGAAGGCGCGCCGACGGGGGCCGACAGCACGGCGCTCCGCGCCAACCTCCAGAACATCATCAACAGCCTCTTTGGCGAGGCGCCGGCCCCGGGCTCGCCGATCTCGGCCGGCCAGCAGTGCCACGACATCACGGTCTATCCGGCGCTCGGCCTGGCCGGCGGCGCGTGTGAGGGCCACGGGCTCCTCCTCGACATCAGCGACCCGGTGAACCCGGTGCGCCTCGACGCCGTGGCGGACTCGAATTTCGCCTACTGGCACTCCGCGACATTCAACAACGACGGCACGAAGATCCTCTTCTCCGACGAGTGGGGCGGCGGCGGCGCGCCGAAGTGCCGCCCGGGCGACAAGCCCGAGTGGGGCGCGGACGCAATCTTCACGATCGAGAACAGGAAGCTCGTCTTCCAGAGCTACTACAAGCTCCCGGCCTACCAGACGGCGCAGGAGAACTGCGTGGCGCACAACGGGTCGCTCATCCCGATCCCGGGCCGCGACGTGATG
>CAYXQS010000197.1:0-3422 GCA_964466515.1 uncultured Gemmatimonas sp. | reverse complement strand
CCTTCATCGCCTCTTGCTGCCAAGGCATCCACCAAACGCCCTTCTCGCGCTTGATTTGATCCAGAGAAAGCAGGGCTCTCTCCGATCAAAAGCAGTACATTCCCGCCGGCGCTGGTTCGTCGCCGGCATTTGGTTAGTGTACTTGACTTGGATAGTTACGTGCCTTGCCGGTCGAACCGGCAGACCGCACCCCACTCGGCGCGATCAGCACGAAACTGATGTGTATCTCTGAACGATGTCAAAACTGCGGTCCTTGCGGACCCTCGTCCGATTGGACGGCGAAGCGCGCGGACGCGCTCGGCGATCAAATCGGTTGGTGGAGCGTACCGGGATCGAACCGGTGACCCCCTGCTTGCAAAGCAGGTGCTCTCCCAGCTGAGCTAACGCCCCAGGACTGCAGGAGAAAGGTACCAGGGGGGAGGCTGAAGGTGAACGCCCTGCACCTGCAGCCTTCTCCCTGTGGTCACTCGTGCGCGGGCAGCGCTTCCATCGTCCTGGGATCCACGGGCACCTGCACCTCGTCACGATACTTGGAGGTGAGCAGGAGCACGCGCGCCTTGGGGAAGGCGTCCATAAACTGCGCATAGCTCCAGGCAAAGAGCCCGAGAAAGCCGAGCGTGATCCCGATCTCCCAGAGGCCAAACGGCGCCGTCTCGACACGGGTGCCGTAGATCGACGGATAGACCTCGATGTAGCGCGTCAGCCAGAGCCCCACGGCCGACGAGCCCGCGAAGGCGAGCATCAGGTTCGAGAGCTTCGACCGGACCGGGAGGAGGCCGAAGAACGGGATGACGAACGTCAGGACCGCCGCCGCCATCGTCCAGTTCGACCACGCGCCCGTCAGGCGGAGCGTGAAGAAGTGCGTCTCTTCCGCGAGGTTGCCATACCAGATGATCAGGAACTGCGAGAAGGTCAGGTAGCCCCAGAACGCAGTGAACGCGAAGCCGAGCTTGCCGACGTCGTGGTAGTGGTCCTTGGTGATCAATTCCGGGAGTTCCGGGAACTGCGACTTCCACCAGCGCAGGACGATGGCCCAGCACATCAGTGCGACGAGCCAGCCGCCCATAAAGACCTGCCACCCGTACATCGTGCTGAAGAAGTGGACGTCCAGCGACATCGAGTGGTCCCACGCGAGGATGCACCAGCCGAACCCGAAGACGAGCCCCATCACCACCGCGAGCCTGCCCTGCAGGAAGTCGGTGGTGTGGAGCTCGCGCCGCTCGTCGCCAAAGCCGGCGCGCATCCGCGCGCGGATCCCGGCGGCCCACGGCGCGCCGAACTCGGGCGTCACGCCCACGTCCAGCCGCACGGTGGTCCAGATGTACCAGACCTGCAGCGCGACGAGCGCGCCGAAGGTGATGAGCGAGCGCGCGTAGAAGAAGGTGCGCCCGAACCAGAGGTCCTTCTCGGGGATCAACTCGCCGGTGCCGACGAGGTGCCACCACGGATAGATGTGGTCGCGGCCGCCGAAGAGGAGGACGAGGAACGCCACCGCCGCGAAGGGCAGGAAGGCCACCAGCCCCTCGAGGAACCGGAGGATGCCGCGCGACCAGCGCGCCTTCCCCAGGCGCGACACCGCGACGAACATCACGCCGCCGCTCGCGACCGTGGTGAAGAAGAGCCAGTTGACGAGGAACGCCTGCCACGCGCGGTCGACGCCGGTGGCGGCGCCAACCACGAAGAGGCCAAGGCCCAGCACGGCGAGGGCGAGGGTCACCTGCTTGAAGCGGGCGGGGATCGACTTCGTCTGGAGGACCGAGACGAGCTCGTCGCGCGGCGGCGCGTAGTACTTGGCGTGGCTCATCGCGGCGCCCCTCCCGGCAGGCCCACCGGACGATACGCGGTGGACTGGCCCGGGAACGCGGTCGGTCCGACCGCGACCGGGTACCGTCCCTGGAGCCCGCGGATGTAGTTCACCACGTCCCAGCGCTCCTGCTCGGGGATGCGGTTGTAGTTGGCCATCAGGCCGCGGCCGTTGCGCATCATTCCCCAGAGGTAGCCGTCGCTGCGCGCGGCGGTCGCCGCGCCGTTGATTGGCGGCGCGAAGCCGTACGCCGGATTGAGCTGGCGGAGCGCGCCGTCCGCGTCGCCGCGGTCGCCGTGGCAGACCGCGCAATTCACCGCATAGAGGCGGCGCCCGTTGGCGAGCGAGCGCGCGTCCACCGGCACCGGGTTCGGCACGCGGGAGAGCGAGTCCACCGTCAGCGGCGACTGCGAGTACGAGACCTCCCACTCCGCCACGGTCATGCCCGTCACGGGCACGGAGCCCTGCGGCATCCCGCGGAACGGCGTCGTCTCGCCGAGGAGGGAGTCGCTGCTGAACTTCTGCCAGGTGCCCACCGACGGCTGCTGGCGGAAGTCCGTGATGATGTCGTCGCAGGCACCCAGCGCGAGCGGCAGCGCGAGGGCCACGAGGCCGGTCCGGATCGCCTTAGCGGTCACCGCGCACCTCCACCGCCCCGTGCTTCCTGAGGATCGCCTCGGCCTCGGCCAGCCTCTCCGGCGCGCACTCGCACCAGACGCCGAAGTGCGAACCGCTGAACCGCGGGTCGTGGCCGACGGTCATCGTCAACCGCGGGATGCCCTGCAGGTAGAACATCCCGAACACCGTCGAGAGCGCGCCCACCATCACCATCACCTCAAAGCCGAAGACCGTGTACGGCAGCCAGGTGGAGATTGCCTTCCCTCCCACCACGAGCGGCCAGTACTCCGACCCCCAGATCGCGATCCAGTAGCCGAAGCACACGCCGCAGATGGCGCCGATGCCCATAAAGTACCGCACCTTGCTCTTGGGCGGCTCGACCGCCTCCTCGAGCACGTGCTGCGGCGTCGGCGAGTAGACCGTCAGGTCGCCGAGCTTCCGCTGCTTGAGTTCCCCGATCGCTTCCACGGTGCTGTCGAGCTCCGCGAAGACGCCCAGCATCCCGCGCATCATCTCAGTGCCCCCCGTGGTGGGCGTGCTTCATCCTGGCCGGCACGATCTCCTTGATCTCCGCCAGCGCCATAATCGGCAGTTGCTTCACAAAGAGCAGGAACCACATAAAGAACCAGCCGAACGATCCGAGCAGGATGCTATAGTCCACCCACGTCGGGATGTAGGTGGTCCACTGGAACGGATTCACGTCGTGCGAGAGCGACGGCACCACGATCACGAAGCGCTCGAACCACATCCCGATGTTGATGAAGATGGAGAGGATGAAGAGCCAGACCGGGTTGCGGCGCAGCTTCTGCGAGAGCAGCGAGAGCGGCAGGATCATATTGCAGGTGAGCATAATCCACGCGGCCCACCACCACTGCCCGAAGACGCGATTCCAGAAGTACGACTGCTCGTACGCCACGCCGCCGTACCAGGCGATGAAGAACTCGACGATGTACGCGCACCCCACCACCAGCGAGGTGAAGAGCACCACCTTCGCCGAGGC
>CAYXQS010000196.1:0-3431 GCA_964466515.1 uncultured Gemmatimonas sp. | reverse complement strand
CGAGCGCGAAGAGGCGCACCGGATGGAACGGGACGTCGCCCGTGCCGTCGCGGTCGAGGTCGTAGCCGCGGTAGGCGTCCCACCAGTTGCCCTCGAAGGTGCTGCGGAGCGTGCGGCTGTTGGTGGCCACGTCAAACGCGTTCCCGCTGAAGCGGTTGCCGGAGAAGTGGTTGTCCTGCGCGTCGGCCATCAGGCGCACCGCCCAGCCGTTGCCGCGGAAGTCGTTGTCGCGAATCTCCAGGCGCGAGGATCCTTCGAGGTAGAGCCCCGTGGAGTTCCCCGCGAAGTCGTTCCGCGCAATGATGCCGTCGGTGATGTCCTTGAGGAGGAGCGCATAGGCGCCACTCCCGCGCGCGTCGAGGAAGCCGTTGCCCGTCATCGTGACCGCGCGGCTGTACATCACCGCCACCCCGGCCCGGTTGGCACGGAAGGTGTTGTCCTCGTAGCGGCACGAGTCCGAGAACATAAAGTGCAGCCCGTACCGCGAGTTCCCCTCGCTGACGTTCCCCGCCGCCACCGCGCCGCGCGAGAACTCGAAGTAGATCCCGTCGCGCTGGCCGCGAATGGTGTTGCGCAGCACCTGCGTGCCCGGCGAGTGCCAGAGATGCACGCCGTTGCCGTTGGTCGACTCCCCCGCCCCGCCCGAGACGATGTCGTTGTCGCGGACGATGCAGCCGGAGGAACGCTGGAGATAGACGGCGTAGAGCGCGTCGCGGAACCGGTTGCCCGCCACGACGCAGTCGGCGGACTCGACAACACGGAGCGCCGCGCGGTCCTCCATATGGCTGACGCCGGTGTTCGTGAAGGTGATCCCCCGCACCGTCACGTCGTCGGCACGGATGATCATCACCTGGCGCGCGCCTTCGCCGTCGAGCGTGGGCCAGCCCTCGCCGACGATGGCGAGGCGCGGCGTGCGCACCTCGATGGTCGGCTCGCGGTACAGGCCCGCGCGGATGCGCACGGTCGCGCCCGGCGTGGCCGCGGCCACCGCCGCGGCCACGGTGGCGTACCGCTCGCCCGCGCCGACGACAAGCTCCTGCGCGGCAAGCACGCGGGCGGCCGCCGTGAGGACGAACACCAGTGTGGCGAGAGCGCGGCGCGCGGACACGCTACTCCTCCGCCGGGGTCATCACGCCCGCGCTGTCCGCGACAATCGCGGCCCAGCTCAGCGTGGTGCCGCCAAGTCGCGCCTGTGCCTCGGTGGCCGCAACGCTCGATGCAAAGGCGACCACGCGCCCCA
This sequence comes from uncultured Gemmatimonas sp., assembly GCA_964466515.1. Lineage (GTDB taxonomy): Bacteria > Gemmatimonadota > Gemmatimonadetes > Gemmatimonadales > Gemmatimonadaceae > Pseudogemmatithrix. The sequence goes on along the minus strand of CAYXQS010000196.1, from coordinate 2,191 downwards.
TCGGACCACGTAGCGAACTATCGAGCAGGTACCCGGCCTCGTCCGCGCGCACCCAGCGTCCCGCCGTGGCGGCGTCGGTCACCCAGATGGCGCGCAGCGTCGCGGGCGCCGCGGCACGTACGAAACCCGCCAGGCACTCGACCGAATCGAAGACGTGTACCTTGCCGGTGTTCGTGATCACTTCCGTGCCAAAGCGCGCGTCGGAAATCTCCATTCGGCAGTAGTTGCACTGCTCCTCGTGGAGGACGATCGCGCGCGGGGCGGAGCCGCCGCAGGCGACAAGGGAAACAAGGGCCGCGAGGGCGAGGGCCGGCAATGCGGTGCGCACGCTACACCCTCCGCCGCGACTCGAACACCGCGAACGCCACCAGCCCGGCCGCCAGTCCCAGCGCGATCCCGCCGCTGGCCGGCCACGACGTCGCGCGGAAGTTGAGCAGTTGCTTCGACCCGATCAGCGGCGGCGAGTAGGTCATCTCGGGGATCTTGATGATCGCGTGCTCGCGGTCGATGTCGTGCCCGTACCGATAGCCCCAGCGCCAGTAGTCCCAGAGCCCGACGCCAAGGAGGAGCAGCAGCGCGCCGCCCCAGGCAAGGAGCGGGAGGCGGCGGCCGAGGCCGGCCACCGCCAACCCGCCGGCGATGAGCCCGCCGAGGATCCAGGGCATCCACTGCAGCTCCGGGATCGCGTCGGGCTCGATCGCCTGCATTCCGATGTAATGGTTGAGGTGGTTGATGGTGTTGAGGTCGTTCTCCCTGATCCCTTCCACGCCATTGACGCGGATGAGCATCCCGAGGCCCTCCGGGTACTGCGGCGCGATGAGGTTCACGCGCCACAGCGGAAGGACGTACGCCGTCCCGAGGAGCAGCGCGGCGGCCAGCACGATCCAGCGGGCCCGGGAGGTCATCGCCCTACCTCCCCGCCGGCGCCGCGGAGGGCACCTTGTTCGTCGACGCGCTCAGCGCCACCGACGAGCCGGGAGCGGACACCCGCACGTAGCCGGACATCTCCTGGTGGAGCGCCGAGCAGAAGTCCGTGCAGTAGAAGGGGTACACGCCCACGCGTGACGGCACCCAGCGCAGCGTCCGCGTCTCCCCCGGCATAATGAGCAGCTCGGCCGTGTTGGCGCCGAGCACCGCAAAGCCGTGGGGCACGTCCCAGTCCTGCTCGAGGTTGGTCACGTGGAAGAGCACCGTGTCGCCCACCATCACGCCTTCGATGTTGTCGGGCGTGAAGTGCGAGCGGATCGAGGTCATCCGGACGTGCACCACCTTGCCGCGACGCTCGATCCCGGTCTCCCGCGAGGTGCGCGAGACAAACGGATGGCGGTTCTCGGCCAGCTTGTAGAACTGGATCTGCCGGTCGCGCACCAGACGCGCCTCGATGGCGTTGGCATAGTGCGGCTCCCCCTGCGTCGGGAAGTCGAGCAGGAGCTGCATCTTCTCGCCGGTGATGTCGTAGAGCTGCGCCGAGTGGGCGAGCTCGGGGCCGGTCGGGAGGTAGCGGTCCTTGGTGATCTTGTTCATCGCCACCGCGTACCGGCCATAGGGCTTGGCCGTGCCGCCGCCGGGGATCATCAGGTGGCCCACCGCATAGAACGTCGGCGCGCGGTCCACGACCTCCCAGGTCCCGACCTTCCACTTCACGATCTCGGACGAGATGAACATCGAGGTGTAGGCGTAGCCCTTGCCGTCGAACTCGGTGTGGAGGGGGCCAAGGCCCGGCTCCTTCACCTCGCCCGCGAGCGTGGACTCGTAGCGCAGCACCGGGATGCCTTCGAGTTCCCCCTCGAAGGCGCGGTCCTGGATGGCCTGCAGCATCTTCACCGTCGAGTGGACCGGGATGATCGAGGCGAGCTTCCCGCCCGCGACGACGAACTCGCCCGTCGGATCGACGTCCACGCCGTGCGGCGACTTGGGCGTCGGGAGGAAGAACATCGCCCCCGGGCAGTCGGCCACCGGCACCTGCAGGACGCTCGTCTTCCGCTCCGAGCGCGCGATGCGGCTGAACTCATCGATGAAGTTGTGGCGATAGTCCGCCGCGGTCCGGCGGCCCTTCCCCGCGCGCACGCAGGCCTCGACCGCGCGGTAGTTCACCGCGGCGATGTAGTCCTTGTCGTTCTGCGAGGCGTTGACCTCGAGCAACGTGTTCGCCTGCTCCGAGTTGTAGGAGGTGAAGAACATCCAGCCGGCC
>CAYXQS010000195.1:0-3443 GCA_964466515.1 uncultured Gemmatimonas sp. | reverse complement strand
GCAGACGATCGCCATCTCGTTGACGAGGGCGATGTTGACCGAGCGGAAGGTGTTCTCGAGCAGCTTCACGAGCTCGGCCGCTTCCGGCGAGGACACCGGGACGATCGTGTCGATCGTCGACTGGTAGAACGCAATCGCGACGGCGTTGCAGTTCGGCGTGATGCCCCCGACCACCTTCGGGGTGTTCTTCGTGTGGTAGACCGGGTTCCCCGGGTCCACGCGCTCGGGACTGAAGGCGAGGAACACGTCCTCGCCGACGGTCAGTCCGCGCTCCTCGAGCCGCGGCTGCAGCAGCTCGCGGGTCGTCCCCGGATACGTCGTGCTCTCGAGCACGATCAGCATCCCGGGATGCGCCTGGCGCGCCACGGCCGCCGACGCCGAGAGCACGTACGACATATCGGGATCGCGCGTCTTCGCGAGCGGCGTCGGGACGGCGATCGAGACGGTGTCGACCCCCGCGAGCTTCGTCTCGTCCGTGGTCGCGAGGAACGCCCCGCTGGTGACGAACCGCTTCACCTGGGCGGCCGGCACGTCCTGGATGTGCGAATCGCCGCGCATCAGGAGCGCGACCACACGCTCGCTCACGTCGTAGCCGACGACCTTGAAGCCCGCCTCGCAGAGCTCCATCGCCAGCGGAAGTCCGACGTACCCGAGACCGATGACCGCGCTGACCGCGGAGCGGTCCTCGATGCGGCGGAGCAGAGTCTGATGGTGGCTCATCTGGCGGTCGATGCCGGAACGGGGATCACTTGCCGAAGAACGAACGGACCGCGGAGATGACTTCGTCGAGCTGGGCGCGCGTGAGCTCCGGGTACACCGGGAGCGACACCACCTCGTGCGACGCGCGCTCCGCCTCGGGGCAGCTCCCCGCCCGGTAGCCGAGGTAGGCGAAGCAGGGCTGCAGGTGCAGCGGGAGCGGATAGTACACCGCGTGCCCGATCCCCTTCGCCTTCAGGTGATCCTTCAGCGCGTCGCGCCGCTCGGTGCGGATCGTGTACTGGTTGAAGATCGACTCGCTCACCGGCTCGATGTACGGCGGCGTGACCTCCGGGACGTCCGCGAACGCGGCCGTGTAGTAGGCCGCGTTCTCGCGGCGCCTGGCGCTCCACCCGGCGAGGTGCGGCAGCTTGGCCGAGAGCACCACCGCCTGGAGCGCGTCGAGGCGCGAGTTGTACCCGACCTCCTCGTGCAGGTAGGTCTGCACCGAGCCGTGCGTCCGGAGACGCATCAGGCGGTGGAAGAGCGCCTCGTCCTGCGTGACGATCATCCCGCCGTCGCCGTAGCCGCCGAGGTTCTTGGAGGGGAAGAACGAGAAGGTGCCGATGGTGGCGGCCTCGCCGGCCATCGTCCACCGGCCATCGACCTTCCGGCGCGCGCCGATGCTCTGCGCGGCGTCCTCGATGATCGGCATCGTCGGCAGGAGGCGACGGATCTCCTCGAGCGGCGCAATCTGGCCAAAGAGGTCCACCGGGATGATGGCCTTGGTCTTCCCGGTCACCGCCGCGGCCGCGAGGTCGGGACGGATGTTGTACGTCTTGGGGTCGATGTCGACGAACACCGGCGTCGCGCCGACGTTGTGGATCGTGCCGCCGGTCGCGAAGAAGGTGAACGGGGTCGTCACCACCTCGTCGCCGCGGCCGATGTCGAGCGCGCGCAGCGCAATCAGGATGGCATCGGTGCCGTTGGCGCAGCCTACCGCGTACTTGGCCTGGGAGAGCTTGGCGACCTCGGCCTCGAGCTGGGCCACCGGCGCGCCGAGAATGAAGGCCTGGTCATCCACCACCTGCGTCATCGCGCGGACGACCTCGGCACGGATCGTCGCGTGTTGGGCCTTCAGATCGAGCAGCGGGACTGCCATCGGAGTCGGGGCGAAACGGTGGTAGGCGGAAAGTGCCGAATTGTCGCTCTGGGCGAGCCTAGTAAGTTCGCCGGGGGCCCTGACAGAGTCAACGAACTAGCGGGCCGACCGGAGCGGCAGCGGCACCTCGCGCCCCGTCTTGGCCGACTCGTAGATCCCCAGGATCAGCTCCAGCGACTTCCGGCCGCTCCGGCCGTCCGTGTCCGCCACGGCCTCTCCCCGGATGACCCGGAGGACGTTCCGGTAGTACGGGACGTGCCCGAACCCATAGACCGAGGCCGGCTCGGTGTTCACCTGCTCCACCAGGGCGTCGTCCGGGTCCTGGTCGGCAAACTCCCAGTGCTCGATCCGGTTCACGGCCGTCCCGCCGATCTTCGCCGTCCCGTGCTCCCCGATCAGGGTGAACGACCCCTCGAGGTTCTTGGGGAAGGTCAGCATCGTCACCTCGATCACGCCGAGGGCGCCGTTCCGGAACTTGAGCACCGCGGCCCCGGTGTCCTCGGCCTCGATCTTCCGGCCCAGCGTCGCGGTCTTGGCGATCACGCTCTCCACCGGCCCCACGAGCCACTGCATCAGGTCCACATAGTGCGAGGCCTGGTTCATAAACGCCCCCCCATCGAACTCCCAGGTCCCGCGCCACGGCGCCTGGTCGTAGTACGACTGCGGGCGCTGCCAGCGCACGGTGGTGTTGGCGAGGAAGATCCGCCCGAAGCGTCCCTTGTCGACGGCGCGCTTGACCAGCTGCACCGTGGCGTTCAGGCGATTCTGCTTCACCACAAAGAGGTGTACGCCGGCGTCGTCGCACGCCTGCACGAGCGCGTCGGCGGCGGCGAGCGAGATCCCCATCGGCTTCTCGCTGATGACGTGCTTTCCCGCCCGCGCCGCGAGCACGCCCTGCGCGGGATGCAGCCCGCTGGGCGTGGCGATGGCCACCGCGTCGCACGGCGCCTCGGCCAGCATCCGCTCGTAGCCCGTGAACCAGGGCACGCCGAGCGTCTCGCCGGCCGTGCGGGCGCGTTCCTCGATGGCGTCGCAGACGGCGGTGAGCGTGAGCCCGTCGACCCTGGCGATGGCGTCGAAGTGGTTGGCGCTGATGCGGCCGCAGCCGACGAGCGCAATGCGCACCGGAGCGGGCGCGCTCATCGCGCGGCCACCGGCGTCAGCACGCCGGCCGCCTCGCGGTACACGGAGCCGCAGGCCGAGCAGGTGAGGTCGCCGCTCCCGCGCAGCGTCACGCCGCAGCGGCAGACCCACCCCGTGCGCGTGCCCGGAACGCCGGTGATGATGGCGTACGCCGGGACGTCCTTCGTCACCACCGCCCCCGCGCCGATGAACGCATACTCGCCGAGCGTCGTGCCGCAGAGCACCGTGGCGTTGGCGCCGATCGTCGCGCCGCGCCTCACGAGCGTCGCGCGATACTCGTCCTTCCGGCTGACGTGGCTGCGCGGGTTGATGACGTTGGTGAACACCATCGACGGACCGCAGAAGACGTCGTCCTCGAGGGTCACGCCCTCATAGACGGAGACGTTGTTCTGGATCTTCACCCGGTCGCCGATGCGCGCGCCGTTCATCACCACGACGTTCT
>CAYXQS010000194.1:3004-3500 GCA_964466515.1 uncultured Gemmatimonas sp. | reverse complement strand
TTCCAGCGGTACGGCTTGAGCCCGGGAAGGAGGCGCAGTTGCGGGCCGGTCGCCTGCACCCGGTCCCTATAGACTTCGTGTTCATCGGCGGGTCGGCGGTTGTGGTGTCGATTGCCGCGGGCACCGACGCGAGCCGACGCGACATCCTCGCCGGCGATGAACTCGTCGCGTACGACGGGAAGCCGATGCTCGCCGAGAGCTCGCTCGAACTCGAGATTACGCTCGCCGGGCCTCGCGGGAGCGAGGTGCTCCTCACCTTCGAGCGCCGTCGTCCCGATGGCACCTACGCCACGCTCGAGCGTCGCGTGCGCCGCGAGCGATTCGCCGAGGAGAGCGCCGTGCCCGCCGCCTTGCTGTTCGACGACCGGACCGGATACGTGCGCATCACCACGTTCGTCGGCGAGAAGGTCGCCGCCGACCTGCGCAGCGCGCTGGAGCGTCTGGAGCGCGGCGGGATGGAGCGCCTGGTGCTCGACCTGCGGCAGAACGGCGGCGG
>CAYXQS010000194.1:0-2994 GCA_964466515.1 uncultured Gemmatimonas sp. | reverse complement strand
CCCCGGTGGGGAGGAACTCGCCCGCAATTGCGGGCGAGTTCCTCCCCACCGGGGCCATCGTCTACACCTCGGAGGGCCGGCGCGCCTCTGCCGTCGACACCGGTCGCGTGCGCCGCTCGTTCTGGAAGAGCGAACGGCAGTATCCGATGGTGGTGATGATCGACGACGGTACGGCGTCGGCGTCGGAGCTCGTGGCCGGCGCGCTGCAGGACCACGATCGCGCGCTCATCGTCGGGCAGCCGAGCTTCGGGAAATCGCTGATGATGACGGGCTTTCCGCTCTCGGACGGCTCCGTGCTCGTCCTCGTGATCGGCCAGGTCCGCACGCCGTGCGGCCGCGCGGTCCAACGGCAGTATCGCGACCTCACCGTCCGGAACTACTACCGGATGGCGCTCGCCGAGCGCGACACCGTCGGGCGCCCGTCGTGCAGGACGGCCTCCGGCCGCACGGTGTACGGCGGCGGTGGTATCTATCCCGACATCCGCACGCCGCGTCCCCCGGAGCCGCCGGCCTGGCTACGCCGGCTCAACGAGATCGACGTGCCGCTCGCCTGGGTCGGTGGGTTCGCCACGGCGCAGGGCAGTGCGCTGGGCACGCTCGAACGGTTTGCGCGCGCACCGGCGCTCCCGGCGGGTACGGCGGACGCATTCCGCGCCTTTGCCGGGGAGCGCGGCGTCGAGATCCCACGGTCACCCGCCGACGATGCGGCGCTCGACCGGATACTCCTGCAGATCGTCGCGTACGCGAAGTGGGGAAGTCCGGGGCTCTACCAGGTGGAGGCGCGCATCGATCCCGAGGTGCGCGCGGCGATCGCCCAGTTCGCCGCGACGGCCCGGCTGCGCTGAGCCGTCGGCGGTCGCCCCGGCAGGAGTTGCCCGTCCGGGGGTAGATTCCTGCGATGCGACTGGGATTTCTGCGCGACCTCCCCGGATGGTGGCCCTACGCGGTCGGCGCGATCATCCTCGCGCTGAACGTCGGGTCGAGCGTACACGTCATCCTGCGCAAGCGGGACGTGCGTGCCGCCATCAGCTGGGTCGGCTTCATCTGGCTCGTCCCGGGCCTCGGCACGCTGCTCTACGCCATCTTCGGCCTCAACCGGATCCGCACCCGGGCCAGCGCGCTGCAGCGCGAGCGTCGTCAGCTCCAACTCTCGACGCCGAGCGCCACGAGCATCGCGCGGATCGGCTCGGAGGCCACGATCTCCCCGACGATGAAGCCGCTCGCGCGGCTGGCCGAGCAGCTCTCGGGACGCCCGCTCCTCACGGGCAACCACATAGGGGTCCTCCACAACGGGGACGAGGCGTACCCGGCGATGCTCGCGGCCATCGATGGCGCGCGCAAGTCGGTGGCGCTCGCGAGCTACATCTTCGGCGATGACGGCGCGGGGCACCTCTTCGTGGAGGCCCTGGGGCGCGCGGTGAAGCGCGGCGTCGAGGTGCGCGTGCTCGTCGACGGTTTCGGCGTCAACTACACCTGGCCGCGCGTGCATCGTGCGCTCCGGCGTGCCGGCGTCCCCGTGGCGCTCTTCCTCCCGGGGCTCCGCGATGCGGGCTTCGCGTTCTTCAACCTGCGCAATCACCGAAAGGTGATGACCGTCGACGGCCGGCTCGGTTTCGCCGGCGGGATGAACATCCAGGCCCGCAACGTGCAGGCCAGCGATCCGCCGTATCCCGTGCGCGACCTCCACTTCCGCATCGAGGGGCCGATCGTCTGTCAGTTGCAGGAGGCGTTCGCGGAGGACTGGGCGTTCACCACGCGCGAGACGCTCGACGGTGCGCCGTGGTACCCCACGCTGATGCCGGTGGGCGACACGACGGCGCGCTGCTTCACCGACGGTCCCGACGGCGGGATCGAGATCCTCCGCACCCTCCTGATGGGCGCCATCGCCTCGGCGCGCGAGTCGGTGCGGATCGTCACGCCCTACTTTCTTCCGGACCAGGCGACCATTGCCGCGCTCGGCGTGGCCGCGCTGCGCGGCGTGCGGGTGGAGATCGTGCTCCCCGAGCACGGCAACATCCCGCTGGTGGAGTGGGCGTGCAACGCGCAACTCTGGCAGGTGCTGCAGCCGGGATGCCGCGTGTACTTCACGCCGGCCCCCTTCGATCACACCAAGCTGATGGTGGTGGACGACCTGTGGGTGCTCTTCGGATCGTCGAACTGGGACGCGCGCAGCCTCCGGCTCAACTTCGAGCTCGATGTCGAGTGCCACGACCCCAAGCTGGCCGCGCAACTGAGTGCGGTGATCGACGGCCGGATCCTCTCCGGGCGCCGTGTCACCCTCGACGAGATGGATGCCCGGTCGCCGCTCCGGAAGCTCCGCGACGGGATCGCGCGCCTCTGGGCGCCATACCTCTGAGGCCGGCGCACTTCCCCCGATTGCGTCCCCGCTTCTAACTTCGGGGATGGCTTCGCCGCCCTTCCGTACCACCCTCGTCCGGGTGCTGGCCATCCAGGCCGTCACCCTCGCGCTGCTCTGGCTGCTCCAGAGCCGTTACACGAGCTGACCGCCGATGCATTGGGTCAACTGGGCCATCGTGGGCGCCTACCTCGCCTACGTCGTGGGCGACGGGCTGCGCCGCTCGCGCGGGGCGACGAATATGGAGGGCTACTTCCTCGCCAACCGGAGTCTGCCCTGGTGGGCGGTGGGGCTCTCCGTGATGGCGACGCAGCTCTCGGCCGTCACGCTCATCGGGACCACGGGACAGGGAGCCACGGACGGGCTCCGCTTCGTGCAGTTCTACTTCGGGCTGCCGATCGCGATGGTGATTCTCGGTGTCACGCTCGTGCCCTTCCTGCACGGCGCCAAGGTCTATACCGCGTATGAGTACCTCGAGCGGCGCTTCGACGCGAAGACGCGCTCGCTGACGAGCCTCCTGTTCCTCCTCTCGCGCGGGATGTCGTGCGGCACGATCATCGCCGCGCCGGCCGTCGTCTTCTCCGCCATCTTCGGCTGGGACCTCACCTGGTCGGTGGCGCTCATCGGCGTGCCGACGG
>CAYXQS010000193.1:0-3506 GCA_964466515.1 uncultured Gemmatimonas sp. | reverse complement strand
GGACGACGCCGAACATCGCGCCGCCATCGAGCTGCTGCCCGCCGGCCTGCAGCGCGTGGATGCGCAGCGCGCCGAGCGTGCGCGATTCGTGGAGTGGGGTCGGAGCGGTCATAGCCTGAAGGATATCCAACGGGGCCGCCGCATCATACGCCGTCCGCCCCGTCGGTTGCGGTGGGAAACGCGCGGCGCCGCTTGGCGCGCGACGTCCGCGCCGCCAGCAGGTCGTCGAGATCCTCCCAGGTATGCACGCCGCGGTGCGAGGCGTCGCGCAGCAGCCCCTTGAGCACCTCGGCCGTGGCGAGCGCGTCCCCGCTCGCGCGATGGCGGCCGGCAATCGCCACGCCGTAGTGATTGGCCACGGCATCGAGGTTGCGCCGGGGCAGATGCGCGAGGAGCCGCCGCGACAGCCGCACCGTGCAGAGCTGCTCCGTCACCAGCGAGGCGAGCGGCGTGGGGGCGATCCGCGAGAACTCGGCGTCCAGAAACCCGAAGTCGAACCGCGCGTTGTGCGCCACGAACACCCGGCCCACGAGATGCGCCGCCAGCTCGCCCGCGATGTCCGCAAAGGTCGGTGCGCCGCGCACCATCGCGTCGTCAATCCCCGTCAGCCGCGTGATCTCCCACGGGATCGGCCGGCCCGGGTTGAGCAGCGAATGGTAGGCCAGCGTCGCCCTCCCGCCGTCCACGTGGACCGCCGCGACCTCCGTCACCCGGTCCTCGTGCCACGGACGGCCGCCGGTGGTCTCGACGTCCACGACGACATACGGGAGGGTGTGGAGGATCATCTGGGGAAACTAACCGCCCCCTATTGAGTCGTTCGCTTGGAGGTGGTAGTTTGTGAAGGATTTCACAAGCCGCGCCGACGCCCTCACGAGCCTGCCCCTCGCCAGCACTCCGCCTCCCGTGAAGCACATCGCCGAGTCCACCGTCCGCCGTCTCTCGCTCTACCTCCGCTTCCTGGAGGAGTTTGACGCGCGCGGGCAAGCCACGGTCTCCTCGGGCGAACTCGCCCACTCGGGCGGCACCACCTCGGCCCAGGTCCGCAAGGACCTCTCCTTCTTTGGGTCGTTTGGGAAGCGCGGGCTCGGCTACACGGTCAAGGATCTCATCGTCGCCATCCGCGAGATCCTCGGGCTCTCGCACCCGTGGACCGCGATCATCATCGGCGCTGGGAAAATCGGCGCCGGTCTCGCGCAGTACCGCGGATTTCCCTCGCGCGGCTTCACGGTTGTCGGCGTCTACGATGCCGACCCGTCCAAGGTCGGCCAGCCGCTCAACGGCGTCACCGTCCGCGCGGACTCGGATCTCGAGCGGGATATCGCGCGCCTCAAGCCGCGCATCGCGATCCTCTGCGTCCCCGTGGATGCGGCGCAGCCGTTGGTGGACCGGCTCACCAAGGCCGGCATCAAGGCGATCCTCAACTTCGCCCCCGCCCCGCTGACGGTGCCGGAGGGCGTGACGCTCCGCGCCGTGGATATGGCCACGGAGCTGGAGATCCTCGCCTTCACGCTCACGAACGTCGAGTAATCGCGCGGAGCAGTCGCAGGAAATCCGCGGGCGAGAGCGTCTCCGGACGCGTCTCGGGATCAATCGTCGCCCCGGCCAGCGCCTCGTCGGCACGCACGGGGTCCCACTGCTGCACCGTGCGCAGCACGCGCCGCATCTGCTTGCGCCGCAGCCCAAAGGCGCCCTGCACCAACAGCCGGAACGGCTCTTCCTCCTCCGGGGCCAGCATCGCCTCCGGGCGCGGCACGATGCGCAGCACCGCCGACTCCACCTTGGGCGGCGGCGTGAACGCCTTGGCCGACACGCCAAACAGCAGCGTGGCATCGGCGAGTGCCTGCACGTTCACGGACAGCGCGCCGTACGCCTCGCTGCCCGGCGGTGCCACCACGCGCTCCGCCACCTCGCGCTGCACGAGGTAGATCGCGCGCGTGGGCCGTGGCCGCCGCATTGCGTGGAACAGAATGGGCGTGGTGATGTTGTACGGCACGTTCCCCGCGAGGAGGTACGGCCCGTCGGCGAGCGCGCCGAGGTCCTGGTCGAGGACATCGCCCTCCACCATCCGGAAGCGCGGCTCGTCCTTCCAGCGCTCGGCGAGCATTGGCGCGAGTTCGCGATCGAGTTCAATGGCAATCACCCGCCCCGCGCGCTCCAGGAGCCGCGAGGTGAGCGCGCCACGTCCGGGGCCAATCTCGATGACCGTGTCGGCGCGCGTGGCCTGCAGCGCGTCGGCAATGCGGCCCAGCAATCCGGGATCGGTGAGGAAGTGCTGCCCGAGCCGCTTCCTGGGCCTCGGCGGCCGCTCGGGACTCACGCGTTCCTCAGGACCACCACCGCCTGATCGTCGTGCGCCTCGGCGCGCCCCAGGTGGCCCTCGACCAGCGCAAAGACGCCGTCCACGATCCGCGACGGGACCTCGTGGCGCCGCGCGCGCAGGACCTCGAGCACCGCGGCCTCACCCAGCGCCTCGCCGCGCGCATTGCGCGCGTCGGTCACGCCGTCCGTGAACAACACCAGCAGGTCCGACGTCCGGTTCCACGCGCGCTGGTCCACGTGGAAGACCTCGGGGCCGAGCCCGAGCGGCGGATCGGTGGCCAGGAGTCGCGAGACCTCGCCCTCGGCAGAGATCACGAAGGCGTGCGGGTGTCCGGTGTTGGTCCACCGCACCGTGCCCACGTCGCGGTCCACCACCACATAGCAGAGCGAGAGATACATCTCCGTCTCCCGGAGTTCCTCCTCGAGCGTCGCGAGCAGCGCGGCCACGGTCTCCGCGGGGTCCGCCGTCGTCTGCGCGTGGATGGCCGTGGCGCTCATCACCAGCGCCATAATCAGTGCGGCGCGATATCCGTGGCTGGACACATCGCCCACCAGCACGCCCGTGCGCCCGCCGCCCAGCCGGAAGAGATTGTAGAAGTCGCCGCCCACGCCCTCCGCGGGCTCGACGCGCACCGCGCAGAGCGCTTCGGGCGCCACCACCGAGCCGTCGGGGAGGAGCTTCATCTGCAGGTCGTGCGCGAGACGCATCTCCGAGGCGAGGCGCTCCTGGTCCACGCTCGCGCGCACGAGGCGCGCGTTCTGGATGGCCGTGCCGATCTGCGACCCCACCGCCGCCACGAGCTTCTCGTCGCCCGCGGTGAACCCTTCCCCGCCACGCCGGCCGGAGAGACTCACCACGCCGAGCGGCACCCCGCCCTCGGGCGTGGTCCAGACAATGGGCACCGAGAGCATCGCGCCCGAACGGAACGACGCCTCGAACTCGCTCTCGAGGACGCCCGCGTTCACGAGCAGCGCGTGCCGCGTACGGAAGACGCGCGCCGTCACGCTCACGGGATCATCGATGGGGATCGGCACCGGCTCCGCCGCCCCCTGGCCGCGCAGCGTCGTCACCGGACGCAACAGCCCCGCGTTGGCGTCGTGGACGAGGAGCGCGCCGTAGTCCGCGCCCACGGTGTCCGAGACCTCGAGGAGGATCGTGCGCGACACGAACGGCACATCGGATGTGG
>CAYXQS010000192.1:0-3575 GCA_964466515.1 uncultured Gemmatimonas sp. | reverse complement strand
GAAGCGCCTGCCCTGCACCGTCAGGTCGAGCACCAGCATCGCGAGCGCGGACGCCGCGGTCTTTGCCGCAGACGGGGCGGTGCAGGCGATGCTCGCCGACGCGGCGGGCACCACGCAGCCGTGGCGCGTGCTGCCCTTTGATGTCTATGCGGACGACTACCTGATGGAGCACCGGATCCGCTCGGTGTTCGGCTACCACGGCAACGAGCCGCACAACTACGACGAGCTCCTCGGCGGCAAGAACGTCTGGACGCACCGGGTGAACCCGCGCGCGTGGGAGTTGGCGGCCGTGCGCTACATCGTCACCGGCGCGCCGCTCGAGAACTCCGGGTTGGTTCCCGTGGCCTCGGACGTCCACACCTGGCTTGGCGAGCGCGCGTGGGTGTGGCGCTTGCCGGAGCCCGCGCCGTGGGCAACCGTGGTCCCGCTCGCCCTGCGCATCGGCGACGATGCCACCACGCGCCAGATCGTGATTGCCGCGGCCGAGTTCGATCCGCAGGCGCTGGTACTGCTCGCCGAGGATGCGACCTTTGGCGATACCGTGCCACCCCGGGCGCTACCCACGCCCCTCGCCGCGCCGCCGACCATCACGGTCGAGGAACGCGCCCCGGGGACGTTCGTGCTCACCATTGACGGCCTCGCGCAGGACGGCGTGCTCACGGTGAGCGAGAACTGGATGCCCTCGTGGACCGCCACGGTGGACGGCCAGCCGGCGCCGGTCGCGCGCGCCAACGGCACGTTCATTGCCGTGCCGGTGACGGCGGGGGCGAAGGAAGTGGTGCTCGACCTCGCGTCGCCGGCGGATCGGCGCGGGATGCGCGTGTCGCTCTACGGCCTCGCGGGGCTGGCGCTCCTCGCGATGAGCGGGTTCGTCCTTGGCCGTCGCAGGCCCGAGGGAGCGGCCGTCGCGTGAGCGACGTCCAGGTCGTCCCGTTCGAGCCGCGCTACCTCGACGAGACGCTCGCGATGATGCGCCGGTGGAGCCCGGATCATCCGGAACTCGCCGAGCGGCCGCTCTACGCGTGGCAGCGCTGCGCGCGCTTCCTTGCGCTTGCGGACGGCAGGGTGGTGGGGCACATCGCGCAGTGTGCGCACGAGTTCCGCTACGCCGATGGGCGGCCGTCGGTGCGGATTGGCTGGGGCATCACCCTCGTGCTCGATATGACGGACGACGCCGTGCGAAAGGCCGCCGGCCGTCAACTGCTCACGGCGTGCGAAGAGGCGCCGGGGCTGCACTACGCGGCCGTTGGCGTCGTGCCGGGGATCGAGGCCGCGTACCTGCGACGCGGGCACCGGCTCTCGCGCGAGGACAACCGGTATTACGCGCGCTTTTTCCAGCCGGCCAAGGCGCTCGCGTACTGGGGCAAGTCCGCCTGGCTCGCACCCGCGGTCCGTCTCGCCAACGGGGTGCTTCGTCCCAACACCGCGCTCCGGCACGGCACCAACGCGCGGATCACGCGGTTCGACCCGGCGTGGGACGCCACGTGGGACTCAATGCTGCGCGCGCGCTACGCGCTCTACGGCAAGCGCGACGCGGACCATCTCAACTACAAGCTGGCGCAGCCGGGTCGCGAGTACCGCGCCTGGGTCCATCGCGACGGAACCGGGACGGTCGACGGCTACCTGGTGCTGCGACGTGCCCGCCACCGCACGCGCGATATGGACCTGGTGAAGGTCTGCGACCTCGTCGGCGCCGAGACCGCGCAGCGCGACCTGCTCACCGAGGTGGAGCGCTTCGCCCACACCGAGGCGCGCGGGACCTACGGGATCGTCGCCCTCAGCGGCACCGGCGACGCGCGGCTCTACCGGTCGGCGGGGCTCTTTGTGGCGCGGCCGTATCCCGTGGTGGTCGCCGCACCGGTCACGGGGCGGATGCGCGTGTCGTTCTTCGATTCAGACCTCGATGACCTCTGGTAACCGGGCTCGCGCGGTCGAGATCGTCATCGGCTGCGACACGGACCCAGATCGCGAGGCGCTCGTCGGCCCGCTGCGCGGCCACCAGCTCACCTGGAACGGCGTCACGGAGGGCATTCCCGCGCTGAAGGAGTCGGTCGCACACCTCCGCGACAGCCACGGGCGCGCGCCCGCGTTCACGTGGCTCCTCCGCGCCGACGAGCAACTCCGCGCGTACACCGGCGACTACGCCTGGGTGGTCGAGGGCCACCGCGACCTCCTCCGCACCCTCGCGGCGAGCGGCGACGAGCTGGGATGGCACCCGCACTTCTGGCGTGCCGCACCCAACGGCGCGTGGTATCAGGAGGTCGAGGACACCGCCTGGCAGCTCGAGATGCTGCGCGAGGCCCACGGCGCGCTCGCACGCTCGCTGCCCGCGCCGCCGCGCAGCGTGCGGATGGGGTGGAACTACCACTCGACCGCGACCTTCAACGCCCTCGACGCGCTGGGCCTGCGCGTGGACTTCTCCGCGCTGCCGGGGATGCGCACCTATCGTGGCACGCCGCCAACGCGGAGCGAGAATCTCTTTGACTGGCGCACGGCGCCGCGGCATCCGTATCGCGCCGCCACCGCCGATCACCGACGGGCCGCGGGGGCAGGGGAGCCGGCCTCCCGGCTCATTGAGCTCCCCATCTTCGTCGCCGACTCCCGCCTCTGGAGTCTCGTGGCCGGCGCGCAGCTCGCGCGCAAGACCCGCGCGCTGACGCCAATCGGCGATGCCGTCGCGCGGCCGACGTATTGGATCAACCTCACCGCGCGCCCAGGACTCTTCGCGCCGCTGGTCGCCGCGCTCGGCCGCGCCATCCGGCGGGCCACGGGGTCGCCCCACGGGCCAATGACCTTCGCCACGTACTTCCACCCCGACGAGCTGATTCCCAACCGCACCGCGCTCTACGCGATGGCGCACGTGCGGGAGAATCTTCGGGCCTTGGTCGATATATGTGGAACGTGCGGCGCCGACGTGGCGTTTCGCACGGCGGCAGAGGTAGCGGAGCGGCTGGTTGCCTCGCCATCATCCCTGCGGCACGACCTTCCCTAACTCCCGTCCATTGCCGGCCAGAGCCCTCGTCGTCGTTCCCACCTACAATGAAGGGAGCAACATCCACGCGTTGCTGCGGTCCATCCTGGACGCGGACCCGCAGTTGGACGTGCTCGTGGTGGACGACAACTCGCCCGACCGCACCGGCGACCTCGTCGAGCAGTTCGCGCGCACCGAGTCGCGCGTCCACCTGATGCGCCGCCCGGGCAAGCTGGGGCTCGGCACCGCGTATCGCGACGGATTCCGCTGGGCGCTCGCGCGCGACTACGAACTGATCTTCGAGATGGATGCCGACTTCAGCCACGACCCGGCGCACCTCACCCAGTTTCTCAAGGCCGCGGAGCAGGGCGACTTCGTCCTCGGCTCGCGCTACCTCGACGGCAAGGTGACCGTCGTGAACTGGCCGATCACCCGGCTGATGCTCAGCTACGGCGCCAACATCTACGCGCGCCTCGTCACCGGGATGAAGCTCTGGGATGCCACGGGCGGCTTCAAGTGCTTTCACCGGCGCGTGCTCGAGGCCATCGACCTCGACGACGTACGCTCCAACGGCTACGCCTTCCAGATCGAGATGTCGTTCCGC
>CAYXQS010000191.1:0-3627 GCA_964466515.1 uncultured Gemmatimonas sp. | reverse complement strand
CGATGCTCGCCGCGATCGCCTCGCCGAGCGAGGTCTTGCCGGTGCCCGGCGGGCCCACGAAGCAGAGGATCGGCGCGTGCGGGTCGCGCCCGCGATTGGCCTCGCCGCGCAACTGCTGCACCGCGAGGTACTCGAGGATCCGCTCCTTGGCCTCCTGCAGCCCGTAGTGCCGGTCGTCGAGCGCGGCCTCGACCTGCTCGAGCGCAATCCGCTCCGACCCCGAGCGCTGCGTCCAGGGGAGCGTGAGCACCCACTCCACATAGTTGCGCAGGACCTGATGCTCGCTCGACGCCGGCGAGAGCGCGCGCAGCCGCTCGATCTCGCGCCGGGCCTCGGTCATCACGTTGGGCGGGAGCCGGGCCTCGTCCACGCGGCGCAGGAGCTCGGCGGTGTCGCCCTCGCCCGCGTCGGCCTCGCCGAGTTCGGAGCGGATGGCCTGCATCTGCTGGCGCAGGAAGAACTCGCGGTGATGCCGGTCAATGCGCCGGTCGGTCTCCTGCCGCACCTCCTCGTTCACCTTGGCGCGCGCGACCTCGCGCTCCCAGCGCTCGGCGAGGAACTCGAGTCGCGCGGCGACGTCAATCCGCTGCACCGCCTCGTCCTTTTCGGCGGCGCGGAGCGTGCCGCGCGCGGCGGCAAGGTCGGCAAAGCGCGAGGGGTCGGAGACCTCGCGCCGGAGCAGGGCGGGCAGCTCGGCGGGGAAGGCGGTGTCCAGCTCGGCGCGCGCATCGGCCGCGAGCGCAATGCGGTGCATCAGCGCGCGCAGCAGCTCGCGGTCCGCCTCGCTCCCCGGCGCCGCCGTGGCGCGCGCGGTGGGATATCCCGCGACCTCGTCGCGCGTGGCGCCGGTGACGACCACGCGTGCGAGTCCCTGCAGCGTGACCTGCGCGATCCCGGCGGCAATCGGGCGGCGGTCGGTGAGGCGCGCGAGCACACCCACGCGGCCTTCGAGATGCGAG
Source organism: uncultured Gemmatimonas sp. (assembly GCA_964466515.1). Taxonomy (GTDB): domain Bacteria; phylum Gemmatimonadota; class Gemmatimonadetes; order Gemmatimonadales; family Gemmatimonadaceae; genus Pseudogemmatithrix. The sequence continues at coordinate 2,668 of CAYXQS010000191.1, read as the reverse complement.
AGCGTGCGGTCGCGGTCCTCGGGGTCGAGCACGCACAGGACCGCGGTCCCTTCGTCGGGATGCGCGAGCAGGAGCGCGAGGTTCTCGGCGGACGAGACCTGGACGGCAATGCGGCCGTGCGGGAAGACGATGGTGGAGCGGAGCGCGAGCAACGGCAGATCGGCCGGGAGGGCCGGGCTGGCGGCGGTCGTCCGTTGGATGGGGGCGCTCGGGCGCTCGGTCACGGGTGGTAATGTACGGTGCTTGCTCGGATTCGCGCACCCGGCCGGGTGACACCGCACGGCGGCTCGGGGGTATTGCACCGAGATGGAGGCGGACCGCGCCCAGCCCGCCGCGACCCAACTATGACCGGGAATCCGATGCCACGCCGCACTGTTCGCACATCCACTGCTTGCCGAATGCTCGGCTTCCTGATGGCGACCACTCTCGCTGCGTGCGCCACGGACGTCCCGGACCTCGGGTCGCCCGAACCGGTCGATCACGCGGTGACGGCGACGGTGCTGGATACCCAGCTCGAGCCCGGCGAGGTGGTGACCGTCCGGTTCGTGAATGGCGGCACGGTGGACTATGGGTTCAACAGCTGCACGCGCAGTGTCGAACGGCGCGTCGCCAATGCCTGGGAGACGCTGCCGCCCGAGCTCCGGCTCTGCACAATGGAGCTTCGCCCGCTCCCGGCGGGTGCCACCGTGACCTTCCCGGTGGACGTTCCGGCCGACGCGGTCAATGGCACGCATCGGTTCGTGTTCGGGATGTCCGGCACCGGTGGCGGTGGCGGGGCCGGGATCTCGGTGACCAGCAACAGCTTCGTGGTCGGCCCGCTCTCGACCGTGCGCGAGTGAACTGAGCCGAGGGTTGGCCGAGGGCCTTGAAGTGGTTATGCTTCAAGGCTCTATGTTCACGGAACTCTCAGAGAAGCTGGAAGCCACGTTCGCGAAGCTCCGCGGGCGCGGCGTGCTCACCGAAGCCGATATCAAGGAAGGCCTCCGCGAGGTCCGCCGGGTGCTCCTTGAGGCCGACGTCAGTTTCCAGCTGACCCGCGAGTTCCTCGAACGCGTCGAGAAGCGCGCCGTCGGCGTGGCGCAACTCAAGACCGTCTCGCCGGCCCAGCAGATCGTGAAGATCGTCTACGACGAACTCACGGTGATGCTCGGCGAGCGTCGTGAGGGACTCAAGCTCTCGTCCGTTCCGCCGACCGTCGTGCTGATGGTCGGCCTGCAGGGTTCCGGCAAGACGACGACCGCGGCCAAGCTGGCGCGGCAGTTGAAGGGTGAGGGGCGGCAGGTGCGATTGGTGGCGGCCGATGTGTATCGGCCGGCGGCGATCGACCAGTTGGAGACGCTCGGGAAGGAAACGGGCGTCCCGGTCTATGCCGACCGATCGACCACCGACGTGGTGCGCATCGCACGCGCCGGGGTGGAGCAGGCCAAGCAGGAGCGGGACCGGGTGGTCATCATCGACACCGCGGGTCGGCTCCAGATCGACGAAGCGCTGATGGACGAGCTGCGCCGCGTGAAGGACGCGGTGCGGCCGGATGAGATCCTGCTCGTCGCGGACGGGATGACCGGGCAGGACGCCGTGCGGATTGCGCTCGGCTTCGACCAGGCGCTCGCCATCACGGGCGTGATCCTGACGAAGATGGATGGCGACGCGCGCGGTGGCGCGGCGCTCTCGATCTACGGGGCCACGAAGAAGCCGATCAAGTACATCGGCGTCGGGGAGAAGAGCGACGCGCTCGAGGAGTTCCACCCGGACCGGATGGCCGGCCGGATCCTCCAGCAGGGCGACGTGCTCACGCTGGTGGAGAAGGCACAGTCGGCCTTCGACGCCGACGAGACCAGGCGGCTCGAGAAGAAGGTGCGCAAGGAAGGGATGGACCTGCAGGACTTCCTGGGCGCGATGAAGCAGATGGAACGGCTGGGCTCGATGCAGAACGTGCTGAAGATGCTGCCGGGGATGAACAGCAAGATGCTGAAGCAGGCGTCCCAGGTGGACCCGAAGCGGATGCGGCACCTCGAGGCGATCGTGCTCTCGATGACCGCGGAGGAACGCCGCAAGCCGGAGCTGATCAACGGCTCGCGTCGGGCGCGCGTGGCCAAGGGGTCGGGCCGGCCGGTGAGTGAGGTGAATCGGCTCCTGGAGCAGTTCCGGGAGATGCAGAAGATGATGAAGCGGATGAGTCAGAAGAACAGCAGGTAGAAGGTGGAAGGTGCAAGGCCGAGTGCGAGCCGGAAACTCCGGACATCGCGATGAGCTCGGCGCAGGACCCGTAACCCGAGTATCGAGGATCAGAATATGGCCGTACGCATTCGTCTCCGCCGTCAGGGCCGCAAGAAGTCCCCGACCTATCGTATCGTCGTCGCCGACGGCAGGTCGCCGCGCGATGGCAAGTTCCTCGAGATCCTCGGGCAGTATGCCCCGCGCTCGGGCGAGACCGCGCTCCAGCTCAATGTCGAGCGCGCCAACTACTGGCTCGACGTCGGCGCCCAGCCGTCGGACACCGTCCGCTCGCTCCTGCGGAAGGCCGGCGTGCTGAAGGTCCGCCACGAGACCCGCCTGGCCTCGAAGCTCGCGAGCAAGGCCGTCCCGGTGAAGGAGTAAGCCAGCGCGTGACGCTCCCCGAATGCGCGAGTGTGGGGCGGGTCCGCCGCCCGCACGGCGTGCGGGGGGA
>CAYXQS010000190.1:0-3650 GCA_964466515.1 uncultured Gemmatimonas sp. | reverse complement strand
CCGTCCGAGCGCCTCGGAGCGACCGACCACGTCAATCAACCCGCGCTCGTGCAGCGACTTGAGCACCGCGCCGACATCCACGCCGCGGATCTCCGCGATCTCCGCACGACCCAGCGGCTGCCGGTAGGCCACGATGGCGAGCGTCTCGAGCGCCGCGGCCGAGAGCCGCGCCGGCCGCACGGCCATCTGCGCACGTTCGATGGCCTCGGTGTATTCGGGGCGCGTCAGCACCTGCCATCCCCCGCCGACCTCGACGAGCTCCACGCCGTGTCCGTCCACGTCGTAGTGCTCGCGCAGCTCGTCGAGCGCCGACTGCACGGCCGCCGGCGACGCCTCGGGGTCGAGCGCGGCCAGTTCGTCGGTCGCGATGGGACGCGGGCTCGCGAAGAGCGCCGCCTCAAGCAGCTTGGCCAGCGAGTTCACGGCGGATCTCCACGTCTGCAAAGGGTCGGGGTTGGATGAGGTGCACTTCGGTGCGCTTGGCGAGCTCGAGGAGCGCGAGCAACGTGCTCAACACCTCCCAGGGCTCGGCGTCGGCGCGGACGACGTCGCGCCAGCGGGCGTGCGCGCGGAGCTGGAGCACGGCGCGCACGGTGAGCATTGCGCCGTCCACGTCGAGCGCGCGCGGGACCACGTCGTGCAGCACCGGCCGGCGCGAGGCGCGCAGCACGCGGTCGACCGCGACGAGGAGGTCGCCGAGCGAGAGGGCGAGCGGCGCCGGCGGCGGTGCGGCCGGCTGCGCGAGATAGGTGCGGCCGAAGCGGTTGCGCCGGTCCTCGCCAAGCCGCTCGAGCACGTCCACCACCTCGCGCATCTGTTGGTATTCGAGCAACCGCCGCACGAGTTCCGCGCGCGGATCGTCCCACGCCTCGACGCCTTCCTTCCGCGGCAACAGCATCTGCGCCTTGATGCGAATCAGCCGCGCCGCCATCTCGAGATACTCGGCGGCCTCGTTGAGCTGCAGTTCGCGCATCCGGATGAGGAACTGGTCGCAGATTCGCGCCACCGGGATGTCGTAGATGTCGATCTGATCGTCGCGGATGAGCGAGAGGAGCAGGTCGATGGGCCCGTTGTAGCCGCTGAAATCGACGACGAAGGCCGCGTCGGCCGGGTCTCCGGCGGCGGCACGCACGGGGGCCGTCACGGCGTCACCCACGGCGTGGGAAGCTGGAACGGCGCAATGAGGCCGCGTGCCACGCCCGTGAGGAAGAAGACCGGCCAGAGCCACGCATCGATGACCGGGCGGCCGATGAAGATCAGCAGCAGGAGCACGAGGAACCCGAAGCCCGCGAGGCGCTGGTACTGCAGCGCCCACCGCGGCGGGAGGAAGTGCTTCACCACGTGCGATCCGTCGAGCGGCGGGATCGGCAGGAGGTTGAAGATCGCGAGGAGCAGATTGATGGTGATGCCGAACGTCGCCATCACCTGGAGCACGGCGAGGAAGGTCCCCGCCGCGGCGGGGAGAACGCGCGCGAGCAGCCCGGTGCCCACCGCGACGCCCGTGAGCACGACCGCGAGGATCGCGTTCACCGTGACCCCCGCGAGCGAGACGATGATGTCGCCGCGCCGGTAGTTGGCGTAGCGGCGCGGATCGACGGGCACCGGCTTGGCCCCGCCGAACGCGACGCCCAGCGTCGTAAACATCACGACCGGGAGGATCACGGTAAGAAAGGGATCAATGTGCTTGAGGGGATTCCAGGTGAGCCGCCCGAGGTCGGCGGCCGTGGAGTCGCCCTGCCGCAGCGCCGCGTAGCCGTGCGCATACTCGTGCGCCACCATCGAGAACAGGAGGATGGGGGCCAGGAGCAAGAACGTCTGAAAGGTGTCCAATCGGCGGCGGCTGGAGTGAGGCCCGTCACGGGCAGTCGGGGCGAAAGTTAGACCCCGGCGAGGGTGGAGTCAAAGCGAGCCTTTGCCTTGACTTAACCCCCTGTTCCCTCTACACTTCCGAGGCTATGGGGCGACGTACCGACGCTCCGCCGATCACCTCTCAGGAGAATCTGGACCAGTGCCGAGAATCGCGTCCGCGAAGAAGAATATGCGCAAGACCCGCGCGGCGACCGTGCGCAATCGCGCGCAGCGCGCCACGCTCCGTACCGCACTGAAGACGGCGAGCGAGTCGACCGCCACGCCGGCGGAGCGCAAGAAGGCCGTGCAGCTCCTCGACCGCGCCGCGCGGAAGGGCCTGATCCACAAGAACAACGCCGCCCGCCGGAAGTCCGCGATCGCCAAGGCGAAGTAGTAGGCGGTCCCGCAGGCCGTCACGACAAGCGCCGCGCCTCTCCGGGAGGCGCGGCGCTTTTGCTGACCGGGCGCGATTGCTCAGAGCGCGGCGAGCTCTCCCCCGCACCGTTCACAGTACCACTCGGTCGGGTAATTGAACGTCCCGCACTCCTGGCACTTGAGGGTCTTCACGGCCTGCGAGGTGCGCGGCGTCGGCTTGCCGAAGGCGTTGCTGTCTGGCTCGTCGATGGGCGCGGGCGGCGGCGTGGACGGTGTCTCGACAATCGGCTCCGGCTCGGCGGGGATCGGCGTAGCCGCCGCAGGCTCCGCCACCTGCTCCACCGGCTTGGACACCCGCGGGGCGGGCGGCGATGCGGGTACCGGCGGGGGTGCCGGGGCGGGCGTCCCGGGCGTCGAGTTCCGGCCGACCACCGAGTTCAGGAAGGCGAGCTCGTCGAACGATGGCCCGGCCTGCATCGCGGAGGTGGGGCGCATCTTGGGAATCGACGGCGGGGCCGCATCGTCCGGGCCACTGGAAGGCGGCAGATCCATCGAGGAGGACTTCGCCTCGGCAATCAACGCGCGCGAGCGCTCGAAGACCGTCAGCCGCGCATCGCGCTCGCGCTCCGCCAGGGTGATGCCCGCCTTGAGCGAGGTGAGCTTCTTGGTCCACTCCTTGGGGTCGTACTCCCCGACGGCGGCGCGGAGCTCGCCCTCGAGCCTCTCCTCCTCGAGCGCGGCGAGCTTCTCCTGCGCCTCGGCGACGGCGGCCTCGTCCTCTTCCAGGCCGGCCGAGAGCGCATCCGCCTCCATCGCGGCGCGCACCTGCGCGTCGGTCAGCTTGGTCAGGTACTCATCGCGCAGCTTGAGATACACGCCGTCGGGCGTGCCGTCGCGACGCTCTTCGAGCTTCGCGAGGTATCCCTCGTGCTTACGGCGTTCGGCAATCAGGGCCTCGAGTGCCTCGACCCTCGACGATTCCTCTTTGCGCATCACGTCCCGGTTCGGTGGATCCTGCGGCGTCAAACGGCCAACCGATAGACGATTCGACCGCCCACGACGGTACACGTCGCCTGGCCGCGTAGTACCCGTCCGCCATAGGGGGTGTTTCGCCCCTTGGACTTGAACGCCGCGGGGTCCACGGTCCACTCGCGCGCCGCATCGAAAATGGTCACGTCGGCGATTGCGCCCTTGGCCAGCGTGCCGCCCGGGAGGTGGAAGACCCTTGCGGGGAGGCAGGACATCCGGTCGACGAGCTGTGAGAGCGAGAGGATGCCCGGTTCGAGCAGCCAGGTGACGTTCACGCCGAGCGCGGTCTCGAGCCCCACGATCCCGTTGGGGGCGTCGGCGAATTCGCGCTCCTTCTCGTCGTAGTGGTGCGGCGCGTGGTCGGTCACGAGGAGGTCGATGGTGCCGTCCTTCAGCCC
>CAYXQS010000189.1:0-3695 GCA_964466515.1 uncultured Gemmatimonas sp. | reverse complement strand
CGAGACCTGCACCAGCCCCTCGCGGTCGCGCAGGTCGATGAACACGATCCCGCCGAGGTCGCGCGCCCTATGCACCCAGCCGCCGAGCGTCACCCGCGCACCGACGTGCGTCGGGCGGAGCGCGCCGCCGAGGTGGGTACGCAGGGTGGTTGCGAGCGAGTCAGCCGGTGGGGTCACGAACGATCATCCGGACGCCGGAGCGTCGAAACAGGGAGGAAGTACCGCGCGATGAGGATGCCGAGCAGGGCACCCGCGAGATCCGCCGCCCAATCCCCGAGACTCGTCCCGCGCCCGGAGATGAACTGCTGGTGCCACTCATCGGCCGCCGCGAAGAGCGCAATCCCGAGCCACGACGCGCCAGCCACCGTCCAGGCCGCAGGCCGCGCGGTGGCCCGGAGCACCAGCGCGCCGAGAATTCCGTACATCCCGACGTGCCCGACCTTGTCGAACCGAGTCGGGAAACGTCCAAGGTCGAGGTCAGGCCAAGAGGTCGCGACGAGGATCAAGGCGGCGAAGACGGCCGACGGAACCCACCGTGACATCGGGGATAGGGACTGCGATGTCGCGTTGGGAGGGGGCATTGAACGAGGTAAATCTAACTGGCGCCAACACTTGGTGGTAGGGAAACGAGTTGCTCGGACCCTCCGGACCAAGTACTCTGCAAGATGCTGAATTTGCTGGACTTGGCCCCTGTGGAGGCCGAACGGGTCCTCCGGGAGTTTGCCGTGGCCAATGGGCTCTCGGCCTACCGGGGGAGCCAGGTCGTCCCCCACCTCTGGACCAAGCCGGTGGCCGCGTTCGAGGAGATGACCGACCTCCCCGCCCCGTTCCGCGCGCTGCTGGCGCAGCACTTCACGATCCCGCGCCTGGTGCTCGAGACCGGGCAGCTCTCCACGGACGGCACCCGCAAGTTCCTCTTTCGGATGCACGACGGGCAGGCCATCGAGACAGTCGCGATCCCCGACGGCGACCGGATGACCTTCTGCATCTCCTCGCAGGCGGGGTGCGCGCTGCAGTGTTCCTTCTGCGCCACGGGCGCGATGGGCTTCGCGCGCAATCTCGCGGTCCACGAGATTGCCGGCCAGGTGCGCGAGCTGGCGCTGCTCGACCCGCCGATCCGCGCGACCAACATCGTCTTTATGGGGATGGGCGAGCCGCTGATGAACTGGAAGGCGGTGGACATCGTCCTCACGGTCCTCAACGACCCGCGCGGCTTCGGCATCGGCGCGCGGCACATCACCGTCTCGACCGTGGGCGTGCTGCCTGGCATCGTCGCGCTGGGCGAGCGGAAGGAGCAGTTCCGCCTCGCGCTCTCGATCCACGCGCCGTCCGACGCGCTCCGGCAGACGCTGATGCCGATCAACACCAAGTACCCACTGGCGGAGGTCATCGAGGCGGCCGCGACGTTCGACCGGCGCGTGACGTTTGAGTACGTGATGCTCGGCGGCGTGAACGACGCGATGCAGCACGCGGACCAGCTCGCGGCGCTCGCGCGCGAGTGCCGGGCGTTCGTGAACCTGATTCCGTTGCATCCGGGCGGCGCCCTGGGCTTTACGCCGACCCCGCCCGAGGCGATTGCGAAGTTCGCGCGCCGCATCCGAAACCTCGGCGTCGAGGTGGCCATCCGGAAGAGCCGCGGCATCGACATCGCGGCGGCCTGCGGTCAGCTACGGGTGGAACGTCTCCGGCGGCGGCCGCCAGTCGGCGCCGAGCAGGATCGTGAGATCGAGGTAGCGTAGGCTGTCCGGGCGCGCCTCGACGCGCGCCCCGCCCAGCGCCCGCGCGGCGAGCGCGCCCCATTCCATTCGCCCGCTCCGCACCAGGATCAGCGTCGAGTCGCGCTTCTCCGCGCTGTTTCCCGAGGCGACGACATCAAAGCCGAGGTCGCGCAGGTGGAAGGTCCCGCGCCGCGCGAGGCCGCGCGTCGAGGTCGCGTTGAGCACTTCCACGCGAATCCGCAGCGACTCGGGCACCACGCGTTCCGTGCCGCGCCCAAACCGCGGTGCGTCGCCCGCGACGCCCGTGCGGCCGAAGAACCACCACGCGGCGGCGGCGAGCACGAGCGCCAGCAGCATCCAGCGCCCGGTGTGCTTCATCGCACCGCGTTCCAGAGCGCGACCGTCTCGGGAAAGAGTCCCTTTCCTTCACGCACGGTCCACTCGATCCGCATCCGCACCACCTGGCGGAACACGCCGTCGTAGTCGTGCGGGAGATGCTCGGCGAGGAAGGCGCGGTCGGCGCGGGCAAACTGCCGGCCGGGCTCGAGGAAGTCGGCCATAAAGAGCGCGCGCCCCGCCCGATCCCAGTTGGCGTACCCCACCGTGTGCCAGCGCACGGCGTCGAGCACGCTCGTGCGCGCCTCGCCGTCCTGCACCAGGCGGCGCGCCGCGGCCGGGCCGTGCAGCACCTCGACCGGACGCTCGGCGTCGCCGGACCACTGGCGCAACGTCTCGGGGGACGCGTCGCGGAGGGCATCGTGCCAGCGCCCGGCGTCGTGCCAGGCCTGCGCCTCGTCCGCGGGGAGCGCGAGCTGCGCCGCCCATCGGTCGAGCAGCGCGGTGACGCGCCCGATGTGCGCGCGCCGCTTGTCGCTCACCTCGGCCCACGGCGGAAGGACCACGGCGCTCATCCGACGCTCGTCACGCGGCGCGTGAGCTCACCGAGTCCCGCGACGACATCGCGGAGCGCGGTGGTGGCGTGCTCGAGCGCCCGCAGCGCCGTCGCCTGATCCGTCGCGGCGGTGGAGACCTCCGCGAGCGCCTTCTGGTTGCGCCCGACGATCTCGCCGAGCCTCGTCAGCCGCTCCCGCATCCGCTCCACCTCGGCACCCTGATCGTCCGCCGAGGAGGCAATGCGCGCCGACTGCACCGCCGCGCCCGACGTCCCCGTGACGATGCGGCCCAGCGCCTCGCGCGAGCCGCCGCTCCGCACCTCGGCGTCGCGCACCAGCGCCTCGCCGCGGGCCATCAGCTGCGCCGTCTGCCGCATCTGCTCCTCGAACTCGTGCAGCACGGACTGCGCGTCGTCCGCGGCGCTGCCGCTCTCCTCGGCCAGCGTGCGGACCTCCTCCGCGACCACCGCGAAGCCGCGCCCCTCGTGCCCCGCGCGCGCCGCCTCAATGGCCGCGTTGAGCGCCAGGAGATTGGTCTGCACCGCGAGGTCGCGAATCACCGCGATGAATCCGGTGACCTGCCCCATCGCCTGCGCCAGCACGGCCACCTTGGCCGCGCTTTCCGCCGCGAACCGCTTGGCGCCCACGAGCTGCTCCAGCGACGACTCGACCGTCTGGCGATTCTCCTCCGCCGTCGCGCTGGCGTCGCGGGTGGCCTCGTGGGTGGCGCGGGCGTCCATCGACACGGCGTGCGTCCGGTCGCGGATGAGGCCCATACTCTCCATCCCGCGCTGCAACTGCTCGCTCTCCTCGAGAATCGCGCGCCCGATCTCGGCGACCGCGTGGGCCACCGATTCGCCGCCGGAGCGCAGGGTGCGCGACGACTCCGTGAGCGTGTCGATCTCGTGCGCGAGGCGGTCGACCGTGGCGAGGAGCGGCGCCCGGAGGTCGAGCAGGTGGATGGTCGTCGCGAGCTGATTGGCCACGCGCCGCAGGAGCACCGCTTCCTTGGGGCCGTACGCGCCACGCTTGGGCGTATCGATCTCCATCACGCCGATGAGCCGATCGCCGAAGCGCAGCGGCG
>CAYXQS010000188.1:0-3713 GCA_964466515.1 uncultured Gemmatimonas sp. | reverse complement strand
CCGCCCTCCTGCAGCGCCGCAATCACGGCAAAGGCGCCGAAGGTCGCCAGCGTGTACGCCACGAGGTAGAAGATCATCGCCGAGCTCGCGAGCGGCGAGTTGGCGAGCACCGCGACGAGCAGGTAGCCCGCGTGGACGATGCTCGAGTAGCCGAGCATCCGCTTGAGGTTCTGCTGCTGCAGCGCGACGACGTTGCCGACGACCATCGTCAGGACCGCGACCCACCAGATGGCCGTCGCCCAGTTGGCCGAGGTGGACTGGAAGGCCTCGTACCAGATGCGCGCGAAGGTGCCGAAGGAGGCGGCCTTCACCGCGGACATCATAAAGGCCGTGATGGGCGAGGGCGCGCCGTCGTAGACGTCCGGCGCCCACATATGGAACGGCACCGCCGCGACCTTGAAGCCAAGGCCGATGAGCAGCAGCCCCGTGCCCACGAGGAGCATCGGGGAGCCGAGCAGGCCGTACGCGGCGACCCGCGCGCCGATCTGGTGCAGCTGCGTGGAGCCCGTGGCGCCGTAGATGAGCGCAATGCCATAGAGCAGGAACGCCGTGGCGAAGGCGCCCAGCAGGAAGTACTTGAGCGACGCCTCGGCCGCGCGCACGCTGCGCCGGTTGAGGCCCGTGAGCACGTACGCCGCCACCGACATAATCTCGATGCCAAGGAAGATGATCATCAGGTCGCGGCCGGCGGCCAGGATCATCATCCCCGAGGCGGCGAAGAGGACCAGGACGTGCATCTCCGCCTGGTCGATCAGCTCGCGGACGTTGTACTCGATCGACAGCGCGATGGTCCCGAGCGCGGCGAGGAGGATCACGAGGTCGAGCGCCCAGCGGAATGCGTCCACGGCGACGACGCCGCTGTGGGCGGCGTAGCCGCCGGTGGCCATATGGATCACCGCGGCCATCGTGATGACCACGAGGATCATCGCGCCGATGCCGACGTGGCGCTGGTGCTCGGCCGAGGCGGGCTTCCACGCGGCGTACAGCATCAGGACCATCGCGCCCCCCATCAGGACGAGGTCCGGAAGGATGGCGTGCAGCAGCTGCGCGGGGATGGCGAGATCGAAGGTCGTCATCTCAGTTGCCCTCTGCGGTGACGCTCACGCCCGTGGGGGCCCCGTCGCGCGGCGTGGAGCGCGCGGAGTCCACCCAGCGCACGAGGCGACCGGCCGCGGCCTCCGTCTTGTGCAGCACCGGCTTGGGATAGAGCCCCATCCAGAAGATCGCGAGCACGAGCGGGACCAGGAGGCCGATCTCGCGTCGGTTCAGGTCCATTCCGCGCAGTGCCTCGTTCTCGGGCCGCGTGAGCGGGTTGTAGATGATCCGCTGCACCGCCCAGAGCAGGTACGCCGCCGCGAAGATCACGCAGGTGGTGGCGATGAAGGTGTAGTACGGCTGCGTCGGGAAGGAGCCGACGAGGACGAGGAACTCGCCCACGAAGCCGTTGGTGCCCGGCACCGCGATGCTCGAGAAGGCCACGATGGTGAGCATCGTCGCGAAGATCGGCATCACTTTCGCGATCCCGCCGAAGTCGGCGAGCAATCGCGTGTGCCGCCGCTCGTAGATCATCCCAATGAGCAAAAAGAGCGCGCCGGTGGAGATGCCGTGGCTGATGGTCACCATCAGGGCGCCCTGCATCGACTCGACGGTCATCGCGAAGATGCCGAGCATCACGAAGCCGAGATGGCTGACGGAGGAGTAGGCCACGAGCTTCTTGAAGTCGGGCTGCACGAGCGCCACGAGCGCGCCGTACACGATCCCGACCACCGCGAGCACGAGCACCACGTTCCGCACCACCGGGTGCATTGCGGCTTCCGGGAAGAGCGGCACGGCAAACCGGATGAAGCCGAAGGTCCCCATCTTGAGCATAATGGCGGCCAGGATCACCGACCCGGCGGTCGGCGCCTCGACGTGCGCGTCGGGGAGCCAGGTGTGGAACGGGAACATCGGCACCTTCACCGCGAAGGCGAGCGCGAAGGCCGTGAAGAGCCAGATCGACCCGCCGATGCCGCCCGTGCGCGTCACCTGGAGCACGGCGTCGTAGCTGAAGTCGGGCACGCCGCCGCCCGGCGACGCCTCGAGCCCCAGCCAGATGATGGCCACGAGCATCACGAGCGAGCCGAGCATCGTATAGATGAAGAACTTGACGCTCGCATAGAGCCGCCGCTGGCCGCCCCACACCCCGATGATCAGGTACATCGGGATGAGCATCACTTCCCACATCACGTAGAAGAGCAGCAGGTCGAGCGCGACGAAGACGCCGAGCATCCCCGTCGTGAGGATCAGGAGCAGCGCGTAGTAGCTGTGCGTCCGCTCGCGGATGGACGTCCAGCTGCCGAGCACGGCGAGCGGCATCAGGAGCGTCGTGAGGAGGACGAGCATCAGCGAGATGCCGTCGACCCCGAGCGTGAAGCGCGCGCCCCACTGCGGGATCCACGGGAGGCTGACCATCGCCTGCCACCCGGCGCTGACGACGTCCACCGACCACCAGAGGCCGAGGGAGAGGACGGCTTCGGCGACGAAGACGCCGAGCGCGAGCGCGCGGCTCGCCGCCATCGCGGACTCCGCCGCGGCGCCCCGTGCGCGCGAGCCGGTCACGAACAGCGCGAGCGCCCCGAGGAGCGGGAGCCCGAGCAGGACCGGGAGGATCCAGCTGTTGTAGCTGATGGACTCGAGGAACGTGTTCACAGGTCGGTCATCGGAGGGAGAAGGCGCTGAGCACCATCACGGCGCCGAGGACGAGGACCCAGGCGTAGGTGCCCACGCGCCCCGTCTGGAGCTGCGAGCCCATCCACCCGAGCGCGCGCGCGAGCAGCGCGCTGCCGTTGACGAGCAGGCCGTCAATCAGCCCGGCATCCACGCCCTTCCAGAGCAGCGTGCGCGACACGCCGACGGTCGGCCGTACGACCGCGCGGTCGTAGGCCTCGTCCACGTACCACTTATTGAGGAGCACCTTGGCGATGCCCTGCTCCGTCGGCGCATCCTTGGCCGGCACGAGCCGGGCGGGCTTCAGGCGCCAGACCGCGAACGCGATGCCCAGCACCGCGATGAACACCGCCGCGCCGATGAGCGCATACTCGGTGGCGTGCGAGAGGTGGGCCGCCTCGCCGTGCGTGACGATCAGCGTCCCACGGCCGACCACGGGTTCGAGCCAGTGGTGCAGGACCTCGGTGGGTCCGAGCGAGCCGCCGGTGATCGCCGGCAGGTTCAGCCACCCGCCAAACAGCGAGAGGACGCCGAGCACCACGAGCGGGCCCGTCATCACCCACGGGGCTTCCCTCAGATGCGGCGCTTCCTTGGCCCCGGTGCGGTTGGGGCCGTGGAAGGTGTAGAGCATCATCCGGGTCATATAGATGGCGGTCATCAGCGCCGCGGCGAGGCCGAGCGCGTAGACCCCATAGAGCACCGCGCTGCCCGGGATCCCGAGCCAGGTGGCCGCGGCGAGCGTCGAGCCGTGCGTCCGCGCAAAGACCGATGCGAGGATCTCGTCCTTGGAGAAGAAGCCGGAGAAGACCGGGATGCCGGCAATGGCCAGCGTCGCGATCCACATCAGCACGAAGGTGACGGGCATCCGGCGGCGCAGCCCGCCCATATTGCGCATATCCTGCGCGTCCTCGTGGCTGTGCGTCGCGTGATACGCGCGGTGCATCGCGAAGATCACGGAGCCCGAGCCGAGGAACAGCAGCGCCTTGAAGAAGGCGTGCGTCATCAGG
>CAYXQS010000187.1:0-3755 GCA_964466515.1 uncultured Gemmatimonas sp. | reverse complement strand
ACAGGTGGGCGGCACCGGACGAGATGGACCGGGTGCCGTGCGGGGCCTTCTCGATCTTGTCGAGGGCGGTCGCCAGGGCCATCGGATTCCGGGTGAACTGGGCCGCCATCGCGTCGGCGAGATATTCCCGATTCCGGCTGACCCCCATTGCCATCAGCCGCACGACCAAGGGCGCGAGAAGCCAACTGAGCGCCGAGACCACGAGCAGGACGACGATGAGGGCACCGCCCCCGTTGCCGTTCTTCCCACCCCGGCCGCCGCCGGACCGGCCACCGCCCGAGCGCCCGAATCCGCCCCGGAAGGCCACCCGGGCCACCCCGTCGCGCAACAGGAGAATCGCCCCGCCCAGGCCCGCGACGAGGGTCATCAGTTGGGTGTCCTCGTTCTTGACGTGCCCCAGCTCGTGCGCCACGACGGCCTGGAGTTCGTCGCGGTCCAGGGTCTCCAAGAGCCCTTGGGTCACCGCGAGATGGCTCAGGGCGGGGTTGGATCCGGTGACGAACGCGTTGGGGTCCGGGTCGGGAATCACGTAGATCCGGGGTCGCGTGACCCCGGAGGCGATGGCCATTTCCTCCACGACGTTCTCGAGCTGCCGCTCGGCGTCGGTCTTGGCCTGCGTGAGCGGGACCGCGCCCGTGGACCAGAGCACTTTCTCGGCCCCGTGCCGGAGCGTGCTCAGGACGATCCACAGGCCGATCCCGGTGGTGACAAACCCCAGCCACGGGATGCGGTGGACGTACGCGTCCTGCGAGGCGAGCGCCCCGGGCACCGGCCGCGTGGCGAGCCAGGCAATGAGGTCGCCGCCGAAGCCCAGCCACGCGAAGAAGAGCAGGAAGCCGCCAACCAGCCACCACGACTTGCGGCGGTTGGCGGCCTGCTGTTCGAAGAGGTTCAGGGAAGCCACTTACGCCCCGCGCCGGAACTCCACCTTGGGCACCGCGCGCTCCGCCGCGTCCTCGATCTCCCACAGCTCGGCCGGCACGGCGCCCGCGAGCCCGGCGACCATATTCGTCGGGAACTGCTGCTGCCGCGTGTTGTACTGCGTGGCCGTGTCGTTGTAGAGCTGACGCGCGAACGAGACCTTGTTCTCCGTCGACGTCAGCTCCTCCTGGAACTGCTTCATATTCCCGGTGGCCTTGAGGTCGGGATACGCCTCCATCACGACCATCAGCCTGCCGAGCGCGCCGGTGAGCTTGGCCTCGGCGGCGGCGCTGGCCTGCACGTGCTGCGGATCGAGGCCGGCGGCGGCCTTCACCGCGCCGTTGCGCGCCTCGACGACCGCCTGCAGGGTGTCCTTCTCGAAGTCCATCGCCGCCTGCACGGCCGAGATGAGGTTCGGGATGAGGTCGTGCCGACGCTTCAACTGCACGTCGATCTGCTTCAGCGCGTTTGCCGTCTGATTGCGCAGCGCGATGAGGCCGTTGTAGGCCACGACAAACCAGACGCCGACGACGACCAGGATGAGCAGGAGGACGAACACGGCAGGCTCCGGGGTGGAGGGGCGGGGAAACGGCACCTACTGCGTAGCAGAAGGGGGACACGCCGACGATTGGCGTCTCCCCCCGTTCCCTACGTCGGTGCGCGCGGATGGTGTCAGCGCGCGGCCGACCTACTGCCTGGTGGCCTTTCGCCTGGCCAGCGCGTCCTGCACCCACGTGAGCGGGATGAGGAAGAGCGGGGTGAGGAAGATGCCGAGCAGCATATTCAGCCAGGTGAGCCCCGCGTAGTACGCGCCCATACCGAGGCCGGCGATGAGCGTGCCGAGGGGACCGCCAAGAGAGTGTTCCACAGTCGTGGCTCCGAGTGAACCGAAGGTCGGGTGATCGCGCCTGCCGCGTGATATCTTAGCGTCGTGTGCGCGCA
Organism: uncultured Gemmatimonas sp.; assembly: GCA_964466515.1. GTDB lineage: Bacteria > Gemmatimonadota > Gemmatimonadetes > Gemmatimonadales > Gemmatimonadaceae > Pseudogemmatithrix. The sequence goes on along the minus strand of CAYXQS010000187.1, from coordinate 1,892 downwards.
AAGTGAAGCGGGAGTGGCGGTCCATCGGGCGCTCGCGGCGCTCGCGCCGGGACGGTGGCTGCTCGCCGTCTCCGGCGGGCGCGACTCGATGGCGCTCCTCGACGCGATGGCGTCCGCGCGCGGTCACGAGATCGCGGGCGTGGCGACCTTCGACCACGGGACCGGTGCGGCGGCGCGACGCGCGTGTCGGCTGGTCGAGCGCGCGGCGCTCGAACGCGGACTCCCGGTGGTGAGCGGCACGATGCCTGCTGTTGCGGCGGCGGCGGCCACGACCGAGGCGCACTGGCGCGCCGAGCGGTGGCGCTTCCTCCGCGCGTGGGCGGAGGAGCTCCGCGCGACCGTGGCCACCGCGCACACCGCGGACGATCAGGTCGAGACGGTGGTGCTGCGGATCCTCCGCGGCGCGGGAGCCCGCGGACTCGCCGGGATGTTGAGCGCCGCGAGCGGGCCGGGCGCGATTGCGCGGCCGCTGCTCGCCGTGCCTCGCGACGTGGTTGCGGCGTATGCGCGCGAGCGGCAGGTGCCGTTCGTCGAGGACCCGTCCAACGCCTCGCGCGCGCACCAGCGGAACCGGGTCCGCCTCGACCTGCTCCCCGCGCTCGAGCGCGCGTCGCCGGGGTTCGGCGCGTGGTGCCTGGACCTCGCGGCGCGCGCGGGCGCGCTGCGTACCGCCGTGGATGGCCTGGTGGACGGACTCGCGCCGACGATCACGCCGGACGGCGCGCTCGTCGTGCGCGCCGCCCCGCTCGAGGACCTGCGCGCGGGGGAGTGGGCCGTGCTGTGGCCGGCGCTCGCCGGCCGGATCGGGATCGCAATGGACCGCCGCGGGATTGAGCGCGCCGCCGCGTGGGCGCCGCGCGCGACGAGCGGTGCGCAGATCCCGCTCGCCGGCGCGGCGCACATCGCGCGGACGGCCGCCACCTTCGTCATCCACGGCCCCGCGGCGGGAACGCTCCCGGACGACCCGGACTATATATTGAACGAATGAGCGCCCCAGCCCTCACCGCCTCGGCGGACCCGCGGCTTCTCGGCCGGACCGTGAAGCGTATCGCGTACGACGAAGCGACCATCGCGCGCCGCGTGCGTGAGCTGGGCGACGAGATCACCGCCGCGTATCCCGACGGCGAGCTCCTCGTGCTCGGACTGCTGAAGGGCAGCTTTGTCTTCCTCGCCGACCTGGTGCGGCAAATCCGCCGGCCGCTGCACGTGGATTTTCTCGTGGCCTCGAGCTACGGCGACGCCACGGTCTCGTCGGGCACCGTGCGGCTGGTGTACGACCCCGAGACGCGGCTGGAAGGGAAGCACATCCTGCTCGTCGAGGACATCGTGGATTCCGGGCGCACGCTGCAGAAGCTGCTGACGCTCCTCGGGGCCCGGCAGCCGAAGTCGATCGAGATCTGCGCCCTGCTCCACAAGCACATCGCCACCGAACTGCATCACCCGACGCGCTTTGTCGGGTTCGATGCCCCGAACGAATTCCTTGTCGGCTACGGGTTGGACCACGCGGAGAACTTCCGCCACGTCCCGTACGTCGCCAGCCTCCAGTAGCGATCAATGGCCAACGTCCCGCAGCAGAAGCCCGGTGGATTCGGGCGCGCCTCCAAGACCCTCTCGCTCTGGATCCTCGTGATCCTGGTGCCCTTCGTCTTCTTCCAGATGACGTCGGGACGCAGCGACGAGGCCCCGCTGGTCGACTACACCGTCTACGACCAGCAACTGACCGCCGACAACATCTCGCGCGTCACGATCATCGGCGGCCGCGAGTTGACGGGCGAGTTCAAGAACCGGGTGCTCATCGACGGCACCGAGGTGCGCAGGTTCTCCACCAAGCTCCCCGTGGCGAACAGCGAGACGGAGGTGGAGCGGCTCCGCGCCCGCCAGGTGGCGATCAA
>CAYXQS010000186.1:0-3759 GCA_964466515.1 uncultured Gemmatimonas sp. | reverse complement strand
TCGACCTGCCCGAAGTCCGGGTTCACCGTGGCGTCGAGCGTGAGGTTGGAGGTGAGCCCCCACTTCACGTCGGCGCCGAGCGTGAGTTCCTGCGGATGCTGCCACGCGCCCGGGCCGTCGGGACGCGTGATGTTCTTGGTCACCGCGTAGGGCATCACCTCGAGCCGACGCGGCTGCGGGATGCGCGTGATGCCCGAGACCTGCCCGCCCTGCGAGACGTACCCCTGCCGGTCGCGGCGATACAGCGGCCACGAAATCCGCTGCCGCGTGCGGGCCACGTCGCGCACGATCAGCATCCCGAAGGTGTGCTCGTCGCGGTCGGCAAAGCGCATCTGGCTGAACGGGATCCGGAACTCGGCCACCCACCCGAGCGAGTCGATGCTCGTCTCCACGTCCCACACGCCGTCCCAGGTCGGATCCTCCACCTGGTCGTTGTAGACGTAGAAGTCCCGCTTCACGCCGGCCGGGTTCACGATGAACTGAAAGGCGGTGCGACGGTCGTGGTACGAGTCGATGACGAGCTTGAGCTGCTCCGACTCCGTGCGGATGTCGCGGCGGCTGAGCAGCGAGATGATGGAATCCGGCGCGGGATCGTGCATCCGCCCGAGGATGTAGAGATAGCGGTCGTCGAAGAGAATCCGGATCTCGGTGCGAAACCGCGGCTCGGCGCCGGTGGTCGGCTCGTACTCGAGGAACTGGTCAATCACCGGTGCGGAGGCCCAGACCGCATCGGTGTCGCGCCCGTCGATCACGGGTGCGGTGGCGGCACGCACGGCCGTGGCGGTGGTGCCCGTGGTGGCCGCGACGGCGACGGCGCTGGCGCTGGCGCTGGCGGGAAGGAACGTCGCCGGCTGCTGGGCGGAGAGGGTCGTGGCGGCGACAAGCGAGAGCCCGAGCGCCGAGCGGGTAACGATCGAAGGCATTGAGCGGGGGTGAGAGACCGCTGGGTTTGACAGCGATACGCCGGATATGGTTGGTACGGTCACGGCGGCCCCGAGGTGTCACCCGGCGCGTGCCGCGCGTGCGGGTACGGTCGGTCAGCTCTCGGCTTCGGCCTCGACCTGGATCCCTGACCCCTCGCGCGCCGCCGGCACCGGCGGCGCGGCCGCGGCGAGCGTCCGCCAGAGCGCAAACAGCGCGAGCGCCACCAGCACGCCCTGCCCGACCAGCGTCTCGACGCTCGGGAAGATCCCCAACGCCCCCACGAACGGCCCGTGCTCAAGCGGCGTGATGGAGAGCACGTTCCCCTCCTGCAGCTCCCGCAGCCCCTTGCCCATAAAGATGAAGGCGAGGAGGTACAGCAGCGCGCTCGTCGTCGCGAAGAACGGACGGAGCGGCATCTTGAGCCCGAAGCGGTGGAACGCGATCCAGATGACGACCAGCGCGAGCGATCCGACGACGAAGCCGCCGAGCACCGGCGTAATCACCTGCGGCCCGCGCAGCAGGAGCGCCTGGTAGAAGAGCGCCGTCTCCGCGCCCTCGCGGAAGACCGCGAGGAATGACACCGCGGCCAGCGCGTGCGCATTCCCCGACGAGAGTGCGGTCCCGACCTTCTGCTGGATGAAACGCTGCCACCGCACCGACTCGACCTTCGAGAGGAGCCAGTAGCTCACCGAGAAGAGCACGGCGACGGCAAGGAGCATCGTGGCGCCCTCGATGACCTCGCGGCTCGCCGGCGCGTTCACCAGCGCCGTGCGCAGCACCACCGCGAGCACCGCGCTCGCCACGAGTCCGGCCAAGGCGCCGTTCCAGATCTCACGCACCCGCGCGCCATTCCCCGTCTTGACGAGGAACGCGATCACCGCGCCGATGATGAGGATCGCCTCGAACCCCTCGCGAACGATGATCAGCAGCGATTCAAAAAAGGCGCCCCACCCCGTGGCCGGCGTCTCCGCGAGCTGCACGACCTGCGGGAGCGTGGCCGCAATGCGCGCGCGCGCCGTGCCCGCCGCCGTGAGGTCGTTGGCCTTCACCGCGCCCTTGAGGTCGGCGAAGTGCCGTTCGAGGAGTCCCACCAGCCCCGGATCGCGCGTGCGGACGTTGGACTCGAGCGGCTCGAAGGCGACGTAGGCATCGAAGGCGAGGTCGCCCGCGGCCGTGAGATCGCCCGCGCGGGCGCGCGTGATTGACTCATCGAGCAGGCGCATCACGTCGTTGGCGACCACCGCCGGCGTGCGGGTCGGCGGCGCAACGACCTGCGGACGGGCGCGCAGCCCGGCGAGAATCGCGCGGGCATCGGCATCGCCCAGCGGTGGCTGCGAATCCATCCCGAGTTCGGCATCGCCCGCAACCAGCGCGGCGAGGAGCTGCTGGTCGTGCCGCTCGGCGAGCCAACCGAAGGTGTGGCCCGTCGGGACCGCGCCGTCGTCGCAACGGACGCAGCGCGTGGCCAGGAGCGCGGTGCCGCGCTCGGCCTCGGCCGCGTCGGAACGCAGCGTGGTGACGTACGTAACCACCGCCCAGCGCTGCGACGGCGAGAGGTCGGAGAAGCCCGCCATCGCGGTGCCCTGAATGCCCACCGAGACAATGCGGTACATCAGCGACGGCGTGACGTCGGCCATCAGCTCGGCATCGGCGAGCGCCGGGGGCGGCGGATTCATCCCAACGGCCGCCAAGCCGTTCCCCTCGCCGGCATCCCCGTGGCACGAGGCACAGCGCGCCGCATAGAGCGCGCGGCCTTCGGCGAGATCAATCGCCACCACCGGATACTCGAGCGTCGCGTCGGGGCCGAGGATGGCCACGAGACGCAGGTGCAGGACTTCGAGCTCCGACGGCGCGACACGCGCGGCGACGGCCGCGCGCATTGTGTCGAGCAGCGCGTGAAGACCGGCGGAGCGCGCGTCGTCGATGCGCGCCGTCAGATCCTGCGCGTCGGCAAGGAAGGTGACCGCTTCGTCGTATTCGAGCTGCGCAAAAATCCGGCCGTTGGCGTCGACGCCCTTGCCGTATTCATCGACCGCAACGGCGGCGATGTTGGCGAGACGGCGCGCGGGGGCTTCCTGCGCGTGGAGACGCTGGGCCGGGACGAGGGCGGTCAGGGCCGCCAACAAAATGAGAATCGTTCTCAAAAGCATACATCTCAAGCTAACCGGAATCCCGAGCAATACGGTAGGGCAATTTTTCAGCCGGTTACTGACGCTCGAGAATCACCACGGCCCCGGCCGTCTCGTCGGTGTGGCTCAACGTCAGCCAGACGTTCGTCACGCCCAGTTCGTCGGCGCGCGCCTTGGCCCGCCCGGTGAAATGCAGCACCGGCGGCCCCTCGGCCCCGCGGCGCACCTCGGCCTCCTTCCACCCGATCAGCTTGGCCTCGTCCGAGCCGGTGAGCGCCTTGAAGACGGCCTCCTTGGCCGCGAGGCGCGCGGCGAGGTGCATCGCCGGCCGTGCGCGCGCGAGCGCGTACTCCTGCTCGTGCGGCGTGAAGAGTCGATCGAGCGCGCGCTGCTCCTTCCGCGTGAGCATCCCCTCCACCCGCTCGATTTGCACGAGGTCGAACCCGATGCCGACGATCACGGCGTCCTCCGGAGAAGACGGATCCAGCGTGCGGTGCGGCGTTCCGGGGCGGCGGCGAGGACGGGGTCGGCGGCGCGCCACCAGTCGTCGGCGGCACGGAAAACATCCTGCACGGCGGCCACCCAGGCCTCCCACGCCGCGCGGCGTCCCGCCTTGTCGGCGGCCTTGACGAGCTTGGCGGAGTCGGCCGCCGCGCTCATTGCCTTCAACGCCGCCCAGAGCGGGTCGGCCAGGAGCTCAAGCTCC
>CAYXQS010000185.1:2302-3806 GCA_964466515.1 uncultured Gemmatimonas sp. | reverse complement strand
CACGGCCGCCCCAGATGGAGGATCGGAAAGAGCCCCGCCGTCATCACGGCGAAGCCCGTCATTGCCTCGGCCGCGCGATAGATCGTCGTCCGGAAGCCGGCGCGGAAGAGATAGAGGATCGCCGAGATCAGTGTCCCCGCGTGCCCGATGCCGACCCAGAACACGAAGGTGATGATGTACACGCCCCACATCACCGGCGGGTTGTAGCCGGCGACGCCCAGGCCCTGGTGCACCTGGTAGCCGAAGGCAAAGAGCCCGAGCCCGAGGCAGGCCATCGCGGTCAGGAGCGAGAAGAACCACGCCTTGGTGGGCTTGAGGATCGCGAGGATCTCGCGGTCCACCTGGTCGTAGCTGGTGACGGCGGGGAGCTGGATGTCCGCCGACGGGATGTTCGGGCGCCGCGGGGCGTCGGCGGCGGGCTGCGCGAGCGTAGACATTAGTCGCGCCTCCTCAAGCCGTGTGCGACGCCGCAGGCGCCGGATGGGTGACCTTCTGCAAGTAGACGACCGCCGTGAAGGTGTTGAGCTCCTCAAACACGTGGTACGCGCGCCGGTCCTTCGCGAGCTTCGCCACCGACCAGTGCTCGTCGGCGGCGTCGCCGAAGACGATGGCGCGCGACGGACAGGCCTGCGCGCACGCCGTCGTGACGCCGTCCACGGCCAGCTCGCCGCCGGCCAGCGCCGCCGCGTGCTCCGCCTCGTGGATGCGCTGCACGCAGAAGGTGCACTTCTCCATCACGCCCTTGCCACGGACGGTGACGTCCGGGTTGAGCTGCCAGTTGAGCGGCTCCGGGAAGGCGTACTGCGGACGCGTCACCTCGCCGTACCCGAACCAGTTGAAGTAGCGGACCTTGTACGGGCAGTTGTTGGAGCAGTAGCGCGTGCCGACGCAGCGGTTGTAGACCTGCACGTTGAGCCCGTTGGGCGCGTGGTAGGTCGCGTACACCGGGCAGACCGGCTCGCACGGCGCGTTGCCACAATGCTGGCACATCATCGGGATGAAGCGCGCCTCGAAGTCCGGATGCGCCGGGTCGAACCGCACGTCCTTGGGCTCGCGGTCAATCTCCCAGTACCGCTCGAGGCGGAGCCAGGCCATCTCGCGGCTGCGCGTGATGTTGGCGCCGAACCCGGTGCGGTCCGGCAGCAGCACGGGACCCTGCCACTCCGCGCCCACCGTCGGGATGTTGTTCTCGGCGTAGCACGCCGTCACGCAGGCGGAACAGCCGGTGCACTTGGCCAGATCGATGGTCATTGCCCAGCGGCGCTTCGCGGCGCCGGACCAATGGTTGGGATCGTACATCCCCTTGTCCTTCGAGCCGGGGACGCCGAAGTCGCCCTGCGCGTCGTTCGCCGTCGGCGAGCGCAGCCCCGGGAGGAACTCGGTGCTCGCCTGGCCGTCGAAGGTGTGCGGGTGGTGCCTCCCTTCCCCGGCGAGCAGCGCCGGCAGCGAGACCGCCTGCGCGACCCCCCGGCCGTGCTGGCGCCCCGAGCCCTCAATGGTGACG
>CAYXQS010000185.1:0-2292 GCA_964466515.1 uncultured Gemmatimonas sp. | reverse complement strand
GCCCCTTCGCCTTGGCGAGCTTGGCACGCGTGGCACCGTAGACCGCCGCGCCGGAGCGCTGGTCCTCGGCCTGCGTCATCACCGTGTAGGCGTTGACGCCGGCAACCGCATAGCGGCCCGCGGCGCCCGAGTGTCCGCGCCCCAGGGCAATGGCGATCGTGTCGGGCCGGATGCCGATGTACACAAAGGCCGGTGCCGTGAGCGACCCCGCGCCGGTCTCGACGGTGACCATATCGCCATCGACGACGCCGAGCTTCTCGGCGGTCTCGCCGTGCATCTCGACGACCGTCTGCCAGCAGATCTTGGTAACGGGGTCGGGCAGTTCCTGCAGCCAGGGCTTGTTGGCGCCGCGGCCGTCGCCGAGCGTCGGCGAGAGATATGTCAGGAGATGGAACTCGCCCTCGCCGCGCGCCACCGGGCGCGCCGCCACGCGCGCGCTGGACGCGGACCGCGTCGCGGACGAGCCGCGCGTGATCGCCGTCGGCAGCGCTTCGCGCAGGGCCGCGTTGCCGCCGAGGCGCGACGCGAGCCAGGCGCGGTAGTCCTTGGCCGGGAAGCGCGACGCGAGCGACGGATCGCCCTTGACCATCGCGAGGAGCACGTCGGCGGTGCAGCGGGAGTCGAAGACCGGGTCCATCACCGGCTGCTGCAGCGAGAGCGTGCCGCGGATCGGCTCCGCGTCGCCCCAGCTCTCCAGCGCGTGATGATCCGGGAGGACGAGATCGCAGAGCGCGCTCGTCTCGTCGGGGATGCTCGAGAACGACACCTTGAACGGCACCTGCGCAAAGGCCGTGGCGAAGCCGAGCCCCGCCGGGGTGGTGTACGCCGGGTTCACGCCGCGCACCAAGACCATCTCCACGCGGCCCGTGTTCATCCGCTCGACCAGCGCGCGGATCTCGGCCTGCGATGCCACGCCGTCGAACGCGTTGTAGCCCTCGGCCGTCTTGATCGAGCGGCCGACGTTGCCGCGCTGGCGGTTGAGCTCGGCCACCGCCGAGGCGAGTTCGCCGGAGTTCTCGGTGTAGCCGCCGGAGAGGAGCGCGCTGACCTCGGCACCGCGGATCTCGTCGCGCAGGCCTTCGAGGAGCGCCGGGGCCACGCCCGCCGCCTCAGCGGCGGCCGCGAGGGAGCCGCGTCCGAGGAGCGCGTGCACGATGGCCAGCTCGGTGCCCGGGCGCGCCGGGATCCACTGGTCGGCGTTGAGGCCGGTGAGCGAGCGGCGCGCACCTACATAGATGAAGCGCGGCGCGCCCTCGATCTTCCCACGGGCGTCCGCAAAGGAGAGCTGCTGCGGGACCGGCAGGCCCCAGCCGTCGAGGAAGTCGGCGCCGAACGAGACGATGAGCGACGCGGTGCCGAAGTCGATGCGCGGCCACGACACGCCGTATGCCGCGCGATTGGCCTCCGCCACCGCCATCGGGGCCTCGGCGTCATAGCTCAGGTGCGCCGGGATGCCGTACCCCGCGAGCACGGTGTCGAGGAAGGCCGGGAACGAACCCTGCTCGTGCTGGTTGAGGAACACCGCGCGATCGCCGGCGCGGCGGCTACGCACCTCGCCGAGCTTCTGCGCGAGAATCTGGAGCGCGTCGGTCCAGGTCGTGGGGACCAGCGCATCGCCCTCGCGCTTCATCGGGCCGCGATAGCGGTCCGGATTGTAGAGCGCCTGCAGCGACGACTGGCCGCGCGCGCAGAGCGCGCCCTGGTTCACCGGGTGCGCCGGATTCCCTTCCGCCTTGATCGCGCGTCCGTCCCGCACCTCGACGATCAGTCCGCACCCGGCCGCGCACTCGCGGCAGGTGGTGGCGTAGTGGTTGGAGACGCCGGGGACCGTCTGGTCGGGCGAGACGAGATACGGAATGAGCTTCTCGACGTCGCCGGTGGTGCAGCCCACGGCGGCCGCGCCGGCCGTGGAGACGCCGAGGACCTTGAGGAAGTCGCGCCGCCGGACCGACGTCTCGTCCGTGGCGGCGTCCATTGCCTTCGTTTCGGGAGTCATCCGTTTCCTAGTAGTGGCAGGTGGCGCAGTCGTACTTGGCCTTCTTGCGCGGGAGCGCGAGCGTCGCGGAGTCGGGCTCGATCCCCGCCGCGCGCATCCCCTCGGCCGGCGAGTATCCCGTGACGTGGCACGAGACGCACCAGCCCATATTCAACGACTTCGCCTGCGCGACCTGCGGCATATTGTTCACCTGGCCGTGACAGCTCTGGCAGGTGACGCCGGCGTTCACGTGGCGCATATGCGGGAAGTGCACGTACTCGGGCACCTTGTGGATCCGCACCCACGGCACGGCCTGC
>CAYXQS010000184.1:0-3806 GCA_964466515.1 uncultured Gemmatimonas sp. | reverse complement strand
GTCACGAGCACGGTGCGGTCGATCTCCGGCCCGTTGTCGCTCCTCGTCGCGCACGCGCGCGCGCTGAGCCGCGGGCATCTCGACTTCCGCACCGACGCCGAGCTCCCGGGCGAGTTCCGGGAACTGGCCGAGGCAATGAACCACTCCGCCACCAACCTCTCCCGTGTGGCGGGCGTTGCCACGAGCACGGCCGAGGAGGTCGCGACATCGGCGCACCAGCTCACCTCCGCGGCGGAGCAGGTCTCGCTCGCGGCCACGCAGACGGCGACGGCGATGTCCGACGTGACGCAGGGCGCGGAGGGCCAGGTGGCCTCGCTCCGCGATGCGGACGCGGCGCTGCAGAGCGTGCGGCTCCGCGCGCACGAGGTGAAGGCGGGTGCCGAGGAGGTCGTGGATCTCTCGGGCGAGATCGAACGGCAGGCGCGCGAGAAGCGCGCGGAGATGGCGCGCGCGCGCACGCTCCTCGCCGAGATCCGCCAGGCCGTGGACCGCGCGGCCAGCGAGGTGCGCGAGCTCAACAGCACCGCCGAGAGCATCAACAAGTTCGTGGGGATCGTGAGCCGGATTGCCGAGCAGACCAACCTGCTCTCGCTCAACGCCGCCATCGAGGCGGCGCGCGCGGGGGCGGCGGGCCGCGGCTTTGCCGTCGTCGCCGACGAGGTGCGCAAGCTCGCCGACCAGGCGCAGCAGGCCGCCGACGACGTCGTGCAGCTCACGGCGGTCGTCACGCGGCGCGTGGGGACCACCACCACGGCGATGGAGACCGGGGCGACGCGCGTAGCCGAGATCGACAGCGTCTCCGAGGGGATCGACCACGCGCTCGAGGAGATCGGTGCGTCCGCGGAGCAGACCCGCACGGCCGCGCTCGGACTCGGCCAGACCGCGGACCAGAACGTCGCCGCCGTGAGCGCGGCCGCCGCGGGCATCTCCTCCGCGGCGCGCGCCGCCGAAGGGCACGCGGCCGCCGCCCAGGAGGTCAGCGCCTCGACCGAGGAACAGAGCGCCGCGTGCGAGGAGATGTCCGGCGCCGCCACCGCACTGCTTCAGGGCTCCGTGCGCCTGAAGGAGATCGTGGCGAGCCTGCGCACGGAATGAGCGCGCCGCACCTGGCGCCCGTGTCGGCGGGAACGCCGGCCGTGCTTCTCCTCAGCGGTGGGCTCGACAGCGCCACCGTCCTCGCGATGGCGCGTGCGGCAGGGTACGCGGTCCACGCGCTCACCTTCCGGTACGGCCAGCGACACGCGGTGGAGATCGACCGCGCCCGCGCGCTCGCCGCGCGGTGGGGCGTTGCGGAGCACGTCGTCGCCGACATCGACCTGCGCCTCTTCGGCGGCTCCGCGCTCACCGCGGACATCGCCGTCCCCAAGGTGGGCGACGGATCCCCCGCGCCCCCGGCGGACGGAATCCCCGTGACGTACGTGCCCGCCCGAAACACGATCTTCCTTTCGTTCGCACTGGCGTGGGCCGAGGTGGCGGGCGCGGCCGACATCCTGCTCGGCGTCAACGCGCTCGACTACAGCGGCTATCCCGACTGCCGCCCCGAGTACATCGCGGCGTTCGAGCGGATGGCCAACCTCGCCACGCGTGCGGGCGTGGAGGGCACGGTGCGCACGCGGATCCTCGCGCCATTAATGATGCTGAAAAAGTCCGAGATTATCCGCGTCGGCCGCGCGCTCGGCGTGGACTACGCAATGACCACGAGTTGCTACGATCCCGCCGCCGACGGCACCCCCTGCGGCCGCTGCGACGCGTGCGTCCTCCGCGAGCAGGGATTCCGGGACGCGGGCTGAGCGTCCTGAGCCAAGGGGAGGGTCAACGGGGGAGTTACCTTTCCCCTGCCCCCTCCTCCCCCGTTGATCCTTGTACTCAGTCAAAGAGATCTTCTATACGTTGCAAGGCGAAGGCTTCCACACCGGACGGCCGGCGGTGTTTTGCCGCTTTTCGGGGTGCAATCTCTGGACGGGGCGCGAGGCGGACCGCGGGAAGGCGGTCTGTACCTTCTGCGACACCGACTTTGTCGGGGTGGGGCCGGACGGCGGGAAGTTCGCCACGGCCGATGCGCTCGCCGAGGCCGTGGCCGCACGGTGGCCAGCCGGGGCTGGCGGCGAGCCCTTCGTGGTCTGCACGGGTGGCGAGCCGCTCCTCCAGCTCGACGAGGCAGCCATCGAGGCGCTGCATCGGAAAGGGTTCACCGTGGCGGTCGAAACCAACGGCACCCAACCCCTCCCGACCGGCCTCGACTGGGTCTGCGTGAGCCCCAAGGCCGACGCCCCCGTGGTGGTCACCGGAGGCGACGAGCTCAAGCTGGTCTATCCGCAGCCCTTGGCACCCCCCGAGCGCTTCGAGCGGCTCGATTTCACGCACTGGTACCTGCAACCGATGGACGGCCCGACGCTCGCCCAAGCGACGGCCGGCGCAGTCGCCTATTGCCTGGCGCATCCCCGGTGGCGCCTCTCGGTGCAGGCCCACAAGGTCATCGGCGTCCGGTAACCTCGGGGGCCCCGGAGGGGGCGACTTCCTTATTGACGTGCGATGCGTTGTGGGGGAACTTAGTCGCGTCCTCGGTTGACGTGACGCATATCACGCCGACCGGTCCCGGGCGCCGGACTTGGCGCTCCACACTCCACGCGTTTCGAGGTCTCTCTCGTATGCGAATCCGATTCGTCAGTAGGTTGCTCGGCGTCCTTGGCCTCTTCGCCGCCGCCGGCGCCGTCGACGCCCAGTCCGGGACCGTCACCGGGAAGGTGACCCACGCCGAGACCGGCGCCGCGCTCGCCGGCGTGCGGGTGCAGGTGATGAGCGGTGCGACCGCGGTCGCGTCCGGCCTGACGGGCGAGGACGGCACCTATCGCATCGGCGCCGTCGCCGCGGGCACCTACGCCGTGGTCGCGCAGAGCATCGGCTTCTCGTCGCGCCGCGCGGAGGGTGTGGTGGTGACCGCCGGCGGGACCACGACGACCAACCTGGCGATGACCGAACTCGTCGCGCAGCTGAACCAGATCGTGACGACCGGTACGCGCGGCGCCGAGCCCGAGAAGATTCTCGACTCACCGAACTCGATTTCGGTGGTCAGCACCGAGCGTATCTCCGAGCGCCCGGCCGCGACGATCACCGATCACCTGAAGGGCCAGCCCGGCCTGGCAATCTCCAATGGCGGCATCGTGCAGGCGAACATCGTCTCGCGCGGCTTCAATAACGCCTTCTCGACGTCGATGATGATGCTGCAGGACTACCGTTTTGCCGGCGTCCCGTCGCTCCGCGTCAACGTGCCGTTCCTCTTCACCGGCACCGGTGAGGACATCGACCGGATCGAGGTCCTGCAGGGTCCGGCCTCGGCGCTCTACGGCCCGAACTCCGGCGCCGGCGTGCTCCACGTGATTACCAAGTCGCCGTTCCAGTCGCAGGGGACGACGCTGACGCTCGACGGCGGCGAGCGCTCGATGCTCCGCCTCGCGGGCCGCCACGCGGGCGTCTTCGGCGAAGGCAAGTTCGGCTACAAGCTCTCGGGCGAGTACTTCACGGCCAACGACTGGGAGTACCACGATCCCAACGAGCCGGCGAACTACTCGGCCACGGACCCGCGCCTTCCGGCGTCGCGCCAGGGCGCCGCGGTCGCGCGCGACTTCAGCCTCTCCCGCTACAGCGGCGAGGCCCGCCTCGACTACCGTCCGAACGAGGACACCGAGGCCATCACGACCTTCGGCTACACGATGGCCGGCAGCGCAATGGAGATCACCACGACCTTCGGGGCCGCGCAGGTGAAGAACTGGAGCTACACCAACTTCCAGCAGCGCTTCCGCCACAAG
>CAYXQS010000183.1:0-3880 GCA_964466515.1 uncultured Gemmatimonas sp. | reverse complement strand
GCCGATCGCCGTCGGTGACGTCGCCGCCGACAATGGGCGCGAGCGCCGCGCGGCTCGCCGCGCCGATGCCCGCGGCCAAGGCACTCAATGACCCCCGCCAATCGGCGGGCACGGTGAGCGCGAGCAGCACGCCGAGCGGCGCGGCGCCCATCGCCGCGAGATCACTCAGCGCCGCGTTTGTCGCGCGCCACCCAACCTCCTCGGCCGTGAGCCACGGACGACGGAAGTGGACGCCTTCCACGGTCGTGTCGGTGCTCACCACGAGGCGCGACCCCACGGGCACGTCGAGGACCGCCCCGTCATCGCCCACGCCGACGGCGGCCCCGCCCCACTGTGCCAAGAGGGCCCGCACCGCATCGAACTCGGCGCCGGGACCCATGGTCAGGTGCCCGGTCACCGCTGCTGTCCGACCGCCGGGAGTGCGGCGAGCACCGGCGGCTCGAGGGCCGCATCGTTCAACGCCCAGACCGCGCGCAGCGAGTCCACCACATCCTCCAGCGCGGTGCCGCGCACCGAGCCCATCGCCGCCGCGTGCTCGCCCGCGCGCCCGTGGATCCACGCCGCGCTCGTCGCCGAGGCGAAGGGATCGCCCGTCTGGGTCAGGAGCGTGGACACAATCCCGCCGAGCACGTCGCCGATGCCCGCCGCGCCGAGCGTGGGAGAGCCGGCCCCGCTGACCGCCACGCGTCCGTCGGGCGCACTGACGACGGTCGGCGTGCCCTTGAGCAGCACCGTCGCGCCAAGCTGCCGGGCGAGCTCGCGGCCAATCTCGAAGCGCTCGGCGAGGACCGTGGGGGTATCGCGTCGGAGGAGCCGCCCGGCTTCCACCGGATGCGGCGTGACCACCGCCGGACGCGCCCCGAGGAGCGTGCCCAGCGAGCGGGGCTCGCCCTCAAAGACATTCAGCGCGTCGGCGTCGAGGACCACGGGGCCGTGCCATTCCACGAGGAGCCGCTCGACCAGCGCGCGCGTCATTGCCGTGCGTCCGAGCCCCGGCCCGAGCAGGAGCGCGTGCGCCCACCCCAGGACGCGCGCCTGGTCCTCGGCGGTCACCGGCCAGCGCGACGCCATCGTCTCCGGGAGCGCGGCCTGCACCACCGGGACGTTGGACGGCGCGACCAGGAGATGCACCATCCCGATCCCGCTGCGCATCGCGCCGCGCGCGGCGAGCATCGGGGCACCGGCCATTCCTTCGCCGCCGCCCACCACCGCGAGCCGGCGGCGCACGCCCTTGTGCGCATCGGCGGGAATCGGCGGCACCGACATCCGCACCCACGCGGCGTCAACCAGGAAGGGCGCGGTGTCGGGGAGGTCCGCGTGGAGGCCGAGCCCAATATCGAGGCAGAGGATCTCCCCCGCCTCGTCGCGCCGGAGCATCGTGCCGCGCTTCACCGTGCCAAAGGCAAGCGTGAGGTGCGCGCGCACCACCGTGCCGCCGGAGCCATCGGTCGCGTCCATCCCGCTGGGGACATCGAGGGCAACGACCACGGCCCCCGCCGCGCGCGCGGTGTGGATTTGCCGAATGCGCTCGGCAACGGCCTCCTTCACCTCGCCCTGCGCGCCGGTGCCGAGGAGCCCGTCCACGACGACCGCGGGATGCCTGGGATCGCTCGCCGCGCCGATGTCGGCAAGGGCGTCCTGCCGCGCGCGCTGCGCGTCCGGCGTCTGCGGCGGTGCCACGGCGGCCACGGCCACCGGGCATCCCGCGCGCGCGAGCATCCCCGCAACCACCCACGCATCGCCACCGTTGTTTCCCACGCCCGCGTGGACCACCGCGCCGAGCACGCGCACATCGGGGTGGCGCTTGAGGATGACCTGGGCGGCCGCTTCGCCGGCGGCGCGCATCAGGGCGTAGGAGGGCGTGCCCGCGGCGATGGCGGCCGCATCACGCGCCGTCGCCTCGGCCGCCGTCACCACGCGGACGCTCATCGGGCCGACGCGCCGCGCGCCGCCGTCAGACCGCCGCGGTCGCGTTCCACGGATAGTCCCGGTCAAACGCCGCGTCAAAATCCACGACGCCGACAAAATCTTCCTTGGAATCCTGCGGCTGGCTGGTCAAGAGCTCGAGATCGACGAGGGTAAAGACGATCTCGCCGAGGTCCGCGCACTGATGGATGCCCCAGTGCGCGAGCACCATCCGCGCGAGCACGCCGTAGCGCTGCAGCGCAAGGTCGCGGCACCCGACCGCGAGCTCGCGCCCGGTGAGGTGACGCCGCTCCGGCAGGTGCTGCTGGCAGAACTCGAGCGCCGCGAGCACGAAGAGATAGGCGCGCTCGTCGTACCGCGACTCGCGCAGCCGGATCCGGTCCATCACGCCATCGCGGAACGCGAGCTCGGTCATACGCTAAAGGTACAGCGGGAAGGCGTCGGCCATCTCGCGCACCTCGGCCTTCACCGCCGTGGCCACGGCGGCATCCTCGGGCGAGGCCAGGATGCGGTCAATCAGCCCGGCGATGCGCTGCATCTCCGGCTCGCGCATCCCGCGCGTGGTCACCGCCGGCGTGCCGATCCGGATGCCGCTCGTGACAAACGGCGACTGCGTCTCGCGCGGCACGGTGTTCTTGTTCACCGTGATGGACGCGCGGTCGAGCGCCTGCTCGGCCACCTTCCCCGTCAGCGTCGGGCCCTTGGACCGGAGGTCGGCGAGCATCAGGTGATTGTCGGTGCCGCCGGAGACGATCTTCACGCCGCGTGCCGTCAGCGCGTCGGCCAGCGTGCGCGCATTGGCGACCACCTGGCGGCAGTAGGTCGTGAAGCCGGGGTCGAGCGCCTCCTTGAACGCGACCGCCTTCGCGGCGATCACGTGCTCGAGCGGCCCGCCCTGCGTGCCCGGGAACATCGCCTTGTCGATGGCCTTGGCGTGCTCGGCCTTGCAGAGGATCAGCCCGCCGCGCGGCCCGCGCAGCGTCTTGTGCGTGGTCGTGGTGACCACGTCGGCGAAGGGCACCGGCGTCGGATACACGCCCGTGGCCGCGAGCCCCGCGAAATGCGCCATATCCACCATAAAGATCGCGCCCACGTCCTTGGCGGCGTCCGCAAACTGCTGGTAGTCGAGCACGCGCGAGTAGGCGCTGTAGCCGGCGATGATGAGCTTCGGTCGCTCGCGGCGCGCGATCTCGCGCATCGCCGGGTAGTCGATCAGCCCTTCGTCCGTGACGCCGTAGTGGACCGCGCGGTAGTTGAGCCCCGAGAAGTTCACCGGCGAGCCGTGCGTGAGGTGCCCGCCCTGCGAGAGGTCGAGCCCCATCACCGTGTCCCCCGGCTTCAGGAACGCGAGATACACCGCCGCGTTGGCCGTCGCGCCCGAATGCGGCTGCACGTTCGCGTGGTCCGCACGGAAGAGCTGCTTGGCGCGGTCAATCGCCAACTGCTCCACCTTGTCCACCACCTCACAGCCGCCGTAGTAGCGCTTGCCCGGCAGGCCCTCGGCGTACTTGTTGGTGAGCGAGGAGCCCATGGCCTCGAGCACCGCCGGCGAGACGAAGTTCTCGCTCGCAATCAGCTCCAGCCCCTCGCTCTGCCGCGTGGTCTCCTCGGCAATCAGCCCCGCGATCTCCGGATCGGTGCCAAGGAGCGCGGCGCCGGGAAGTCGGCGGTCCCAGTGGTTCCAGCCGGGCTTCACTTGGACGTCCCCGGCGCGTCGCCGTGCCCCGTGTCCTCGATCTTGGCCACGCGCCGGTCGTGCCGTCCGCCTTCGTATGGCGTGTCGAGCCAGGTCCTGAGGATCTCCTCGCCCGCCGCGTCGCTGACGAAGCGTGCGGGGAGCACCAGGACGTTGGCGTCGTTGTGCTTCCGCGCCAACTCGGCGATCTCCGGCGTCCACGCCACGGTGGCCGGCGTCGCGCTCTTCTCCAGCATGACGGCGCTTTCGGCGATGCGG
>CAYXQS010000182.1:0-4027 GCA_964466515.1 uncultured Gemmatimonas sp. | reverse complement strand
CCCGGCGTGGGTGCCGCGGCGATGACGCGCGCGTTCGAGCCGTTCTTCACGACGAAGCCGGCGGGTACGCACGTGGGGCTGGGCTTGACGCGCGCGCAATCCGCGGCGCACCGCGTCGGCGGCGGGGTCACGCT
The DNA here is from genome assembly GCA_964466515.1 of uncultured Gemmatimonas sp. GTDB lineage: Bacteria > Gemmatimonadota > Gemmatimonadetes > Gemmatimonadales > Gemmatimonadaceae > Pseudogemmatithrix. The sequence goes on along the minus strand of CAYXQS010000182.1, from coordinate 3,893 downwards.
CGCCAATGCCGAAGGGCGCGGTGCGATCGCGACCCTCTATCTCCCCGTCGCGGCCGCCACGGCGCCGGCAGCGGACGGCGAACGGCCGCGCGCCCTCTCGCCGGGACCGGACGGCGAGCCGATCTCGGGCGGCACGCTCCGCGCGCTGGTCGTGGAATCGGATGCGCAGGTGCGCGGACTCGTGCGCAGCGTCCTCAACCGCGAGGGGGTCGAGGTAATCACCACCGAGTCGGCGACGCAGGTGCGCGAGATCGTCGCGTCCACGCGCATCACGCTGCTCGTGACGGGGATGGTGCTCCCGGAGCTGACGGGGCGCGAGCTGGCGCGGCACATCCGCTCGTTGCAGCCCTCGCTCAAGGTGCTGTATCTGTCGAGCAGCGGGAGCGGATGGACCGAGGGCCGCGGGCCGCAGGATGCGATGATTGCCAGGCCCTTCACCGCCGGCGCGCTCGCGACGACGGTACGGTTGCTGCTCGACTTGTAGGGTCGGCGCGCGCCGCGCGCGCCAAACGGCTCAGGCGTCGTCGAAGTCGTCGGCGCGGCGCGTCTCGACCAGGTCGCGCTCGCGCGCCTCGGGATCGAAGACCGCGAGGATCTTGACGTTCTCGCCCGCGTAGCAGTCGAACGTCTTGCCGGTGCCCCGCTTGATCGAGATCTCGTGGCCGTCCTCGAAGCGCAGGATGGCCGTCGGAAGGTCGCTGTTGACGTACTGCTTGCGGAGCTTCTTCGGCGGCTGGGGCATCGTCGCGGGGGTCGGGGCTGGGTCGATGGCGAACCCTGCGAAGTTACCCGCGCACGCGAGTTCACGGAAGGGTCAAGTGACCTTCGGGTCGGTACCGGCAAAGGGCTTCCACGCGTCCCGTTCGAGGATCTCGGCGATTTCCTCCACCGCGCGGTCGACCTCGGCGTCCGTCGTATAGAAGTGCGGCGCCACCCGGATGCCCGCGCCCGGGCGGTAGTCGATGACGACGCCGCGCGCGAGCAGGGCCTGCGCCACCTCGCCGCCGTGCGGGACGTCAAAGGCCACCGTGCCGCCGCGGCGCGCGGGATCGCGCGGCGCGTGTACGCGGTATCCGCGCGCGTCGGCGAGGGCCACCAGGCGCGCGGTCTGCCGCTCGCTCTTGGCGCGGATGGCGGCGAGACCGGCCTCGGCAATGAGCCGCGGGCCCTCGGTGGCCGCGTACAGCGCCGGAATCGCCGGCGTGCCGCCGAGCCAGCGGTGGATGCCTTCGGCGTGGTGCATTGCGGGATCGAACGCGAAGGGCCTCGCGTGCGCCTGCCAGCCGGTGAGCGCGGGGGCAAAGCGCTCGCTCGCCGCGGGCGACGCGTACACGAAGCAGCCGCCCGGGCCGCCGCACAGCCACTTGAGCACGCCGCCGGTGAGGAAGTCGACGCCGCTGCGCTGCACGTCCACGGGAATGACGCCCACCGAGTGATAGGCGTCGAGCGCGACGACCGCGCCCTGCGCGTGCGCGTGCGCGCAGAGCGCGTCGGCGTCGATGATGTACGCGGAACGAAAGAGGACGTGCGAAACGGAGACGAGCGCGGTGCGCTCGTCGATGGCGGCGTGCAGCCGCGCCTGGTCAATCGAGATGCCATCGTCGCTCGGCACGACGACGACGCGGGCGCCGAGCCGTGGCGCGAGCGCCTCGATGGCGTAGCGCACGCTCGGGAAGTCGAGCGCCGTCATCACGACGGTGTCGCGGCCCGCGGAGAAGTCCATCGCGCTCAGGATCGCCGACTGCGCGAGCGTGACCGTGGGCGCCATCGCCACGTGTCCCTTCGCGGCACCGAGGAGCGGCGCGACGAGGTCGCCGACGGTGACGGGCATCTCCCACCACCCCTTGGCCCAGGCGCGGACGCCGTCCTCCGCCCACCGCGCCGCGTACTCGGCGAGGCGCGCCGGCACGCCGCGCGGCATCGCCCCCAGCGAGTTGGAGACGAGATACGTGGTGCGCGCGAGAATCGGGAACTCGTCGCGGAAGCGAAGGAGGGGATCGGGCAAGGACTGGAGGGGGGAAGGGAGAAGATAAGATGACCGCATCCCCTCCCCTCCGGCTACCTTCCCTGCGTGGACCGATCACTGGCGCGGGTGCAATGCGGATAGTCGGCGGCAAGTTTGCGGGGCGCGACCTCGCGAAGCTGCTCGATGCGCGCGTGCGGCCCACCGCCGAGGAGGTCCGCACGGCGGCCATCCAGATGGTGGAGGGCGACCTCAGGAACGCGACGCTCCTCGATCTCTTCGCCGGCACCGGCGCGCTGGGGCTTGAGGCAATCTCGCGCGGGGCGTGGCGTTGCGACTTCGTCGAGACGCGCGCGTCGAGCCTGCACACGCTCAAGGCCAACATCGGGCTGCTGCGGCTCAAGGAACGCACGCGGGTGTTCAGGAGGGACGCGGTGCCGTTCGCGGCCCAGTTGACCGCGGGGGCGTACGACCTTGTCTTCGCGGACCCGCCCTATGGCTCGCGGATGCTCGACCACATCATCGCGAGCTGGCAGGCCTCGGGGTTCTCGAAGGTGCTGGTGGCGGAGCACGCGGCGGACCACGCATTGCCGCCCGGCGCGGCGCGGCAGGTGGTCGGCGACACCGCAATCACGGTGTACCGTTTGGCGTTATGATGTCAGCCCACGGCCCCGCCCCCGAACGCCGATCCGCGATGCCCCGCCCCCGTCCCGAACTCGCCACCGCGCTGCCGCCCGCGCTCGCCCTCGTCCTCGGCGGGGGCGGGCTCAAGGGGTTCGCGCACATCGGCGTGCTGCGCGCATTCGAGGAGCACGGGATCAAGCCCACGGTCGTGGCGGGGACGAGCATCGGCTCGCTCATTGCGGCGGCGTATGTGGGGGGGATGTCGGTGGGCGAGATGACCGAACGCGCGCGCGCGCTCACCAAGCCCGACCTCTTCAAGATCAATCACATCGGGATGGTGGCGAAGCGGATGCTCTCGCCGTCGCTCTATCTCGCGCGGCCGCTGGAGAAGCTCGTCGAGGACATCGTGCCCTCGGGGACCTTCGCCGACCTCACGCAGCGGCTCCTGGTGAACACCGTGGACCTCGAGGCCGCGTCGCAGGTGCTCTTTGGGCTTCCCGGCCTCCGCCACGTGTCGATCGCGCAGGCCGTGTACGCCTCGTGCGCACTCCCGGGATTCTTCCCCCCGGGCCAGGTGGACGGCCGCACCTGTGCCGATGGCGGCATCGTCGACAATGTGCCCGCGCTCGCGGCCTCGCACGGGATGGACGCGGTGATCGCGGTGGACGTCGGGAGCACGAACCTCGCGCGCGCACGGCGGATCCGCGAGAAGGGGTTCGCCGCCATCTATATCAGGGCCGCGCAGGTGATGATGAAGTCGCTCCAGGCGCTGCAGCTGAGCAACTGGCACGGACCGCCGCTCCTGCTGGTGCGGCCGGCGGTCTGGCACTATAACCTCTTCAGCTTCGCGCACGTCGACCGGATGATCGAGCTCGGCTACGAGGCCGCGACGGACGCGCTCGACCGCGCGGGCACCTCGCTGCTGGCCGGCGGGATCTGGCCGCGGCGGGTGGTGGAGGTCACGGTGGACCGCGCGGCGTGCATCGGATGCACACTCTGTGCGACGCTCGCGCCGCAGATGATGGCAATGGATTTCGACGGCAAGGCGCAGGTGCTCCACAGCCCCATCGAGTGGTCGCGCGCCGACGGCGATTTCGTGCACCAGTGCCCGACCAACGCCATTCACGTCGACGCCGTCGACGGCCTGATGCGGCACCGTACCCTCGAAATGCCCATCCTCGAGGATTGAGCTAGATTGGGAGGTATGGCCTCCACGAACAGTTTCCAGAGCCGCGACACGCTGACCGTCGACGGCAAGCCGTACATCTACTATCGGCTCGACGCGCTCTCGACGCTCGCCGGTAGC
>CAYXQS010000181.1:0-4123 GCA_964466515.1 uncultured Gemmatimonas sp. | reverse complement strand
CCGCCGTACTTCGAGGGGATGACGATGACGCCGCCGGGCGTGCAGCCGGTGGCGAACGCGCGCGTGCTCGGGATGTTCGGGGACTCGATCACCACCGACCACATCTCCCCCGCGGGGTCGATTGCGGAAAAGAGCCCGGCCGGCCAGTGGCTCAGGTCGCTCGGCGTGGAGAAGAAGGACTTCAACTCGTACGGCTCCCGGCGCGGCAACCACGAGGTGATGATGCGCGGCACCTTCGCAAACATCCGCCTCAAGAACGATCTCACGCCGGGCCTGGAAGGGTGGTGGACGCGCACCACGCCGGGCGCGGAGCCGGTCTCGTTCTACGACGCGGCGATGGCGTATCAGGCGGCGGGGACGCCGCTCGTGGTGATTGCCGGCAAGGAGTACGGCTCGGGCTCGTCGCGCGACTGGGCGGCCAAGGGCGCAATGCTCCTCGGCGTGCGCGCCGTGATCGCCGAGAGCTTCGAGCGGATCCATCGCTCCAACCTCGTGGGGATGGGCGTGATTCCGCTGGAGTTCGTGAACGGCGAGACGCGGCAGTCGCACGGGCTCACCGGCTTTGAGACCATTACCGTCGAGGGGATGAGCGACGCAATGAATCCGCGCGCCACGCTGACGGTGCAGGCCGTCGGTGCCGACGGACAGGCGAAGAGCTTCCAGGTGCGGAGCCGCATCGATACGCCGGAGGAGATGAACTACTTCCGCCACGGCGGGATCCTGCACTACGTGCTGAGACAACTGAAAGGCTGAAGGAGCAAGGGGAACCAGCGACCTTTCCCCTTCAACCTTCCCTCTTTCGCCTTGAGCCCGATGTCCATCCGCGTGATCTGGAATCCCGCGTCCGGCCGCGGGCGCGGCGCGCGGATGATTGACGCGATGCGCGCGGCGTTCGCGGCCGAAGGGATCACCGATCTCCGGCAGACCGAATGCGCGGGGGATGAGGCGCGCCTCGTGCGCGAGGCCATCGCCGACGGCGTCGGGACGATGGTCGTGGCGGGCGGGGACGGGACCTGGTCGAAGTGCGCGACGGCACTCGCGCGCGCGGGGTCGCCGGCGCGGATGGCCTTTGTCGCCGCAGGCACGGGAAACGACTTCGCCAAGAACCTCCGCGCGCCGGCGCGTGATCCCGCGGCGATGGCCCGCCTCGTCGCGCGCGGCGGCACCGAACGGCGCGTCGACCTCGGCCGGGTCGACGACCATTGGTTCCTCAACGTCGCGGGATTCGGCTTTGACGTCGCCGTGCTGCGGCGCTCGGAGCGGATGCCCCTGGTCCGCGGCCCCGCGCGCTACGTGATGGCCGCCTTCGCCGAACTCCTCGGGTATCCGGGACTCGACGCGCGCGTGGCGGGGATGCCCGGCGGCGGCGACGCGTGGCGCCGCGAGCTGCTGCTGGCCTTCTCCAACGGCAAGGAGTTCGGCGGCACCTTCCGCATTGCACCGGCGGCGCGCGTGGACGATGGCGCGCTCGACGCGGTGCTGGTCGGCGACGGCTCGCGGCTGGGCCGCATCCCGCTCCTGGGGCGTGCCGCGCGCGGCACGCACGGACGGCATCCCAACGTGCGGATTGCGGCGGGCGCGCGCTTCACCGTCGAGTTCCGCGAGGCCCCTTGGTGCGAACTCGACGGCGAACTCCAGCGGTGCGCGGCGCCGACGGTGGAGGTTGCGTCGGTCCCGGGCGCGTTGCGGGTGGTCGACACCTGAGCGGCGTTGCGCCCCGCCCGGCCGGGGCACAGACTACGGGTATGCCTTCTTCTATGAAATGCCTCGTCGCGGCCGCCTTCCTCGCGGCCGCCACCACGGCCGGCGCGCAGCAGGCGCCCGCCGCCCAAGCGCCCGCCGCGCCGGCACAGGATGCCGGTCCGCAGGTCGGCCAGCCGGCCCCCGACTTCACGCTGCCGGCCGCGACGGCCGCCGGCCCCACGGCCGCGCCCATCAAGCTCTCCGACCTGCGCGGCAAGACCGTGGTGATCGCCTTCTATCCGCGCGCCCGCACCCGCGGCTGCACGGTGCAGATGGAAGCGTACCGCGACCAGTACGCCACGCTCTTCAACGGCGGCGAGGGTGTCGTCGTGCTCGCGGTGAGCACTGACGACGTGCAGACCGTGGCCGACTGGGCGAAGGAGCAGGGCTCGCCGCTGACCTTCGTGAGCGACACCGCCGCGGTGGCGGGCGCGCTGTACGGCACGAAGCCGGCGACGGGCAGCTATCTCCGTCGCGTCCTCTTCGTCGTCGCGCCGGACGGCAGGGTCTCGCACGTGATGCGCCCCTTCCGCGAACTCTCGGCGGATTCGTACACGGAGCTCGGCGAGGCCGTGAAGAAGGCGTCCGGGGGCTGATGGCGCCGCGCGACCTCGCGGCCGACCTGCGCGAATGCTACACGGCGGCGATCGAGGCCGCGGACCCCGCGCACGCCGTGCGCGACGGACTCTCGGGGCGTGAGGTCCTGCTCGAACTCGGGCGCGACCGACCGCACTGGATCATTGCCCTTGGCAAGGCCGCTCCCGCTATGGCGGGGGCGGCCGTTGCCGTCTGTGGCGAGCGCGGACTGACGATCGCGGGCGGGCTGGTGGTCAGCCCCGCCCCGGCCCCACCGCCACTCCCCACCCTCGAGATGGTGGTGGGCGACCACCCGGTCCCGGGCGTCCGGTCGCGGCACGCCGCCGAACGGCTCACCGCACTCGTCGAGCGCATCGGGCGGGAGGACATCGTGCTTGTCCTGCTCTCGGGCGGGACGTCGAGCCTCGTGGGCGCGCCGATTGACGGCGTGCGCGAGGAGGACCTCGCCTCGCTGCACGCGCTCCTCCTCGGCGCCGGCGTGCCGATCAAGCGAATCAACGCCGTGCGCAAACGCTTCTCGCGCTGGGGAGCGGGACGGCTCGCGACCGCGCTCGAGTGCGAGCGGGTGCTGCCCATCCTCCTCGCCGATGTCCCCAACGAGGACCCGGCGATGATTGGCTCGGGGCCGGTCTCGCCCGACGTGCTGCTCGCCCAGCACGTGGAGTGGATCCTGCGCGACGCAGGGATCGCCGTGCAGGTGCCGTTGTCGGTGGCCTCGACGCTCGGCGCGATGCGCGCGGGCGTTGCGGCAGAAACGCCCAAGGCGGGGAACCCGGCCTTTGCACGGGTGGAGGAGCCGTTTGTGGTGGGGAACGGGGTCGCGCTCACGGCGGCGGCGGCGCGTGCGTACGCGATGGGGTGGGCGCCGGTACTCCTCGCGCGCACGCTGCTCCAGGGCGATGCGACGGCGGCCGGCCGCGCGCTCGCGCACTCCGTGGCGCGCGCCGCGCCGTCGAGCTGCCTCATCTGGGGCGGCGAGACGACCGTGCGCCTCCCGCGCGACCACGGCCTCGGCGGGCGCTCGCAGCAACTCGCCCTGTCGGCGGCGGAAGTCCTGGACGATCTCGGCGCGGAGGACGCCTGGCTCCTCGCGGCCGGGACCGACGGGCGCGACGGGCCGGCGCCGGCCGCGGGGGCCATCGTCAACGGCCGCACCTGGCGGACGTGCGCCGAGCGCGGGGGCGATCCGGGGCGCGCGCTCAGGCGGTGCGATGCCTTCGGCGCCCTGTCGGCGGCCGACGCCATCCTGCCGGCGCAGGAGACGGGGACCAACGTGATGGATCTTGTGGTAGCGGTGCGGCGCTGACGCGACGAAATTCCCCGGATGCCCAACCGTCCGCCGTTCACCGTCGCCGTCATCCAGGACGGCGTCGAAGACTCCGCTGCCGCCACGCTCACCGCGACGGTCGCGCGCATCCGTGCCGCGGCCGCCAAGGGCGCGCAGATCATCTGCCTCAAGGAGCTCTTCAACGCCCCGTACTTCTGCAAGACACTCGACGCGTCGCGGTTTGACCTCGCGGAGCCGGTGCCGGGCCCCACGACCGACGTGCTGCGGGCGCTCGCGCGCGAGCTCGCGGTGGTGCTCGTGGTGCCGCTCTACGAACGGCAGGCGGCCGGCGTGTACCGCAACAGCGCGGCGGTGATTGACGCGGACGGCGCATTGCTCGGCGTGTACCGCAAGATGCACATTCCGCACGACCCGATGTTCGAGGAGAAGTACTACTTCGCCCCGGGCGAGTCCGAGGGCGCCGTGCAGCCGGCCGGCGCGCGCGGCCCGGACGGC
>CAYXQS010000180.1:2954-4133 GCA_964466515.1 uncultured Gemmatimonas sp. | reverse complement strand
ATCCTGATGACCGACGCCGACGTGGACGGCGCGCACATCCGGACGCTGCTGCTCACGTTCTTCTTCCGCCAGATGCCCGAGCTGATCGACGCCGGGATGGTCTATATCGCGCAGCCGCCGCTCTTCCGCGTGGCCAAGGGGAAGGAGGAGTACTACGCGTACGATATGGCCGAGCGCGACGTCATCGCGACGCGGATGGGGAACGGCGACGGCAAGGCCAACATCGCCATCCAGCGCTACAAGGGCCTCGGCGAGATGAACCCCGACCAGCTCTGGAAGACGACGATGGACCCGGAGACGCGCACCATCCTCAAGGTGACGATGGACGACGCCTTCCAGGCCAACGAGGTGTTCCAGACGCTGATGGGCGACGAGGTCGAGCCGCGCCGCGTCTTCATCGAGGCCAACGCGAAGTTCGCATCGAACCTCGACATTTGAACGCCGACAGGGTCCCCCTTATGTCCGCCAGCGCGCCTGCCGCCCCGATCTCGGCGTTCGTCCGCCGCCACTTCCGCCACTTCAACGCGGCGGCGCTCGTGGACGCCGCCGACGGGTATCGCAGCCACCTCGAGGCCGACGGCTCGATGCTCGTCACCCTCGCCGGCGCGATGAGCACCGCCGAGCTCGGCCGCTCCCTCGCGGAGATGATCCGGCAAGGGAAGGTCCACGCCATCTCGTGCACCGGTGCCAACCTCGAGGAGGACGTCTTCAACCTCGTGGCCCACGACCACTACGAGCGGGTGCCGCACTACCGCGACCTCACCCCGGCCGACGAGCAGGCGCTGCTCGACCGGCATATGAACCGCGTGACCGACACCTGCATTCCCGAGATGGAGGCGATGCGGCGGATCGAGGCGGCCGTGCTCGCCGAGTGGGTGGCCGCCGACCGGAAGGGCGAGCGGCTCTTCCCGCACGAGTTTATGTACCGGATCCTGCTGAGCGGCGTCCTCAAGGATTCCTACCAGATCGACCCGCAGGACTCGTGGCTGCTGGCGGCCGCCGAGCGCAACCTCCCGATGTTTGTCCCCGGCTGGGAGGACGCCACGCTCGGCAATATGTACGCCGGCCACTGCATTGCCGGCGACATCAAGAACGTGCACACGGTGCGCACCGGGATCGAGTATATGATGACCCTGGCCGATTGGTACACCCGCGCCTCCGCGCAGTCGTCCATCGGCT
>CAYXQS010000180.1:0-2944 GCA_964466515.1 uncultured Gemmatimonas sp. | reverse complement strand
CAAGCTGCTCAAAACCGGTGAAGGCTCCATCGGCTTCTTCCAGATCGGCGGCGGCATCGCCGGCGACTTCCCGATCTGCGTCGTGCCGATGCTGCACCAGGACCTCGGCCGGGACGACGTGCCGCTCTGGGGATACTTCTGCCAGATCTCGGACTCGACCACGAGCTACGGGTCCTACTCCGGCGCCGTGCCCAACGAGAAGATCACGTGGGGCAAGCTCGGCGTGGACACCCCGAAGTACATCATCGAGAGCGACGCGTCCATCGTGGCGCCGCTGGTGTTCGCGCTCGTCCTGGGGTGGTAGGCGCCGCCTAGCAAGGCCCGTTGACGCGCTAGCCGCGGATTGACTCCGGCCCGCGGCGCAGCTGCAACCCCATATAGAGGTGCGCGGCTGAGAGGAGGGCGAAGACCACCAGCGCCGCCGCCGCTACGGCAACGTGCAAGGTCGCGTCGATCCCCCCGGAGCTCACGGGACGGGTGACGAAGACAAAACCGAGCCACGCGGCGATGGCACCACCCGCAACCCCCAGCGCCCCAAGGGCGGCCAACTTCTCGAAGTTCTTCATTCCCTAAACTGCACCCGTCCCGCCCAGGATTTCCACCCCCCCGGCCGTCACGCGGTGCGAAACCAACGGGCGCACGGCCGGTGCCGTCTCGCCAATCACGATGGCCCGCCGCAGCGCCTCCTCGGCCGCCGCGAGCGTCTCCGCGTCGCGCGCGTGGATGGTCGCGAGGTGCTGGCCGCGTTCCACCCGCTGGCCGGGGCGCACCTTCAGGACGATGCCCACCGCGGGATCGATTGCATCGTCCACCTTCGTGCGGCCACCGCCAAGCGTGGTGATGGCGCGGCCAATCACGCGCGGCTCCACGCGTTCGATGATCCCGCTCCGTGCCGCGTCCACGCGCTCGCGGATCGGCGCGCGCGGCAGGATCGACACCGGGTCGTCCACCACGCCGGGATGCCCGCCCTGCGCCTGCACGATCTCACGGAACTTGGCGAGCGCGGCGCCGCTCATCAGCGCGTGGTCCGCCTGCGCGCGCGCGGCGCGGCGGTCCGTGGCCACGCGCGCCACGAGCAGCATCTCCGCCGCGAGCGCGAGCGTCACCTCGCGCAGGTCCGCCGGCCCCTCGCCGCGCAGCACGTGGACCGACTCCTCCACCTCGAGCGCGTTCCCGCACGCCTCGCCCAACGGCGAATCCATATCGGTGAGCAGCGCCACGGTCGGGCAGTTCCGCCGCTCGCCCAGCGCAATCATCGTCTGCGCGAGCCGGAGCGCGTCGTCGAGCGTTGGCATAAAGGCGCCCGCGCCCGTCTTCACGTCGAGCACGAGGCCGTCGAGTCCCTCGGCGAGCTTCTTGCTCATAATGCTCGCCGAGATCAGCGGGATCGCCTCCACCGTGCCGGTGGCGTCGCGCAGCGAGTAGAACTTCCGGTCCGCCGGGGCAATCTCGTGCGTCTGGCCAATGAGCGCCACGCCGAGGCGCCCCACCTGCGCCGCCGTCTCCTCGAGCGTCAGGCGCGTCCGGAAGCCGGGGATGCTCTCCAGCTTGTCGAGCGTGCCGCCGGTGTGGCCGAGCCCGCGCCCCGAGATCATCGGCACCGCCACCCCGCAGCACGCCACCAGTGGCGCGAGGATCAGCGAGACCTTGTCGCCCACCCCGCCCGTGGAGTGCTTGTCGACCTTCGGCAGCCGCACCGACGAGAGGTCGAGCGTCCGTCCGCTCTCCAGCATCGCGGTCGTCAGCCCCTCGATCTCCTCGGCGTCCATCCCGCGGAAGACCACCGCCATCGCCAGCGCGGCAATCTGGTAGTCGGGCACGTCGCCGGCGGCATAGCCGGTCATCAGCCGCCGCCATTCGGCCGCCGTCAACCGTCCGCCGTCGCGCTTCCGTTCAATCAGCTCCACGACCGTCATTGACCCGCCTTGGACAGACTGGCAACGTTAGGGTGCGTGCATCACCTCCACTGCGCCAAATAAACCCCCCGATCCGCCGGGAGTCCAATATGATGATCTCCAAGCCGATGAACGCCGCCCTGAACCAACAGGTCGGCAACGAGTTCGGCGCCTCGCACCAGTACATCGCCATCGCCGGGTATTTCGACGGCGAAGGGCTCCCCGCGCTCGCCGCGCACTTCTTCAGGCAATCGGCCGAGGAGCGCGACCACGCGATGCGCTTCGTGCGCTACATCCTGGACGCCGGCGGCGACGTGAAGATCCCGGAGATCCCGGCCCCACGCGCCGCGTTCAAGAGCGCCGCCGACGCGGTGAAGCTCGCGCTCGACTCGGAACTGCGCGTCACCAAGCAGATCAACGAGATCGTCGACCTCGCCATCAAGGAGAAGGACCATCTCTCCAAGAACGCGCTCGAGTGGTTCGTGAACGAGCAGCGCGAGGAGGTCTCGTCGATGGACACGCTGCTGCGGATGGTGAAGCGCGCCGGCGAGCCCGGCCTCTTCTTCGTCGAGAATTTCCTGCTCCAGGGCGGACTCGCCGAGGCCAAGGGCGCCGAGGGCGAGCCCGTCTGAGCGCGGACCGGGCGTCGGACCCGGCGGCGCGCGCCGCCGAGCTGCGGCGCGCGCTCGAGCGCGCCGCCCACGAGTACTACGTCCTCGACCAACCGTCGCGCTCCGACGCCGAGTACGACGCGCTCTTCCGCGAGCTGCAGGCGCTGGAGCGTGCGCACCCGGAGGTCGCCGACGCCGACTCGCCCACCGCACGCGTGGGCGCGGATGTCGCCGCGAGCCACCTCGCCAAGCACACGCACCTCGTGCCGATGGCATCGCTCGACAACGCCTTCGACGAATCGGAACTCGCGGAGTGGGACGCGCGCGCCCGGAGGCTCGTCGGCGACGGGATTGACCGCGACGGCTACTGCTGTGAGCTGAAGATCGACGGCGCCGCCGTCTCGCGTCTGCGGGTGTCCGACGTCGGCGAGGAGGGCG
>CAYXQS010000179.1:0-4142 GCA_964466515.1 uncultured Gemmatimonas sp. | reverse complement strand
TCTCGGAGGACTGGAAGATTAAGCCACGGCGCTTGGCGAGGCTGACGAGGGACTCGAGGACATCTGGGCGCATTTCCTGCAGGCCTTGGGTGGGAGGGGACGGGGGTCCGGACAGGAGAATCTAACCCCACGCCGGCGCACCCCGCGCAACCATTTTCGGGGGACTGGCTGTCGAACCTAAGAACCTTAGGTTACTCAAGGCCCCGGTCCCCGCATCCCACGCCCACCGCCCCCGACAATGCCCGATTCCGACCTCGAACTCGTCCGCGGCACCTTCGACCTCATCCTCCTCAAGACCCTGAGTTGGGGGCCGATGCACGGGCTGGGGATCCTCCGATGGATCGAGGAGGTCACGCATCGGCAACTGCAGGTGGAGGAGGGCGCGCTCTACCCGGCGCTGCACCGCCTCGAACAACGGAGGTGGCTGGCGGCGGAATGGGGCTACACCGACAGGAACCGGCGCGCGAAGTACTACCGCCTGACGGACCGCGGGCGGCGGCAGCTCGTGGCCGAGACCTCGCGCTGGTCGCGCTACACGCACGCGGTCGGACTCATCCTCGCCAACGACGGTGCCCGATGAACAAACGGGCCTTCCAGCTTCCGCCCGCCGAGGCGCGCATTGACGAGGACCTGGACGAGGAGTTCCGGTTCCACCTCGAGGAGCGCCGCGAGCAGCTCATCGCCGAGGGGATGACCGCCGAGCAGGCGGAGGCGGAGGTCCGGCGGCGGTTCGGCGACTACGATGCGTACCTCCGCCAGACGCGGCGCATCGACAGGGATACGATCCGCGAGCAGAGGCGCACGGCGTTCGTCGTCACGCTCTGGCGCGAGACGCGCCACTCGGCGCGCGTGCTCCTGCGACAGCGCAGCTTCTCGCTGATTGCGTTCGTCACCCTCGCGCTCGGCCTTGGCGCGACCACCGCGATGTTCGCCGTGCTCGATTCCGTCGTCCTGCGGCCCCTGCCCTACCAGGAGGCCGACCGCCTGGTCTCGATCCTGCATCCGGCCACGGTGCCGGGGAGCGGCGAGCGGCGCTGGGGCGTCTCCCCGGGGGGCTACTTCCACTTTCGGGACCAGACGCAGACGCTGGCGAATGTCGGGATCTATCGCACCTTCAGCACGGCGGTCGTCAGCGGCGGCGACGCCGAGATGGCCCGATTCGGATTCATCACGCACGGGATCTTCGACGCGCTCCGCGCGCGCGCCGCGCTCGGGCGACTGATTGACGCCGGCGATGACCGGCCCGGGGTCGCGCGCGTGGTCGTCCTGAGCCACGAATACCACCAGCGCCGGTTTGGCGGCGACCCGCGCGTCATCGGCACGATGCTCGTGACCTCCGATGGCTCGTGGGAGATCGTCGGCGTGACGACGCCCGGACTCACGCTCCCAATGCCGGGGCCGTTTGCCGATGCCTCGAACCTCGCCGGCTTTGGCGTGGACGTCTGGCTGCCGATGGGACTCGACCCGGCGGGCCCCTTCTGGAACAACCACCCGAACGTGGGCGTGGCGCGCCTCAAGGATGGCGTGCGCCTTGAGGATGCGAACCGTGAGCTCGCGGGCATCCTCGCGCGCTTTCCGGAAACGATGCCGAACGCGTACTCCCCCGGGTTTCTGAGGCAGTACAACTTCCGCGTGCAGGTCGCTCCGCTGCGCGATGCCGTGCTGGGCGAGGCCGTGCCGCGCACGCTCTGGATGCTGTTCGGCTCGGTGCTCCTGGTGTTGGCCATCGCCGCCGCGAACGTGGGGAATCTCTTCCTGGTGCGGATGGAGGCGCGCCGCCGGGAATCCGCCGTGCGGGCCGCGCTCGGCGCCGACCGCACCCAGCTCGCGGCACACTATCTCTCGGAGTCCCTCCTCCTGTGCGGCGCGGCGGCCGTGGCGGGCATTGGGATGGCCGCGCTGGCGCTCCAGGTCTTTCAACGCATCGCGCCGACCAACATCCCGCGCCTCGGCACCGTCTCCATCGGCAGCGGGTCCATTGCCGTCGCGCTGGGCATCGGTGTCGTGCTCGGGCTCATCCTGGGCGTCCTCCCGCTGCTGCGTCCGGCGCTGGACGTGAATGCGCTGCGCGATGGCGGACGCGGGCTCTCCGCGTCCCCGCGGCAGCGTGCGGCCCGCAGCACCCTCGTCGCCGGCCAGATCGCCCTCACGGTCGTGCTGTTGACGGCCGCCGGGTTGATGCTCCGCACCTTCGACAAGCTGCGGCAGGTCTCGCCGGGCTTCGATCCCTCACACACGCTCGCGTTCGACGTCGCGCTGCCCGCCAACGAGATCAATTCGCGCGAGCAGGCGATCAACTTCCACCGGGCGCTCCAGGAGCGGCTCCGCGCGCTGCCCGGCGTCCTCGCGGTCGGTGCGGGAGCGCTCCCGCTCGAGGACCAGAGCTTCGCGGTGGGCTGCTCCGTGGTCTTTCGCGAGAACGCCCCCTATGGCCCCGACGAACAGACGCCCTGTGTCTCGACGCCCACCGCGCTCCCCGGATACTTCCAGGCACTCGCGATCGGGGTCACGGGCCGCGTGCCCACCTGGACCGACGTGGACGGCCGCACGCAGGCCACCGTGGTGACGCGCGCCCTCGCCGACCGGCTCTGGCCCGACGAGGATCCCATCGGCAAGGGAATCAACAGCTTCGGCCCGCAGTCCACCTCGTGGTACCGCGTGGTCGGCGTGGTGGAGGAGTTGCGCGCCGAGGCCCTCGACCAGGCGCCAACGGAGGGCGTCTTCTACCCGGCCACGAACTTCGATACGACCGGCGCGCGGTCCTCCGCGCTGAACGAGATGACGATCCTCGTGCGTACGGACGGCACCGACCCGCTCGCCCTCGTATCGGCCGCCCGTGCAATCCTCCGCGAGATGAACGCCCGCGCGCCCTTCATTGCGCCGCGCACGATGGACGCGGTCGTCGCCCACTCGATGGCGCGCACGAGCCTGATCGTGGTGCTCATCGGCGTGGCCGCGGCCATTGCGCTGGTCCTGAGCGCGGTGGGCGTCTATGGCGTGGTCTCGTACCTCGTGACCCAGCGCCGCGTGGAGATCGGCATCCGGATGGCGCTCGGCGCCACCGTTTCGCGCGTCGTCCTGATGGTCGTCCTCCAGATGGCGCGCGTGGCCGTCGTGGGCCTTGTCCTCGGCCTCGTCACCGCCCTGGCGGGCACCCGGATGATGGAGTCGGTGCTCTTCGGGGTGAGCGCCAGCGATCCCGCGGTGCTGGGGATTGTCAGCGCCCTGCTGTTGGCGGTGGTGGTCACCGCCAGCTTCGCGCCCGCCCGCCGTGCCGCGCGGATCGAGCCGGTGGAGGCGATGCGCGGCTGACGCCTTCCGCCTATGCCTGCAGTCCGATGATCTGGTCGCGTCGCGTCCCCACGCTCACGTACTGCGCCGGGCACTCGACGAGCTCGACGATCCGGTCGAGGTAGACCCGCGCCTGCGTGGGCAGCGCGGCCATCGTCCGTGCCTCGGCGGTGGACGACCGCCACCCCTCGAACCACTCGTAGACGGGGTGGATGTCCGTGAGGTCGGCGATGTCGCCCGGGAACTCGGTGACCACCTCGCCGTCAATCGTGTAGCCCGTGCAGAGGCCGATCCGGTCGAGCGTGTCGAGCACGTCGAGCTTGGTGACGGCGAGGCCCGTGAGGCCATTCACGCGGACGGCGTAGCGGACCACCACGGCGTCGAACCACCCGCAGCGACGCGGGCGGCCGGTGGTCGCCCCGAACTCGTTGCCGAGGGCCCGGACCTTCTCGCCCATCGACTCGTCGAACTCCGTGGGCATCGGGCCGGCACCCACGCGCGTGGTATACGCCTTCACCACGCCGATGGCCGCGTCGATGGTGCGCGGGCCGATCCCCACCCCGATCGCCGCGCCGCCGGCGGTCGTGTTGGACGAGGTCACGAACGGATAGGTCCCGTGATCGACGTCGAGGAGCGAACCCTGCGCGCCCTCGAGGAGCACCGCCGCGCCCTGCTTCTGCGCGCGATACACCGCGAGCCCCACGTCCTCGGCGATCGCGAGCAGCCGCGGCGCGATGCGCTCGAGCTCGGAGAGCGTGAACGCCGCATCCGCGCGCTTGGTGGAGCCAAAGCCCGCGAGGATGTGGTTGGCGTGGTCGGTCCCCTTCTCCACGAGTGCCTTGAGGCGTGCG
>CAYXQS010000178.1:0-4168 GCA_964466515.1 uncultured Gemmatimonas sp. | reverse complement strand
AGAGCGCGCGGAGCGCGCTCTGCACCCAGCAGGCGTGAGCACGCGTGCGCAGTGGGGTGCCATCACGGCGTCCGTCGTCGCGCTGGCCGTTGGGTTCTACCTCGGCCGCGAACGACTGGGCGCCGAGCTCTTCCCGCTCCGCATCGGCTCGTCAGCGCCCACCTTCGCGGCAGTCACGCTCGCCGCCGAGCCCGTCTCCAAGGGCATTGACGACTACCGGGGCGAGGTCGTGCTGCTCAACATCTGGGCGACCTGGTGCCTTCCCTGCCGCACGGAGATGCCGTCGATGGAACGCGCGGCCCGGCAGCTCGGGCCCAAGGGGCTGCGCATCGTCGCCGTGAGCGTGGACGCGCCGGGTACCGCCGACCGCATCGCCGCGTTCGCGCAGGAGCTGGGATTGACCTTCGAGATCCTCCACGACGCGCCGGGACGGATCCAGCAGGCGTACCAGACGACGGGCGTGCCGGAGACGTTCATCATTGGCCGCGACGGCAGGGTGCGACGCCGGATCATCGGCGCGGACGACTGGGCGAGTGCCGCGAACATCGCCTTTCTCGAACGCCTGCTCGCCGAACCCGCGCCCTGAGATGCGCGTCCTCGGCATCGAGAGTTCGTGCGACGAGACCTCGGCCGCCGTGGTCCGCGGGCCGGTGGAACGGCCCACGCTCGACTCGCTGGTCATCCTCTCGCAGGACGTACACCGCCTCTTTGGGGGCGTCGTGCCCGAGATCGCGTCGCGCGAGCACCTCACCGCCATCGTGCCCGTGGCCGAGCGTGCGCTCGCCGACGCAGGAATCGACGCGTCGCAGGTCGACGGCATCGCGGTGACGCACGCGCCCGGTCTCGTGGGTGCGCTGCTCGTGGGCGTGAGCTTCGCCAAGGCGCTTGGCGCGGCGCTCCAAAAGCCCGTGATCGGCGTGCACCATATGGAGGGGCACCTGTTCGCGACGGCGCTCGAACATCCGGATGCCGCACCGCCCTTCACCGCCCTCCTGGTGTCCGGCGGGCACACGATGCTGCTCGATGTCGAGGCGTGGGGGCGCTACCGCCTGCTGGGCGCCACGCGCGACGACGCGGCGGGCGAGGCGTTCGACAAGACGGCCAAGCTCCTCGGGCTTCCGTATCCCGGCGGGCGGCACATCGAGGAGCTCGCGCGCTCGGGCGATCCCGGGCGCGTGCGCTTCCCGCGGCCGATGTTGCACGGCGGCCAGCGGCTGGGCGATGCCGACTACTACGACGTCTCGTTCAGCGGGCTCAAGACGGCGGTGCTGCTCGCCGTGCGGGCGTCGCAGGACCTCGATGCGGAGCGCGCGCACATCGCGCGCGGATTCCAGGACGCGCTGATCGAGACGCTGGTGGCCAAGACGATGCGCGCCGCGCGTGCGCACGGCCGGACGCGCATCGTGCTCGGCGGGGGCGTGGCGTGCAACGGGGCGCTCGTGGCGGCGGCGCGCAGCGCCGCCGCGGAGCTTGGCGCGCAGGTCTTTGCCCCCACCCCGCGCCTCGCCACCGACAACGCCGCGATGATTGCCGCCGCCGGCCTCTTCCGCCTCGGCAACGGCGAGCGCGACGACGCCACGCTGAACGCCTTTTCCACGCGCCCGATCCCGGGCCTGGTGGAGGGCCTTTCTCCGGCAACCCCCTTACCTTTCCCCCGATGCTGACCCACGTCCCCTTCGCCTACGAGTTTGGCCCGCTGCAGATCACCGGCTTCGGCGTGGCGATGCTGCTCGCGTTCGTCATCGGGCAGATGGTCGCGGCCGAGGAGCTCGACCGCCGCGGATGGGACCCGGAGATTATGGGCGACGTGACCGTCGCGGGCGTGGTCGGCGGCCTCCTCGGCGCGAAGGTCTACTACGCGATCCTCGTGGGCGACGCCGGCGCGATCTTCAGCCGCGCGGGGTTTGTCTTCTGGGGTGGGCTCATCGGGGGCATCCTCGCGTCGGCGGCGGTGCTCGTCTGGAAGAAGGCGAGCTTCGCACAGGTCTCGGATGCGTGCGGGCCGGGCCTCGCGGCGTCGTACGCCGTGGGACGGAGCGGGTGCTGGGCGGTCGGCGACGACTACGGCACGCCCTGGAACGGCCCGCTCGCGGTGGCGTTCCCCGACGGCGCGCCGCCGAGCACCGTGGCCAACCTGACGCAGCAGTTCGGGCTCGCGGACTACGCGCACCTCCCGCCGGACCAGGTGCTCGCGGTACACCCCACGCAACTCTACGAGACCGCGATGGGCGTGCTGATGTTCGCGCTGCTCTGGAAGATGCGCAACCACGGGCACGCGGCCGGGTGGCTCTTCGGCGCCTACTGCGTGATGGCGGGCACGGAGCGCTTCGTCATCGAGTTCTTCCGTGCCAAGGACGACCGCATCCTCGGCGTGCTCACCGTGGCGCAGGTGATTGCGCTCGGCTTCGTGGCGGCCGGCGCGACGTGGATGGCGATGCGCGCCCGCGTCACCACCGACCGCCCCGGCGTCCTCCGTCCTACGGGTTGAACCAGTAGGACATCTTCAGCAGCAGGGTGTTGTTGGGGTGCAGTTCGAAGAGGTCGCCGACGTCGCGCCGGAACTGGAAGTCGGTCGGCGTCTGCGCGAAGTGGTCGCGCCCCTGCTGCCAGACAAGGAAGAGGATCGAGCCCGGCCGATACTCCCAGCGCAGCACCGTGTTGGTGCGCAGCTGCTTGAAGTTGACGCCGCCGGGGTCCGCGCCGCCGCCGTATGCCTGGAAGCGGTCGTCGTAGCGCCGGGCGCGCGGCGTACCGGTGAGTTCCTTCCATTCGGTGTAGTCGCCCACGGACGCGAAGGGCTGCGCATAGACCTGCACCGAGAGGTTGCGCGTGAGCGTGTAGTTGAACCGCGTGGTGATGCTCACCGTCCACTGGTCGAGCTGCGCGAACGTGACGTGTGCCGTGTCGGAGGTGATGTCGCCGAAGTTCTCGAGCCACTGCGAGTCGTTGAGGCTCTTGTTGACCCCGAGCCCGACGCTGCCGTTGAACTGCGAACCCGCACGGAAGGAGACGCCGGGCTCCACCCAGTAGCCGCGCGTGCGCCATTCGTCGCCGCGCCAGGTGCCGGCGAAGACGTTTGGCGTATACCACTTGCGCAGGTCGCCCTCCCAGCCGCCCCACACCTCGAAGAACCCCGCACGCCGGAACGCCACGCCGCCGCGCGCGCTGCGGTCGTCGAAGGTCACCGGAAGTCCGCCATTCACGCCAAGGTGCAGCCAGTTCGTGTTGGGCATCTCGGCGTGCCAGTTCGTGTTCAGCGAGAACTGGGTCGGCATCCCTTCCGTGGTCCAGGTGTTGTACGTGTTGAAGTTCAGCATCAGCCGCCGGTAGTACGCCGTGGGCTGGTCGAAGCGCAGCGCAAACCAGTTCCGGAACAGCTGTTCGTCGGCGCGCGACTGGAAGCCGAGGTCGTTGGTCTCGAACCCGGGCGAGAAGCGCTGGTAGACGG
Organism: uncultured Gemmatimonas sp.; assembly: GCA_964466515.1. Lineage (GTDB taxonomy): Bacteria > Gemmatimonadota > Gemmatimonadetes > Gemmatimonadales > Gemmatimonadaceae > Pseudogemmatithrix. The sequence goes on along the minus strand of CAYXQS010000178.1, from coordinate 720 downwards.
ACTGGAAGCGCGTCCGTCCGCCACCGAACTTCGACAGCGTGATTCGCTGGGCATCGCCCGCGAGCGCGGTGCGCGTGGGGTCGTACACGAGCCCGTCGTCGCGCCGCTGGAAGCGGTGGACGCCGTCGCGTTGCGTGGCCGCAATGGCCGATGGCGAGCCGCGCACGAGGCTCCCCGCCACGTAGGCGTGGAGCTCGTAGCGGCGGTCGAGGAAGCGGTGCCGCACGTCGAGCCCGCCGCTGTACGCCTCGCGGCGAAGGAAATCGCGCGTGTCGCCGTCGAGCGAGCGGTTCACGGCGGTGAGCATCAGTCCCGCGCCGCTCTGCCCGCCGTTGAGATCCTGCAGCATCCGGATGACGGTGTAGTTGGACTGCGGCTCGATGGTCCGGTCGAGCGAGCCGAGCTCGCGCTCGGTGGTGGCGTTGAGCACGCCGATGTTGAAGCCGTTGGCGAGCCGGCCCGAGAGCTTGGCGGCGCCCAGCACCCGCGACGCGGTGACGTTGGCGGGGTCGGGGTAGAGTCCGCCCAGTTGCGGCGCGCGGCCGATGCGCCGCGAGTAGAAGAGCCCGCGGCATCCGGTATCGATGTCGCCGCACGCGGTGCGGAAGTTGAAGATCCCCGCGCCCTCAAGGAAGAAGGGCCGCCGCTCCTCAAAGAACTGCTCGAAGGCGGAGAGGTTCAGCACCGCCGGGTCGGCCTCGACCTGCCCGAAGTCCGGGT
>CAYXQS010000177.1:0-4203 GCA_964466515.1 uncultured Gemmatimonas sp. | reverse complement strand
TGCCGCATCCGGTCGGAGCGGAAGTTCCAGGTGATGAGCGCGTCGCCGTCGCGCATCGGGGCCACGGGGGCCCCGTCCCGCACGATCACCGCGGGCTCCGTGAACTCGTCGGTCACGCCGCGCGCGTAGTGCTCCTCGATGAACGCGATCGGGTCGGTGTGCGAGGGGCCGGTGCCGCGCAGGGCGGCGGCGTAGCACTTCTCGGTGCGCGCCCAGCGCTGGTCGCGGTCCATCCCGAAGTAACGCCCGCCGATGCTCGCGATCTCCGCGCGCCCCGTGGTGGCCGCCTGCAGCGCGCGAACAAAGCCAAGCCCGGTCGTGGGGAGCGTGTCGCGCCCGTCGAGCAGGAGGTGGAGCGCCACGCGCGGGACGCGCTCGCGCCGCGCCAGTTCCACGAGGGCGAGGAGGTGGCTGTCGTGCGCGTGGACGCCGCCGTCGCCGACGAGGCCGAGCAGGTGGAGCGTGCCCCCCGAGGCGCGGACCGCCGCGCAGGCCGCGCGGAAGGTGTCGTTGGCGAAGAACGCGCCGCTCGCGATGCTCTCGCCGATCCGCACGAGGTCCTGCACCACCACGCGCCCCGCGCCGAGGTTCAGGTGCCCCACCTCGCTGTTCCCCATTTGCCCGTCGGGGAGCCCGACGGCGCGTCCGCTCGCCTGGAGCAGGGTGCGCGGCGCGCGCGCCCAGAGCCGGTCCCAGGTGGGCGTGCTCGCCAGCGCAATCGCGTTGCCGTCCAGGGCGGTGCGGTGCCCCCACCCGTCGAGAACGACGAGGACGACGGGGCGATCCACGGTGGGAACCATCTTGGCCGTGTCGTGTGAGGAGTGATAGCTTCGACGAAGCGTCGCGCGGTATTGCGGCGCGACCGCTCGCGCAATCTATGCCCGCTCACGTCCCCCAACCAGCGATGCGCCTCCTCTGCTCCGCCCTTGTCGTCGTCGCGCTGGCCGCCCCGGACGCGCTCCGCGCACAGGGGCGATTCACCGCCGACACCGACGTGCGGTCCTCGCCCACCGGGAACGTGGTGGCGATGCTGCGCACCGGTACCACCTGGGCCACCGGCGCCACCCGCGCCGGGTTCACCCTCGTGACCATCGACGGGTGGGTGGAGTCGTCGCGCTTCACGGCGGGCCGCGACTCCTTCCCGCAGACCATCGGCGGGAGCGACATCCTCCGGATCCGCGAGGAGCCGTCCCTCAACGGGCGGATCCTGGGCGAGTTCCGTCCGGGTGCCGGCGTGCGGATCACGGAACGCCGCGGCACCTGGGCGCGCGTCCGGCGCAGTGTCTGGGCACCGTCAGGCGCGCTCGCCGCGCCCGAGCGTGCGCCCATCGCGACCCCACCGGCGGCCGCGGCCGCTCGGCCCGAGCCGCCAGCGACCCCGCCCGCCCCGCAGCCCGTGCGTGCTGGGGCGTTGCGGGCCGAGTCCACGGCGGCGCTCCGGGCCGGCCCGGGCGGGGTGTCCATCGGCGAACTCAGCCCCGGGGCGATTGTCGAGGTCCAGGCTCGCGACCGTGGGTGGGTGAAGGTCCGCGTGGACGCCTGGGTGGCCGAGTCGCTCCTGGTGCCTGCTGACACCAGCTTTGGGGCGAGCCTCTCCGCCGCTGACCTCCGGCTCGATCCGGCCGGAAACAAGGGGAAGGTGGTCCGGTGGCGCGTGCAGGTGGTCGGATTGCAGACCGCGGACCCCCTCCGCCGCGATCTCGCCATCAACGAACCCTTCCTCTTGGCGATGGGGCCGGAGGGGGAAGACGCCATCCTGTACATCGCGGTGCCTCCTTCGCTCCTGAATCAGGCCCGGGCGTTGGCCCCTCTTTCGCGGGTGGTCCTGACCGCTCGGGTAAGGAGCGGGAAGTCCGAACCTACTGGGGCACCCGTACTGGAACTTCTCTCCATTGTGAACCGCTGACCATACGGTCAATCATATGGACTGACCGTATGGTCAGTAAAAATGACCCAGTAGAAACCCTAGGATGTGAATCCGAGCAACCTTATCATTCGTCGGATTGTTGAGAACAGAGGCGCCACCCCGGTTGGGGCTGACCGCCTGTCCTTGATCCGACTGAATGCGATCGACCGCTTTCCATCCTCTTCGACTTCTCCGTGCGGCCCTGCTCGTGACGGGGCTTGCCATCGACCTCGGCGGCCCCACGGGGCGCGTGGCCACCGGCGCTGACCCGGACAACCTGAAGCTGGCGATTCCCGACTCGCTCCGCGGGAAGAGCGGGCGGCTCAAGGCCCGGATCGTGAAGGACGAGGCTCCCGCCGGCCTAGCCTTGGTTCGGGACTCCAGCACCGACGAGCCGTTCTACATCATTTCCCTCCTCCCCTTTGAGGAGAAGCGCGACGAGCGGGTGGGGGGATATCGGGTGGGGCGCTGGCCGGCGGAGGGCCGCCGCGCGCTCTCGCCGGCGTACGACCTGCCCGCCGGGTTCATCACGGTGACGCCCGAGACCCAGGACGTCCGGGTCTCGACGCACTTCCGGCTCCGCGACTTCCTCGACCGCGACCAGCCGCAGGTCTGGCCCAAGCCGCTCGTCCTGGACCCGCGCGTGGTGGACAAGCTCGAGCTGATCATCGCCGAGCTGCGGTCGGCGGGGCACGCGCTGGATGGGCTGACCATCCTCTCGGGGTTCCGCACCCCCCGCGCCAACGCGCGCGGGGTGCGCTCGTCGCAGTCCACGGAGAGCCGTCACCAGTACGGCGACGCGGCGGACCTGATTGTCGATATGGACGGCGACGGCCGGATGGACGACCTCGACGGCGACGGGCGGTCGGGAATCGGTGACGCGCTGGTCTTCCTCCAGGCGGTGGACCGGGTGGAGGCAAACTACCCCGAGTTGCGGGGCGGGACGGGGCTGTATCGAAACACCGAGGCGGGCGGGCCGTTCATACATATAGACGCCCGCGGGACCCGGGTGCGATGGGGACTCCCGCCGAACTAACTTGTTTCCGTCCCCTCTTTGGGCAGGCCTATGCACGACATCCTGAAGGACCGCATTCTCCGCCGCCTCGAAACGCTTCCCGAGGACCGGGTCTACCAGGTGCTCGACTACATCGAGTTCCTCGACTCCAAGTATGCCAGGCGCGCGAGCGCCGAGCCCAACGTCTTCCAGCGATTCGCCGAGGGCGTCGAGGACACGCTGCGCGCGGGCAATGTCTCGGCGACCGCGGTGAGTGAGGCGATGGGGTTCCTCGGCAAGGCGATGGGCGTGCTGAACGGCGTCGCCGCGGCGGGGAAGTCGGTGGCGAAGGAGATCGTCGGCACGCCCTCCGCCGCGAAGCCTCCGGCCGCTCCTTCGCCTCCCGGCGAAGAGCCGAAATAAACTGGACGCGTTCCCCGCGCCCCGTTACCTTGATGGATGGGACCACAGCCTGACCGCATTCGCGCCGACGCCGCGCTGACCTTCGACGATGTCCTCCTCGTCCCGGCGCATTCCCTCGTCCACCCAAAGGACGTCTCCACCACCACGCGCTTCACGCGCGGCATCGCGCTCAACGTCCCGCTGATCTCCGCGGCGATGGACACCGTGACCGAGTCGGAGATGGCGATCGCGATGGCCCGCGCCGGCGGGATCGGCGTCCTCCACAAGAATATGGCCATCGACCGGCAGGCGGCCGAGGTCGATCGCGTGAAGCGCTCCGAAAGCGGGATGATCCGCAATCCGATCACCCTGCAGCCTGCCGCCTCGCTCCGCGAGGCCGTCACGCTGATGGCGCGCTTCCGGATCAGCGGCGTCCCGGTGGTGGACGCCAAGGGCAGGCTCGTCGGGATCATCACCAACCGCGACCTGCAGTTCGAGCGCCAGCTCGACCGCCCGCCCGCCGAGGCGATGACCAAGGACAAGCTGATCACCGCGCCCGCCGGGACCTCGCTCGACGAGGCCGAGCAGATTATGGGGCGGCACCGGATCGAGAAGCTCCCCGTGGTGGACAGGGACGGGACGCTGATTGGCCTGATCACGGTGAAGGACATCCACAAGCGCCGGCAGTATCCGAACGCGGCCAAGGACCACGAGGGGCGGCTCCTGGTGGCGGCCGCGATTGGCGCCGGCGGCGATTACCTCGAGCGCGCAAGGGCGCTCGTGGGCGCCGGCGTGGACGCGCTGATCGTCGACACCGCGCACGGCCACAGCCAGGGGGTGCTCGACGCGACGGCGAAGGTGCGCGAGGCGTTCCCCGACGTGCAGCTCGTCGCGGGAAACA
>CAYXQS010000176.1:3338-4310 GCA_964466515.1 uncultured Gemmatimonas sp. | reverse complement strand
CGAGCGGGATCGTCCCTTCGGACTTGAACCCGATGTCGAGGACCACGAGGTTCTCGCGGATCTCCAGGACCTTGGACTTCACGATCTCGCCCTCTTCGATCGAGGCGAGGGTCCCGTTGTACATATCCATCATCGCCTCGAACTCGTCGGACGAGATTTCGTCCTCGTCGTAGAGCTCGGGGCGGCGGTTGGCGAGGGGGCGGAGCTGCGCGCGCTGGGCGTCGCGCTTCTGGCGGGCGACCTCTTCGGGGGTCAGCTCAGGCGCCAGGGTCTCTTCGGCTACGGTCATTACTACTCCAGATCGCGGAGGGTTCGGCTCGCCGCGTCGAGGCGTTGGTGGATGAAATCGAAAGGCTCCCCGCAGAGTGCGGGGAGCCTCGGAACATATCCGGTTTGGGGCCGAGGGTCAATGGGCCAAGTGCAATCAGGGCCAGCGGTTGGGATGCCGCCCTAATAGACCTGCAGCGTCCGCCCGATCGTGGGGCGACCGGCGGACTCAAACACCATCTGGACCACATAGCTGCCCTTCGGTGCGGCCACACCATCGGCGTCGCCCGCGTGCTCGGCGTACAGGGTCGCCCGCAGCGTAAACGTCGTCGTCGATTCGTACCCGGGCGGGAAGACGTGCGTAGTGAGCGCCGTGTGGCAGCCAAACGCCGTCCCCTCGAACGGGACCCGCTGCCCCCCTCGCATCACGTGCGGCAACGCCAGGCACGAATGCGGTGTGTCGATGTGGATCGTCTCACCGGTGGCGTTGGCGATGGTGAGGGTCAGGTCGAACTCCCCGTCCTGCCCAACGGCGCCCGGGGCGACCTGGAGACTGACCGTGAGGCCAAGGATATACCCCAACGGTCGTCACCGCATCGCCTGACGCGCCAGCGCCACGATCCGCTCCACCTGCTCGGCCTGGGTCAGGTAGGTGGTGTCGATCTGCACCGCGTCACGGGCCCCGGCCCGCAGCGCGTGCTGGAG
>CAYXQS010000176.1:0-3328 GCA_964466515.1 uncultured Gemmatimonas sp. | reverse complement strand
AGCGCGATGCGCGGGACGAGGCGCAGACGCAGCGCGCTGTACCAACGCCTCCGTTTCCTCGGCGATCTCCTCGTCGCTCGGGAGCCGCTCGAGCCGCTGGATCAACCGACGCTTCGCGCGCTCCCAGGGGTCGGCGATGAGAAAGATCTTCACCCGGGCCCTGGGGAAGACCGCCGTGCCGATGTCGCGGCCGTCCACCACCACCGGATGCTTGCGGGCGGCCTCGCGGACGCACGCGTTGACCCACGCGCGCACCTTGGGCATCCGCGCCACGCGCGAGACGTTGGCGGTGACGTCCGCGCTACGGACCTCCTCCTCGACGGGGTCGCCGCCAATCCGCGCGTGGAAGGTCGTCTCGCCGGGAACCAGGGTGACCGCCTGGGCGGCCGCGAGGACACCGGCCTCGGTCCATCGCGCGGGGTCCTGCTCCTCCCGCAGCATCGCCGCGGTGGCCGCCCGATACAGCGCGCCCGAATCGACGTGGCGGAAGCCGAGGGTGCGCGCCACCCACGCCGCCGTGGACGACTTCCCCGACGCCGCCGGGCCGTCAATGGCGACGACGAGCGGACGGCGACGTTCGGCCTTATCCACGGGAGAGTCTGCCGAGGTCATCCCAAAACGTAGGGTAGGACACGGCCACGCACGATGGGTCGTCGATGGTGATCGCGTGCCCCGGCAGTGCCGCCAGCACGCCGAACGCCATCGCAATGCGATGGTCGCCGTGCGTCACGACCCGTCCCGCGAGCGGGCGGTCGCCGCCGCGCACGATGAATCCATCCGGCAGTTCCTCCGCGTCCGCGCCGATTGCGCGGAGATTGTTGACCACCGCCGCGATCCGGTCGCTCTCCTTCACGCGGAGTTCCGCGGCCCCCGTCACGCGCGTCTCGCCGGCCGCGCGCGCGGCCACGCAGCCGAGGAGCGGGAGTTCGTCGATGAGGCCGGGGACCTCGTCCGGCGCAATCGTGATCCCGCGCAGGGCGCTCGGCGCCACGACCACCGTACCGACCGGTTCACCGCCCTCGTCGCGCGTGTCCGCATAGCGAAGTGCCGCGCCCATTCGGGCCAGCGCACGGAAGCCGCCGACCCGCGAGGGATTCAGCCCGACGTTCTCAATGGAGAGGTCGCGGCGGCCCAGCGCGCCGAATCCGGCCAGGAAGATCGCGCTCGAGGGATCCCCCGCCACGACCGTGTCCCGTGCATCGAGCCGCGCGGCAGGCAGCAGCGAGACCACGAGGCCGTCCGTGCGCACATCGACCCCGCGCGCACGCAGCATCCGCTCGGTGTGGTCGCGCGTGGCCGCCGGCTCGTGGACCTCGACCGGCACATTCGCCACGAGTCCCGCGAGGAGGACGGCGCTCTTGACCTGCCCGCTCGCCACATCGGGCGTCCAGGTGATGCCGCGCAACCGGGCGCCGGCCACCTGCATCGGCAGCCCGCCGTGCGCGAGCAGCGAGACCGCCGCGCCCATTGCCTCGAGTGGCGCGGCCACGCGGCGCATTGGCCGCGCGCTGAGACTCCTGTCGCCCACGAAGGTCGCGGTGAGGCCCGCCCCCGCCACCACGCCCGCCATCAGTCGCGCCGTGGTTCCGCTGTTGCCGCAGTCGAGGGCCCGCTGGGGCGGCTTGAGCCCGCGCAGGCCGACGCCTTCGATCACGACCTCGTCGGCGTTGAGCGGCGGAATCCCTACCCCGAGCGTGCGCAGCACGCTCGCCGTGGACGCCGTGTCTGCCGAGACGAGCAGGCCGCGCAACCGCGAGGTGCCGTTCCCCAGCGCGGCGAGAATCAGCGCGCGGTGGGAGATGGATTTGTCGCCCGCGATCAGCGCAGCCACGCTTCGAGCGCGGTCGCGAGGTCGGTCCTCTCGTCGCGGTACTTCACGATCACCGGCGTCTGCAGCGAGAGCCCCTGCTCCGCCGCAAAGCCGCCCTGCACCGCGCGCGCGCCGGGCACCACCACCGCGCCCGCCGGGATCTCCAGCGGCGCGTCCGCCGTGGCGCGATACACCCGCTCGCGGACGAGATCGAACACCGGCGTCCCGCGCGTGAGCACCACGCCCGCCGCGAGCACGGCCTTCTCGCGCACGATCGTCCCCTCGTATACGCCGCAGTTGCCGCCCACGACCGCGTCGTCCTCAATCACCACCGGCGATGCGTTCACCGGCTCGAGGACGCCGCCAATCTGCGCGGCGGCGCTCAGGTGTACCCGCGCGCCGACCTGTGCGCACGAGCCCACGAGCGCGTGCGAGTCCACCATCGTGCCCGCGCCGATCCAACTGCCGATGTTCACGTACGCCGGGGGCATCAGCGCCACGCCCGCCGCGAGATAGGCACCGCGCCGCACCGTCGTCCCGCCGGGCACGATCCGCACCTGGTCGGCGAGCGTGAGGGCGCGCGCGGGGTAGAGGTGCTTATCGAAGAAGCGGAACGGGGAGTCCCCGCCCGACTGATCCACGACCCGCCCCACGCGAAAGCCCAGGAGGATGCCGCGCTTCACCCAGGGCACGGCGCTCCAGCGGCCGTCGTTCCCGCGCACCGCCGCACGCACGCTGCCCGACTCCAGCGCGTCGAGCAGCGCCCGCACCGTCTCCTCGGCGTCCTTGGGCATTGCCTCGGCGGCCAGCGGGAACAGCGCCTCGATCCGCGCCTCGAGCGCGGCGATGCCACTCGCCCCGCCGTGCGACGCCGCACTCACAGCGCCACGCCCGCGATGCGGAGCGCCGCCGACAGGTGCGCCTCGTGCCCGGCGTCGAGCGGGACGAGCGGGAGCCGCAGGATGTTCTGCAGCTTCCCCATCATCGCGAGGGCGGCCTTGATGGGGATCGGGTTGCTCTCGACGAACGCCGCCTCCACGAGGGGCGCGAGCCGGTGATGGATCAGGCTCGCCGTGGCGAGGTCGCTCCGCACGAGCGCGTCCGTGAGCTGCGCGCAGAGCCGCGGCACCGCGTTGGAGATCACCGAGATGACGCCCTCGCCGCCCGCCGCCATCACCGCGAGCGTGAGGCCGTCGTCGCCCGAGAGGACGGCAAAGCCCTCGGGACGTCCCCGCAGGATCTGGTCAATCTGCGCCAGGTTCCCCGACGCCTCCTTCACCGCCACGATGTTCTCGTGCTCGGCGAGGGCGAGCGTGGTTTCGGCCGCCATATTGCTCGCGGTGCGCCCGGGCACGTTGTAGAGCACGATCGGCAGGGGCGATGCGTCGGCCACGGCGCGAAAGTGCGCGAGGAGGCCGCGCTGCGGCGGCTTGTTGTACATCGGCGAGACGTGCAGGAGGTGCGTCGCGCCCGCGGCGGCGAGCGTGGTGGACGCCGCGATGGCCGCGGCGGTGTCGT
>CAYXQS010000175.1:0-4311 GCA_964466515.1 uncultured Gemmatimonas sp. | reverse complement strand
GTTCGCCGACCACGAGCGCGACGGCCTCGGCGAGCGTGCCGGCGACGCGCGCATCGCTGCGGGCGCGCTCGACCTCATCGGGCGGCGTGGCGTCGGTGGGGACGAGGATCCCGCGCCCGCCGAGCTCGAGGCCCGGCGCGACGTCGCGCCATCGATCGCCTACGTAGACCGAGTGCGCGGCGTCGAGGTGATGGTCGTTGGCCGCCCGACGGTGCAGCAGGGTGCCGGGCTTGCGGCACTCGCAGGGGCCGGAGACGTCGGGGTGGTGCGGGCAGTGATAGCTTGCCGTGAGCGTCACGTGTTCCGCGGCGAGCAGTGCGTCGAGACGCTGGCGCACGGCCTCGTAGTCGGCTTCGGTGAGCAGGCCCCGCGCAATCCCGGATTGGTTCGTGACCACGATGAGCGCGAAGCCGGCGGCGCCGAGCCGGCGGAGGGCATCGCCCACGCCGGGGAGGAGTTCCACCTGTGCGGGGTCGCTGAGGTAGTTCGCGTCGCGGATCAGCGTCCCGTCGCGATCGAGAAAGGCGGCGCGCTGCGCGTTCATCGCGGCCGGCGAAGTGGCCGCGTCGCGGGGTCCGCGGGCGCGCGTGGCGGGGTCGTGGAGTCCGCCTCCGCGGGTGGCGCCTCGCGGATCCGAAACTCGCGTTCCACGTCGCTCGTGGGGCCGGAGAGTCCACGTACGCCGCGGACGCGAAGGACATACGTCCCCGGCGCAAGCGTCGTGTCGAGCGGGAGTGCCCACAGTTGGATCGGCGCCGTGCGGCCGAACTTCGGTGCAGGTGGCATCGTGTCGGCGGCGACGGTGTCCGCGGCGGCAACCAAATCGTCATCGGCGACATCGACATCGACATCGACATCGACATCGGCGGAATCGACCGCCACGGTATCGGCCGTTCTGGCCGTCGACTTCGCCAACGAGTCCGCGCGCGCCGCGCTCAGCATTGTCCCAATGGGGAGCGGCACGGAGTCCGCATTGAGCAGCGTCACCGCACCCGCGGGATCCCAGTCGGCGGCCACGCCGCGGTCGAAGCGCACGCGGAGCGCGGTGGAGTCGCGCAGGTCCACCAGCTCGATCCGGGGCGACACGGTGTCGCGCACGAAGGCGTAGAGCTCGCGCGTCGCGCGGTCGGCGAGCGTGACGGTGGCACTGTCGAACACCTCGCGGAGGTCGAGCGTGCGGTTGTTGTTCTGGTCGGCCCAGGCGCGCAGGGCGTAGCGCCCCGGCGCGAGATCGCGCACGGTGAAGCGTCCGGACGAGTCCGCGCGCGCGACCCAGCGCAGCGCGCTGTCCGCCACGGGGAAGACCTCCACGCGCGCCTGCGGCATCACGCCGCCCAGCGACCAATCGAAGACCACGCCGTCGATTGTCCCCGTGGGAATCTCCGAGCCGGTGGAGAAGACGAACTCCAGCGGGGCATCGGTCACGTTGTTGCGGAGGTCGCTCACGCCGGGGAGGAGCGTGACGCGATACGTCGTATTGGGGCGGAAGCCGCGCCGCGGCTCGATCTCGATGGCGGTGCGGCGCCAGCGCACCTCCTCGCGCCCATCGGTGGGCGAGAGTTGCACCAGCGCGGCCAGTCCCCGGGCGGCGCCCGAGGCCCCCGCGCCGCCCGGCCGTGCCGGCGACTCGGCGATCACTTCGTCGAAGTGGATCAGGACCGTCTTGCCGCGCACGCCGACGGCGTTGGAGTCGGGGGAGATGGCGCGCACCACGGGCCCCTTGCTGTCCGGCGGGCCGCCGGGCGGCATTCCGGGCGCGGCGCACGCGATGCCGAGCGCGAGCATCGCCGCGCCGGTGCCGAGGATGCGCCGCACGGCGCGTGTCATCCGCCGAGCTCCTGCACCTTGGCGCGCAGTTGATCCGCGCGCGCGGCCCACTCGCGTTCCTTCGCGCGCTCCGCCTCCACCACCGCCGCCGGCGCCTTGGCCGTGAACCTCTCGTTCCCCAGCCGACCCCGCAGCGCGTCGAGTTGCCTGGCGAGCCCGTCGAGTTCGCCGCGCAGTCGCGCGGTCTCCTTGGCGACGTCCACCATCCCGGCCAGCGGGAGGACGAGCTCGAGTCCGTTGGAAAGCACGACGTGCGCGGCCGCGCCCGCGCCCGCGGCGCCTATGGACACCTCGCACCGCGCGAGCCGATGGATGAGCGCCGCCGCGTCCACGAGCGGCGCGGCGAGCGCGGCGTCCGACGCAAACGCGCGGATCGGCTGGCCCGGCGTCACCGCGTACTCGGCGCGCAGGCCGCGGATGGCATCGACGGCCTCGCGCACGAGATCGAATGCCCCGCCGCCCGCCGTCCCTGCCGCGCGCGGCCAGGCCGCCACCGCGAGAAAGGCGCCCGGCGCCTGCCCCGGCAGACGCTGCCAGAGCGCCTCCGTGACGAACGGCATAATCGGGTGCAGGAGCCGCAGCGATTGGTCGAACACGTGCACCAGTACCGCGCGGGCGACCTCACGGTCCATCCCGGGCTCCGCGAGGCGCGACTTCACGGCCTCCACGTACCAGTCCGCGACCTCGTTCCACACGAAACGCCGTGCTGTCTCGGCGTACGCGTCGAGGCGCAGGCCGAGCTGCCGCGCCTCGGTCGGCCACGTGGCGTCCGGGGGACGCGCGGGCCCGAGCGCCGCATCGCACTCGGCGATCGCCGCGTCGAGACGGCCGAGGATCCAGCGGTCCGTGAGCGTGAGCGCCGCGTCGGGGATCTCGGCGCGCGGCGTCACCGCCCCGTCGCCCACCTGCAGCAGGATGAAGCGCCCGATGTTCCAGAGCTTGGTCGCGAAGTTGCGGCCCGGCGCGAACGACTTGTCGAGGTCCTCGGGGTCGAGCATCACGTCGACGCCGAGCCCCATTCCCTGGATGAGCGTCCACCGAAGCGCGTCGGCGCCGTAGCGCTGCACCACGTCGAGCGGGTCGATCCCGTTCCCGAGCGACTTGGACATCTTGCGATGCTGCATATCGCGCACGGTCCCGTGGAGATAGACCGTATGGAACGGCGCGCGCCCCTGGAAGGCGTAGCCCGCCATCACCATGCGCGCCACCCAGAAGAAAATGATCTCCGGGGCGGTGACGAGGACGTCGCTCGGGAAGAATGCCTTGAGGTCCTTCGACTCCTCGTCGGGCCAGCCCATCGTGCTGATGGGCCAGAGCCAGGACGAAAACCAGGTGTCGAACACATCGGGATCCTGCTCGAGCGCCGCGTCGCCGCATTCGCGGCACGTGGTGGGGTCCTCGCGGTACGCGAGTGCGTGGCCGTTGGTGCAGGTCCAGACGGGGACGCGATGCCCCCACCAGAGCTGGCGCGAGATGTTCCAGTCGCGGATCCCGTCGAGCCAGTTGACGTAGACCTTCTCCCACTTCTCGGGGAGGAGGCGCACCGTACCGTCCTGCACCGCGGCGAGCGCGGGCTCGGCGAGCGGCGCCATCCGCACGAACCACTGATCGGAGAGCCGCGGCTCGACGACCGTGTCGCAGCGGTAGCAGCGGCGGATGTTGTGCGTGTGCGTCTCGGCCTTGACGAGCGCCCCCTCGGCCTCGAGCTGCGCGACCATCTGCTTGCGCGCGGCAAAGCGGTCGGTGCCCTTGAAGGCATCCGGCACGCGGCCCGCGGCGTCGGCAATCTCGCCCAGCTTGCCTTCGGGGGAGATGACCACCGGCGAGGAGAGGCCGTGGCGCTTGCCGACCTCGAAGTCGTTGGCGTCGTGCGCCGGCGTGATCTTGAGCGCGCCCGTGCCGAACTCCCGTTCCACGTACGCGTCCGCGATGACCGGGATCTCGATGCCCGTCACGGGAAGCCGGAGCGTGCGCCCCACGAGCGCCGTGTAGCGCTCGTCCCCCGGATGCACGGCCACGGCGACGTCCGCGAAGATCGTCTCCGGGCGTGTGGTGGCGATGGTCACGCCGAGCGAGGGGTCGTCCGCCACGGGATAGCGCACGTGGTAGAGCTTGCCCTGCGACTCGTGGAACTCCGCCTCCTCGTCCGAGAGCGAGGTGAGGCAGCGCGGGCACCAGTGGATGACGCGGTGGCCGCGGTAGACGAGCTTGCGGGGGTCGTCGTGCAGCCGCACGAAGGCCTCGCGTACCGCGCGCGAGAGCCCGGGGTCGAAGGTGTACGCGGTGCGCGACCAGTCCGCCGAGGCGCCGATGGCGCGCAATTGCCTGAGGATGAGCCCGCCCGTTTCGGCGACGAACTCCTCCGTGCGCGCCACAAACGCCTCGCGGCCGAGATCGAAGCGGGTGCGGCCTTCCTTGGCGAGGATCTTCTCGACGACGTTCTGCGTGGCGATGCCGGCGTGATCGGTGCCGGGCAGCCAGAGG
>CAYXQS010000174.1:0-4325 GCA_964466515.1 uncultured Gemmatimonas sp. | reverse complement strand
TCGCCGACACCAAGTTCGAGTTCGGCCGCACCGAGGACGGGCGCGTGCTGCTCGTGGACGAGGTGCTCACGCCGGACAGCTCGCGCTTCTGGCCGGCGGACTCGTACGCCGAGGGCGCCCCGCAGCCGAGCTTCGACAAGCAGCCACTCCGCGACTGGCTCGATACCGAGCGTCGCGCGGGCCGCTGGGACGGCAACGCACCGCCCCCCACCCTGCCGGGCGAGGTCGTCGCCGCGACCAGCCGTCGCTACCTCGAGGCGTTCGAACGCCTCACCGGCGCCCCTCTCGACCTCACCCGACTCCCGTGAACTTCGCCCGCGAAGGCATCCCGTTCATCCTGATCGCCCTGGCCCTGGCCGCCGCCGGCTACACGGCCGCGCTGATGCGCCGCTCGTGGCCGCTCTGGCTCCTCGCCTTCGTGCTCACGCTGCTGGTCCTCTGGGTGGCGTACTTCTTCCGCGACCCGGAGCGCACGGGGGAGCGCGGCGACCACCTCGTGATCTCGCCGGCCGACGGCCGCGTCATCGACATCCGCGAAGTGGACGAACCGACCTTCCTCCAGGGCCGCGCCATCCGCATCTCGGTCTTTATGAACGTCTTCAACGTGCACGTGAACCGATACCCGGTGGGCGGCACGGTGCACTACGTCCACTACAACCCCGGCAGGTTCTTCAACGCCGCCGCCGAAAAGGCATCGCTCGACAACGAGCAGATGTCGGTGGGCGTGCAGGCCGCGGGACACAAGGTGCTCTTCCGTCAGATCGCCGGACTCGTCGCACGGCGCATCGTCACCTACAGCCGCGTGGGCGACGACGCGGAACAGGGCGAGCGTATGGGCCTCATCCGGTTCGGTTCGCGCGTGGACGTGTTCGTACCCGTGGGCAGCACGGTGCGCGTGCAGTTGAATGACCGTCCGGTGGCCGGGACGACGGTGCTCGCGGAACTCCCGCAATGAAGCGCCGCCGCCTCCCCCGCCCCTCGTTGGTGATGCTCCCCAACGGCTTCACGCTCGCCAATCTCTTCTTCGGCATCTTCGCCATCGTGGCCGCCTCGCGCGGCAACCACGTGCAGGCGGGGTGGTACATCGTCATCGGCGGGTTCTGTGACGTGCTCGACGGCCGCATCGCCCGCGCCACGAACACCGGGAGCCCCTTCGGCGAGGAGCTCGACTCCCTCGTGGATGCGATCTCGTTCGGCCTCGCGCCCGCGCTCATTATGTACTTCGCGGTGCTGCGCCACTCGGGGTGGGACTGGATCCTCGTCTTCCTCTTCTGCGCCTGCGCCGTGATGCGCCTCGCGCGCTTCAATGTCGAGTCGGCCGGAAAGAAGACCGCGTACTTCAAGGGACTCCCGAGCCCCGCCGCGGGCGGCACGCTCGCCACCTACTATTGGTTCTCGCAGACGCCGCTCTACAACGAGACCTTCGTCGGGAACTGGCCGTGGGAAGTGATCCTGCGCTTCCTGATGGTCGCGCTCAGCTTCCTGATGATCAGCAACGTGCCGTATCCGGGATGGCCGAAGTTCTCGTTGCGGACCGTCCACGGCGCGTCGGCCATCGTGGTCTTCATCGCCAGCATCTTTGCGCTCTTCTTCCTGCCGAAGGAGTTCTTCTTCCCCTTCGGCGTGCTCTACGTGACGCTCGGCGTGATCCTCGCCGTGGCGCGCGGCATCTTCGAACTCCCCTCGCCCTTCGACGACCCCGATGAGGGCGAGGAGAACGGCGACTCTCCGGCCGAGGGATCACCCGCGTGAAGCAGTTCCGCCTCTCCGTCCACATCGTTCCCCGCAAGGGACTCCTCGATCCACAGGGCAAGGCTGTCGCCGATGCCCTCCACACCCTCGGCTTCTCCAGCGTCGGGGACGTGCACGTCGGCCGGCACCTGGTGATCGAGCTCGGCGCCAAGGACGCGTCCGCCGCCGAGACCGCCGTGCGCGAGATGTGCGCGCGGCTCCTCGCCAACCCGGTGACGGAGGACTTCGAGGTCGCCGCGGTGCAGGCGGTATGAAGGTCGGCGTCGTCTCCTTCCCCGGCTCCAACTGCGACGAGGACGCGCTGCTTGCCGTCGTCGAGCACCTCGACGAGGACGCGGTCCTGCTCTGGCACAAGGACCGCGACCTGCAGGGCGCGGACGTCATCATCCTCCCCGGCGGGTTCAGCTACGGCGACTATCTCCGCTCGGGCGCCATCGCGCGCTTCTCGCCGATTATGCAGGAGGTCGTGGCGCACGCCAAGCGCGGCGGGCCGGTGATCGGGATCTGCAACGGCTTCCAGATCGCGTGCGAGGCGGGACTCCTGCCAGGCGCGCTCCTCCGCAACGCGAGTCTCCAGTTCCGCTCGATGCCGGTGACGCTGCGCGTCGAGACCACGGACACGGTCTTCACGCGCGCCGCAACGGTCGGCGCGTGCCTCACGATGCCCATTGCGCACGGCGATGGCCGCTACACCGCCGACGACGCCACCCTCGACCGTCTCGAAGGCGAGGGCCACGTGGTCTTTCGCTACGTCGACGCCACCGGTGCCCCGACCGCCGACGCCAACCCCAACGGCGCAATGCGCAACATCGCCGGCG
Organism: uncultured Gemmatimonas sp.; assembly: GCA_964466515.1. GTDB lineage: Bacteria > Gemmatimonadota > Gemmatimonadetes > Gemmatimonadales > Gemmatimonadaceae > Pseudogemmatithrix. Next base: position 1,755 of record CAYXQS010000174.1, on the reverse strand, counting down.
TCTGCAGCCCCGGCGGCACCGTCGTCGGCCTGATGCCCCACCCCGAACGCGCGCTCGAGTCGCTCCTCGGCTCGACCGATGGGCTGGTGCTCTTCCAGAGCCTCCTCGCTGCCGTACACGCCTAAGCACGCAGCCCCTCATACCTCCCACCTCCCACCTGCATCTACAATATGCCCATCGAGAACAAGCCATCGCGCAACGAGGACGAGTACTTCCTCAAGCAGGACGCCGAGCTGATTGCCGCGCAGAAGGCGGAGCGTGAGGCCGAGCGCGCGGCGGCCAAGCGCGCCGAGCACCATATGAAGTGCCCCAAGTGCGGCCACGACCTCGAGGAGCAGGTCTCCGGCCCCGTCACGGTCGACGTCTGCCCGGCGTGCAAGGGGATGTGGCTCGACCACGGCGAGCTGGAGATGATTGCCAAGGTGCAGGAAGGCGCCGTGAGCGGCCTCATCCGCGATCTCTTCCGAGGACGCCGCGGCAAGTGAGCGCCACCCCACGCCCCGGCGACCCGGTCATCACCCCGGCGCTCGTCGCCGAACACGGGCTCACGCCCGACGAGTATGATCGCCTGGTCGCGATGCTGGAGCGCACGCCGACCTTCACGGAACTCGGCATCATCTCCGCGCTCTGGAGCGAGCACTGTTCCTACAAGCACTCGCGTCCCGTGCTCAAGACGCTCCCCACCAAGGCGCCCTGGGTGCTCCAGGGGCCCGGCGAGAACGCGGGCGTCATCAGTATCGGCGACGGCCTCGCCGTCGCCTTCAAGATCGAGTCGCACAACCATCCGTCGGCTGTTGAACCCTACCAGGGCGCGGCAACGGGCGTGGGCGGCATCCTGCGTGACGTCTTCACGATGGGCGCACGTCCCATCGCGATGCTCAACTCGCTCCGCTTCGGCTCGCTCGAGACGCCGCGCGTGCGGTACCTCGTGGCGGGCGTCGTGCAGGGCATCGGCGACTACGGCAACTGCGTGGGGATTCCCACCGTGGCCGGCGACGTGATGTTCGACGCCGCGTACGAGGGCAACCCGCTGGTGAACGCGATGTGCGTGGGCGTGATGAAGGTCGAGGAACTGATCACCGCCAAGGCCGAGGGCGTGGGCAACCCGGTCATCGCCGTCGGCGCGCGCACGGGCCGCGACGGCATCCACGGGGCGTCGTTTGCCTCCGAGGACCTCTCCGAGGAGAACGAGGCCAAGCGCCCACGCGTGCAGGTGGGCGACCCGTTTACCGAGAAGCTGCTGCTTGAGGCGTCGCTCGAGTTGATCCGCAGCGGGCACATCGTCGCCATCCAGGATATGGGCGCGGCCGGCCTCACCTCCAGCTCCGCCGAAATGGCCGAGCGCGGTGAGGTGGGCGTGACCATCGACACCACCAAGGTCCCCGTCCGCGAGGCCGGGATGACGCCGTACGAGATCCTGCTGAGCGAATCGCAGGAGCGGATGCTCGTCGTGGCCAGGCAAGGCCACGAGGACGCCGTGAAGGCGATCCTCACCAAGTGGGACCTGACCGCCGAGGTGATCGGCGAGGTGATTGCGGAGCCCGTGTATCGCGTGACCGAAGGCGACCGCGTGGTCGCCGAGTTCCCCGGCACGCGCCTCGTCACGGACTGCCCGCAGTACCATCCGGAGGCCACGGAAGGCGCCGACGCCGTGGCGCGCCGCGCGCGCGACGTCCACGCCATCGCCCCGCTCCCGGCGGAGCAGGACCCGGCGTGGACCCTCGACCGCCTGCTCCAGGCACCGACGATTGCCAG
>CAYXQS010000173.1:0-4335 GCA_964466515.1 uncultured Gemmatimonas sp. | reverse complement strand
GGGTCCACGGCCGGTCGCGGCGCGCGCGGATCGGGCGTGCCCGCGTCCTTGCCGCTCCCCCGTACGCGCGCGAGGTCAACGACGATGCGCGCCGGCCGGCCGCGGAGGTAGATCCGCTCCGCGGCGCGCGCACGCTGCAGCGCCTCGATGGCGCGCTCCATCCAGGGAATGGCCGCGCCGGGGTCGGCGGTCTCGAGTTCCGAGCTCGCGCGCCACATATGGTTGTACGCCTCCAGCAGCGGGCGATTGATCGCGACCACCGGCGTCTCGTCGCCGGCGTGATCGACGTTCTGCGAGGGGTCGGCGCTGCCCGCGCGCTCGGCCGCGGCGAGGATCGCCTCGGGGTTGAGCGGCCCCTCCTCGCCGTGGTCGTGTCCGTCGCCGGCGAAGTGCGAGTGCTCGCCCGCGTTGTCCTCGCCGAGCCGCAGGAAGACGATCTCGCCTACGCGCTTGCGGAGCTTGGTCTGATCGACCGCAATGCGCCGCGACTCGGCGGCCACATCCGCCTGCGACATCGTCGGCTGGCGCCCGTGCAGCTCCTGCGTGAGGAGAAGGATCATCCGCTGCGAGAGGACGCCCTTTTCCGGCTCCGAGGGCGGCAGCGGCTCGACGGAGACCGAGTCGTACTCGTCGGCGCGCGCGATGCGCAGCGTGCGCGTCTCGGACACGCCACGCCCGGGTCCGGTCACGTCGTTGCGGTCCGTGCCGACGGCGCGCAGGTGGACGAGATCGCCCGGCGCGAGGCCGAGGGTGTCGAGGACAAGTTCACCCGCGAGACTCGCGCTGCGCGTGCCGGGCCCGAAGCCGCGCGACGAGACCGCCGCGTTGCGGAAGGTGAACGTCTCGCCGCCGCCCGAACTGATGATGAGCTCAAACGCGGCGCCGGCGAGCCCGAGGTCGTCGGTGAGGTCGGCCCGCAGCGGGATGCGTCCGGCGGCGATGCGCAGCACGGTGTCGCGTTCCGGGAGAATGAGCCGCACCCCGGGGACCGAGTCCGCGTACGCCTCGAGCAGCAGCACGCGCTCGCGTACCGGCGAGAGGAGGCGGAGGGCCGTGGCGCGCGCCGGGAGCGCGAGCGTGAGACTCCACCGCGTGCCATCGCCGCGCGCGCGGAGGGTGTCGGCGGCGAGAATCGCACGGACCGCCCCCCCGCGGCCTTCGATGACGACGCGGCTGCCCGTGAGCGCCGTGACGGTCGCGGGGTCGTCGATGGCCCAGGCCGCCAGTCCCGTGTACGCGGGCGGCGTCACGCGCACCACGATGGTCCCGAGCGGATCGACGCCCGCACCGATGCCGAGTGGCACGCGCGCGAGCGCGTCGCCCGCCGCCGGGGCAATGACGCGACCGACCGCACCGCCGGGCACGAGGGCGAGCAGCCCGGCCGCAACGAGCAGCACGACCGCCGGCCGCGTGAGCGCGCGCTTGACCGCCGCGCGAAGCTCGGCCTCCAACGGTGCGTCGGCTACCGCACGCGCGAGCGACTCCGCCGTAGGCGAGGGCGCGAGCCCGACCTGCGTGACGAGCGCGTACCGCAGCGCCGGAATGCGGCGCTCAAACCAGAGCGCCACCTGCTCCGTGCCCGCCGTGAGCGCGTCGCGGACGGGGCCAATCAGGTGCCACACCACCGCGCCGCCCAACGCAAGCCAGGGAAGCGGCGTGAGACGCGCACGGAGCCCGAGCGAAAGGCCGACGACGGTGTCGAGCGCAAGCAGGAACGCGAGCGCGGCCACGCCAAGGAGCGCGCTCACGAGGAGCGCGCGCGCCGCGATGGTCGCGACGAGGACACGCCGGGCGCGGGCGAGTCGCACGGCGGGCGTGGTCACGCGCGCGCCCCGCTGGCCGTGCGGCGGCGCAGGGCCGACTCGGCGCCGAGCAGGAGCAGCGCAATGGCAATCAGCCAGAACGGGAGCCGGTGGTCCGCCCCGTCGGCGCCAGCGAGCGCGGGGCCGGGGGCGAGCGGGCCGGGGGCCGTGAGCCAGGCGAGCGCGCTGTCGGCCAGTGCGGGGCCGCGCGCGCCGCCGCAGGGCTCAACCAGGACGCCAAGAAAACGCGTGAACGGCTCGCGCAACGTGAGGTCGCCCGCCGGGATCCCAATGCCGACCTCGCGCACGCAGCCGTCGCCGAGCGGGGACTCCGTGACTGCGGGCACACCGTCGCTCCAGCGCGCGACGATGCGCGGCGCGTCCCCGCGGGCGAGTGGTGATTGGGCGAGCGGCAACCGCGCCAGCGGAGCGACGAGGGTCGCCTCGCCCCGCCCAAACGCCGTGACGCCTTCCGCAGCGAGTGGCGCGGCGGCCGCCACGGGCCAATGCAGGAGCGCGCGCCGACCGGCGCGCACCCAGAGCGAATCCGCCGCGCGGAGCGCGCCGCGCACGATCCGCACGCCGTGCGTGCCGCGCTCGGCCGGGAGCTGCGCCAGCGCGGGCCGGATGGGATCGTCGGCGAGCGCGGTGACAAGCCCAGGCCGCGGCGCGCGCGCCGTGTCGGCGGCAGCGGCCACCCGCTCCAGCGCGATGCGGCCGGGCCACGCCGCGCGGAGCGGCATCGTGGCCGCGTCAATGGCCCCGTCGCCCACCGGACTCACGATCACGAGCTGCACCGAGTCGGCGCCGCGCGCGATCCGCGCCGCCGCGCGCCGTGCAAGCACAAACGCCGTGGAGAGTGCGCCCACGCGCTCCCCTGCCCCGAAGGGGAACACGGAATCGCCCGCGGCGGCGTGGGCCGCAACCGCGGAGCGCGCCGCCGCGGTGTCCGCGACGCTGCGCGAGAGGTCGAGCGCAAAGACCGTGCGCACGGACGGGCCCGGCGCATCGGGCACCGGGCGCGCGAACGCCACGCCGATCATCAGCACCGCGAGCGCGCGCAGCGCGAGCAGCGCCAGATCCGTCGGCCGCGAGGCGCGCGCCACCGCGCGCACGTCGCTCTCCGGCACGAAGCGCGCCGTCGGCAGTACCGCCGGCGGCGGCCGACGCGTCGTGAGCAGATGCAGCGCGACGACCCCAAGCGCGGCGAGCGCGCCGCCCACGAGCATCCAGGGCGCGAGAAGGCTCATCGGGCCGCGTCCGAGCCGGGAGGCCGTACGATGCGGCGGACCGCCACCTCGGGGGGATCGTCGTCGTGTACCTCGTGTACCTGCACCCCGTCGGCGCGCAGCGCGCGCGTGACCTCCGCGCGGAAGGCGGCAAACCGCGCGCGGTAGCCCTCGCGCGTGGCATCGACGAGCGGGCGCCGCACCGTGGCGTCCTCGGGGTCCGTCGCGAGTACCGCGGTCTCCGCGGGTTCGAGTTCCGCGCGCGCGACCATATGGACGAGATGCGCCTCCCCGCCGCGCGCCACGTGCCGGGCGAGCGCCGCACGCAGCGCGTCAAAGTCGCCGAGGCAATCGGTGATCACCACGCAACGCGGCGCACTCTCCGCCACCAACGACGCAAGCGTCGGCGACCCCGCCGGCCGGACACCGTCGAGCGAACGCGCGATCTCGCCGATCACCCCGTGGCGCGTGCGCGCCTCGAGCCGCAGCGGCCCTTCCGGGCGTGCGACCAGCAGTCCCACGGGATCGGCGCTCGTGTGCGCGATGGCCGCCAGCGCGACGGCGATCCGCTTGGCCTGCACCCACTTGGCGTCGCTGCCCACGGGGAAGGCCAGCGACGCCGAGGCGTCGACGACCAACGTGGTGCCGAGGACCGCGTGGTCGGGAGCCAGCCGGATGAAGGCGCGGTCGCTGCGCGCGAGCAGCTTCCAGTCGAGCCGCTTGGGATCGTCGCCCTGACGGTAGGGACGGTACTCGGCGAACTCAGGCGCGACGCCGCGGGTGCGGGCGGGGTGCGCGCCGGGAGCGCCGCCGGGGACCGGTCGCCGCGCGGGCCCCCGGGCGCCGCGCACGGCGTCGAGCAGCGCGCCGTACGGGCCGACCGGCATCGCTCAGATCCCGGTGAGGCCGCGCGGCTCGGGGACGCGCTCGAGCAGGTCCTCGACGATCCGCTCCGAGTCGATCCCTTCCGCCTCCGCCGCGAAGTTGGGCAGCACGCGATGGCGCAGCACGGGGCGCGCGACGCGCCGGATGTCCGCCGGCGCGACGGCGTGGCGTCCGGCGAGGAGCGCGGCGGCCTTGGCGCCGAGGATCAGCGCCTGTCCCGCGCGCGGCCCGGCGCCCCACCGCACGTACTGCTCCACGAGCGGCGTGGCTTCCCCGTCCTTGGGGCGCGTGGCGCGCACCAGCGAGGCGGCGTAGCGCAGCGCGGCATCGGCCGCGGGGATCTCCCGCGTGAGGCGCTGCAGCGCGCGCGCCTGCTCCGCGTCGAGAATCGGGTGCAGCGTCTCCTCGCGCACGCCGGT
>CAYXQS010000172.1:0-4372 GCA_964466515.1 uncultured Gemmatimonas sp. | reverse complement strand
CTCGCCTTCAAGGCCAATACCGACGATATGCGGGAGTCGCCGGCGCTGGTGCTCATCGCGGAGCTCCTCGCCGCGGGCGCGACGGTGATTGCGCACGACCCGGCCGCGATGCACGAGACGCAGCGCCGCATCGGCGACACGATCGGCTACGCCAAGACCGGCCACGACGCCGCCACCGGCGCGGACGCGCTCGTCATCGTCACGGACTGGAACGAGTACCGCTTTCCCGACTTCGCGCGGCTCCGGCAGGAGCTGCGGCAGCCCGTGGTCGTCGACGGCCGCAACCTCTACGATCCCGAGAAGATGCGTGCGCTCGGCTTCACGTATCGCTCCATTGGCCGGGGCCGCGAATGAGGGTCCTCATCACGGGCGCGGCGGGGTTCCTCGGGTCGCATCTCACGGATCGCTTCCTCGCGGATGGCCACACCGTGGTCGGGCTCGACAACTTCCTCACGGGGCACCCGGACAACATCGCGCACCTGATGGGGCACGGGCGGTTCAGTTTCATCAAGCACAACATCTCCGACTACACGTACATCGCCGGGACGCTCGACGGCGTGCTGCACTTTGCGTCGCCTGCCAGCCCGGTGGACTACCTGCATATGCCGATCCAGACCCTCAAGGTCGGCTCGCTGGGCACGCACAACGCACTCGGGCTCGCGCTCGCCAAGGGGGCGCGCTTCCTCCTCGCCTCCACCAGCGAGGTCTATGGCGACCCGCTGGTGCATCCGCAGCCGGAGTCGTATTGGGGGCACGTGAACCCCGTCGGCCCGCGCGGCTGCTACGACGAGGCCAAGCGCTTTGCCGAGGCGATGACGATGGCGTATCGCCGCGCGCAGGGCGTCGACACGCGGATCGTGCGGATCTTCAACACCTACGGCCCGCGGATGCGCCCGCACGACGGGCGCGTGGTGTCGAACTTCATTATGCAGGCGCTGCACGACGAGCCGCTCACCGTCTACGGCGACGGGAGCCAGACGCGCTCCTTCTGCTACGTCGAGGACGAGGTCGAAGGCATCTATCGGCTCTTCGGCAGTGACGAAGGGATGCCGGTCAACATCGGCAACCCCAACGAGTTTACCGTCCGGCAGCTGGCGGAGCTGGTCGTGGAACTCACGGGGTCCCGGTCGCCTATCATCAGCCACCCACTCCCGGCGGACGATCCGAAGGTGCGGCAGCCCGACATCACGCGGGCCCGCGCCATCCTCGGCTGGGAACCCACCATCCAGCTCCGCAACGGGCTGGCCCGCACCATCGACTACTTTCGCGGACTCTCGGGGTCCGCGCGGATGCAGCCCAGGACCTGATGCGCTCCCTCTTGCTGGTCGTTCTGCTGTGTGCCACCGCCTGCGCGTCGGCGCTGAACGTGCGCCGGTTCTCCTCGTCCGGCGCGCTCTACCTCGCGGGGCTCCAGCGCTACGAGGACGGGAAGTGGGACGACGCCATCGCCGCGTTCGAGAAGCTGACCTTCGACCTGCCGTCGCGGGACACGCTCCTCTCGCGGTCGCACTGGTACCTCGGCCACGCGCGGCTCAGGAACGAGGAACGGGTGCTCGCCGCACAGAGCTTTATGCGGCTCGCCGAGCAGTTCCCGGACGACACGCTCGCCGACGACGCGGTCTATCTCTCGGGCAAGGCGTACGCGGCGATCTGGCGCCGGCCCTCGCTCGACCCCCAGTACGGGATCCTTGCGCAGGGGCAGTACCGGCTCCTCACGGGACTCTTCCCGGACTCGCCCTACGCGGACTCCGCGGCCAAGGAGATCATCCGGCTCGACGAATGGTTCGCCACCAAGGATTACGAGACGGGGGTGCACTACGTGCGCCGCCGCGCGTACGACTCGGCAATCATCTACTTCACCGACGTCGTCGCCAACTGGCCGAACACGGACAAGGCGCGCCAGGCGATGCTCCAGCTCGTGAAGGTCTACCGGCTGCCCGCGATGAACTACACGGAGGATGCCGACGAGGTCTGCGCGGCGCTCCGCAGCGGATTTCCGACCGACCCCGAGGTGCTCGCGGTCTGCAAGATGGACGTCGCGGGTTCCACGCGCGCGCCGTCGGGTCGCTGACGGGCCGACGTGGGGGAACGCCTCGGACTCCTCGGCGGGACCTTCGATCCGCCGCACGTGGGGCATCTCCTGCTCGCGTATGATGCGCTCGACCAACTGCGCCTCGACCGCGTGATCTTCGTGCCCGCGTCGCGGCAGCCGCTCAAGGCCGGGGTCGAGATGACCGCCCCCTCCGACCGCCTCGCGATGACGCGGCTCCTGGTGGCGAACGAGCCGCGCCTCGCGGTCGATGCGGTCGAGGCGGACCGTGCGGGGTTATCTTTCACGATCGAGACGGCGCGCGGCTATCGCGCGGCGCACCCCGACGCGGAGCTTTATCTCCTGATGGGCGAGGATACGGCGGCGACGTTGCCGCAGTGGCGCGAGCCGGAGGCCTTGGCCAAGCTGGTCCGTGTGGCGATCGCCGGACGGGGCGACGGGCCGCGGCTCCTTCCCAAGGGATTCCAGGCCGAGCGCCTTCGTCCGCGGCGCCTCGACATCTCCGCTACCGAGATCCGTGCCCGGGTCCGGGACCGGCGCCCGATCCGGGGCTTCGTGCCGGATACCGTGGCGGACTACATCGCGACCCACGCGTTGTATCGCACCACCGACCGAGTGACCAGGTAATGCTCAAGAAGCTCTTTGGCTCCATTTTCGGGACCCGGCACGAGCGGGAACAGAAGCGCGTGCAGCCCATCGTCGACGAGATCAACTCGCTCGGCGGCCAGCTCGCCAACCTGACCGACAGCCAGCTGCGCGAGCAGACGGCCAAGTTCCGCGCGCTCATCGACGCACGCACCGCCGACCTCAAGCAGCGGATCGAGACGCTCAAGGCGGACAAGCACGCCGCCGAGGACCCCGAGGCGCGCGAGCGGATTGACCACGAGCTGGGCGGCCCCGACGGACAGCACGGGCTCGAGGGGGAGCTGCGCGCGCTCATCGCGGAGATCCTCGACGAGCTCCTGCCCGAGGCGTTTGCGACGGTGCGCGAGGCCGCGCGCCGCCTGGTCGGGACGCGCGTGTCGGTGACGGGCCAGGACATCCCCTGGGATATGGTGCACTACGATGTCCAGCTCATCGGCGGGATCCAGCTCCACCTGGGCCGCATCGCCGAGATGGCCACGGGCGAAGGCAAGACGCTGGTGGCGACCCTGCCGCTGTATCTCAACGCGCTCCCGGGGCGCGGGGCGCACCTCGTCACGGTGAACTCGTATCTCGCCCGCCGCGACTCGCAGTGGATGGGGCACCTCTACCGCTGGCTCGGGCTGACCGTCGGCTGCCTCGACGACACGGAGCCGGGGACGCCGCCGCGCCGCGCGGCCTACGAATGCGACATCACGTACGGCACCAACAACGAGTTCGGGTTCGACTACCTGCGCGACAATATGGTCGTCGCACTCGACCAGCGCGTGCAGCGGCCGCACATCTTCGCGATCGTCGACGAGGTGGACTCGGTGCTGGTGGACGAGGCGCGCACGCCGCTCATCATCTCGGGGCCGGTGGGGAACGACGGGGATATGCAGTACGCCGAGCACAATCAGGCGGTCAGCCGCCTGGTGCGCCGGCAGACGGAGATGGTGAACGACCTGGTGGCCCGCGGCGAGCGGGCGTTGGCCGCGGGGGAGACGGACGAGGCCGCGCTGCTCTTCTACAAGGCGCGCCTCGGCGGCCCCAGGAACAAGCGCCTCCTCAAGGTGATGCAGGAGACGGGCGTCAAGCAGCTCATCCAGGGCAAGGAGCTCGAGCACATCGCGGACCGGAAGGTCACGGCCGCCAAGCAGGTCTTCCGTGACCTCGAGGACGATATGCTCTTCGTCCTCGACGAGAAGGGCCACTCGGTCCATCTCACGGACAAGGGCGTGGACTATATGTCGCCCAACTCGCCGGAGGCCTTCGTCCTGCCCGACATCTCGCTGGAGATCGGGCGGATCGAGAAGGATGACGGGATGGACGCCGCCGCGAAGCTCGCGGCGCGCCGTACCATCGAGGTCGAGTACGCGATGAAGTCCGAGAAGCTGAACATCGTGCACCAGCTCCTCCGGGCGCACGCGCTCTACGAGAAGGACGTGAACTACGTGGTGCAGGACGGCCAGGTCCTGATCGTCGACGAATACACCGGCCGGACGATGCCGGGGCGGCGCTGGTCCGAGGGGCTGCACCAGGCGGTGGAGGCCAAGGAGAGCGTCGTCGTCCGCGGCGAGACGCAGACGCTCGCGACCATCACCATCCAGAACTACTTCCGCCTCTACGAGAAGCTCGCCGGAATGACCGGCACCGCGGAGACGGAGGAGACGGAGTTCTTCCAGATCTACGGGCTCGAGG
>CAYXQS010000171.1:0-4438 GCA_964466515.1 uncultured Gemmatimonas sp. | reverse complement strand
ATGGGACGGGCGAGCCCGGCGGCGACGGGAACGCCGTCGTCGAGCTTGTCCGGTCGGTTGTCGTGTGGCACCTAGCGGCGTCCACAAGAGCCACCGTAGGTGGTGATCGCCGCTTGCACAAAAAAACAGACAGTGGGCCCACAAGCGCGCCACCGGAGGAGTGATGTTCCACGCCACCACCATCGTCGCAGTTCGCCGCCAAGGGCGCACCGTCATCGCCGGCGACGGCCAAGTCTCGATGGGCAACACCATCATGAAGGCCACAGCCAAGAAGGTGCGCCGCCTGCGGGGCGATCGCATCCTCGCTGGCTTCGCCGGCAGCACCGCCGACGCGCTCACCTTGTTCGAGCTGTTTGAGGGCAAGCTGCAAGAGCACAGCGGCAACCTGAGCCGCGCCGCTGTCGAGCTCACCAAAGACTGGCGCAAAGACAAGATCCTGCGTCGACTGGAAGCGCTCATGTTGATCGCCGACAGCGAGCGCATCTTGTTGTTGTCGGGCACTGGCGACGTCATCGAGCCCGACGGCGACTGCCACGCCATCGGCTCGGGCGGCCCCTACGCCACCGCCGCCGCCCGCGCCCTCTGCGCCCACACCACGTTGCCCGCGAAGACCATCGCCGAGGAGGCGCTGCGCATCGCCGGCGACATCTGCGTGTTCACCAACCACAACATCACCGTCGAGGAGCTGTCATGACAGAGCTTGCCTTTACGCCGCGCGAGATCGTGTCTGAGCTCGATCGCTTCATCGTCGGCCAACACGCCGCCAAGCGCGCCGTCGCCATCGCCTTGCGCAACCGCTGGCGTCGTCGTCGGGCGCCGGAGCCGCTGCGCGACGAGATCACGCCGAAGAACATCTTGCTGATGGGGCCAACGGGCTGCGGCAAGACGGAGATCGCGCGACGGCTCGCCAAGCTCGATCGCGCACCGTTCATCAAGGTCGAGGCCACCAAGTTCACCGAGGTCGGCTACGTCGGCCGCGACGTCGAGGGGATGGTGCGCGACCTCGTCGAGAGCGCCATCGATATGCTCCGCTCCGAGCGCGAGGCCGATGTCGAGGACCTCGCCAACGACCGCGTGGACGAGCGGCTCCTGGACCTTCTCCTCCCCGCGCCGACCGAACCCGCGCCAGCGGCCCCGGCCGATGCGCAGCGCGTCTTCGTCGCCTCCGCCGAGGGGAGCGTCTCGCAGGAGCAGGCGCTCGCCAGGGAGCGGCACCTGCGCACGCGCGAGAAGCTCAAGCAGCTCCTCCGCGACGGCCAGCTCGAGCAGCGCGAGGTGGAGATCGAGGTCGCGCAGCAGGGCCCGCAGATGATGGATATGCTCGGCACGCAGGGCGCCCCCGAGGGAATGAACAACTTCGCGGAGATGCTCGCCGAGCTGATGCCCAAGAAGACGCGCAAGCGTACCGTCCCCGTGGCCGAGGCGCGGCGCATCCTGCTCGACCAGGAGTTCGACAAGCTCATCAACCTCGACGATGTCGTCGCCGACGCGCTCGAGCGGGTGGAGTCGCTGGGCATCATCTTCCTCGACGAGATCGACAAGATTGCCGGCACCAAGGGCGATTTCGGCGGCCCGGACATCTCCCGCGAGGGCGTCCAGCGCGACCTGTTGCCGATCGTCGAGGGCTCCAACGTCCAGACGAAGTACGGGATGGTGAAGACGGACCACGTGCTCTTCATCGCCGCGGGCGCCTTCCACGTCTCCAAGCCGAGCGACCTGATCCCCGAGCTGCAGGGGCGCTTCCCGATCCGGGTGGAGCTCAAGCCGTTGACGGAGGGGGACTTCGTGCGGATTATGACGGAGCCGGAAAACGCCCTCACCAAGCAGTATGCCGCGCTGGTGGCGGCGGAGGGGGCGGAGTTGAGCTTCACGCCGGACGGCATCACCGAGATTGCGCGGATCGCGGCGCACGTGAATGCCCGGATGGAGAACATCGGGGCGCGCCGGCTGCACACGGTGATGACGACGCTGCTCGAGGAGCTGCTCTACGAACTCCCGGACCGGGGGACGGCGCCGGAGGTGGTGAATGCGGCGTCGGTGCGGAAGCGGCTCGCGGCGATCGCCGAGGACGAGGACCTGCGCAAGTACATCCTGTGAGGAGCACCTTCCCGATGCCATACCCTGCGAAGACCTTTGCGGCGCTCGCTGTTTCGCTCGTGGCCCTCGGCGCCTGCGGGGAGCGGCGCGACACGGCCGACCTGGCCGCGGGCGTCGCGCCGTTCAGCGAGTTGCGCGGCATCAATATGGCCGCGCTCCGTTCCGGCGGCGTGCGCGCCTTCCGCTCGGGGGCGGAGCCCGCGCCCTTTGAGGGACTGCGCGAGCCGATCGGCGCGTACGACGTACTCTTTGCCGTGCCCGCGTTCGTCGGCCTCGACGGGAGCTGGCCCGCCGAGGACGCGCAGGTGATGGCGATCGAGGCGACGCGCGACTGGCCGTCGGACAGCAGCGCGGCCGCCGCGTGGGAGTCGGCGGTGCGGGAGATCCGCGCCGCCACCGGGGCCACGCCCTCGTGCGTGGCGCTCGCCGGCCCGGGCTTCTCGCTCCGCGTGGTGGAGTTCCCGCGCGGCGGGAGCTGGGTGCTCGCCGCCTCGCTCGCGCCGGAGACCACGCTCACCAACCGCCGCAAGCTGTCCGCGCGCCACAGCGTGGCCGTGCGCCGCGGGTCCATCACCACGCGGTACCCCGAGGCGGGCGCGCCCAACCCCGACGAGCGCCCCACCTGGACGCGCGCCGACTGTCCGACCGGCTGAGCCGGTGACCGGCCACCGCGACCTCCTCGCCCTCACCGACCTCTCGTCGGCGGAGCTGCGCGCGCTCTTCGTCCTCGCGGACACGATGCGCACCGGCGCCTACACCAAGCGCCCGCTCGAGGGGCAGGCGCTGGCGATGCTCTTCCTCAAGTCGTCCACGCGCACGCGCGTCTCGTTTGAGGTCGGCGCCTGGCAGCTCGGCGCGCACCCGCTCTTCCTCACGCCGCGCGACGTGCAGCTCGGCCGCGGCGAGCCCGTGGCCGACACCGCGCGCGTGCTGGACCGGATGGTCGACGGCATTATGATCCGCACCTTCGCGCACGCGGACGCCCAGGAGCTCGCGCACTATTCGTCGGTGCCGGTGATCAACGGGCTCACCGACCTGCAGCACCCCTGCCAGGTCCTCGCGGACCTGCTCACGATCCAGCAGCACCTCGGCAGCTTCGAGGGAAAGCGAATCGCGTGGATCGGGGACGGCAACAATATGGCCAACAGTTGGTGCGATGCCGCCGCGCTGCTCGGCTTCGAGCTGCGGCTGGCCTGTCCCGAGGGCTACGACCCCGACGCGGCGATCCTCGCCCGCGCCACACAGGGCGGCAATGTCACCCTCGTGCGCGACCCGCAGGAGGCCGCCGCGGGCGCCGATGTGGTCACCACCGACGTCTGGGCGTCGATGGGGCAGGAGGAGGAGCACGCCGCGCGCGCGAAGGCCTTCGCGCGCTTCCAGGTGAATGCCGCGCTGATGTCGCGCGCGGCAAAGGACGCGATCTTCCTGCACTGCCTTCCCGCACACCGCGGCGAGGAGGTCACCGCCGAGGTGATCGACGGCGCGCAGAGCCGCGTCTGGGACGAGGCGGAGAACCGGTTGCACGTGCAGAAGGCCGTGATGGCCGTCCTGATGGGCGGTGAGCGGCTTGGCTGAGGTCGTAGCATGCGTCCCCCCCCTCGTCACATACGCACCGCAACAGCGGCCTTGCCGAACCCTGCGCGCTCGACTGTGGATGGGGCGCGTTCTCGATTCGGGCGAACTGGTCTCGATTACTACCGACGACTGGCTTAGAAACTCAACGCCGTGTGCAAAATCTGATCAACCGCCGACGGATGGTGGCGCGCGGTCAACGCTCGTTGTTTTTGTGTCGGTTGGGGAGTTGAAGCCCGATTATCAAGAGCAGGAACGCAACAGCCAGGATTGCCACCGTCAGCTTGGAAAAGACGATCCGTACTTGGGGGTCGCTCTGGAATAAGCCGACTCCACCGAGTAATGCCCCGGTGCAGGCCAAGCCGCCGCTCCAAAGGATCCAGTAATTAGCCCGAAGCCTAGCCCGTTGGATGGTGACTATGAGTGACGAAATGGCCACGACGAACCATCCGATTTCCTGAATCATTGACGAAGTCTCCGAGTGAGGCAGAACAACAAATGCGCCCTAAGCCCCCTAGATTCAACAACTCAGGCTTGTGCGCTCTGATTAGCCTGTTCGTCAGTAGCGGGCCGTTGTTGCGGGCATATTTCGCCTATTGATCTGCCAGATTGCATACCAGTATCGAGTCAAGATACTCCCAGGTCTGGCCGCCATCATAGCTGATTTCCCAGACGAGCCAGTAGCAGGAATCAAACCAGCCACCGCCGCCGCCACCGCCGCCGCCGCCACCGCCGCCACCGCCACCGCCGCCACCGCCACCGCCGCCAC